>JASHOL010000131.1 GCA_030041135.1 Streptosporangiaceae bacterium | reverse complement strand
GCGGCGAGGCGGGCAGCCTGCTGCGCGCCAGCCGGCGCGTCGGCCGGTGAACACACGCCGCAGGTCATGGCCTGCTCGCCCTCAGCCGCGACCGGATCGCCATCCCGCCGCAGCGCACGGTCACCGCGTCATAGGGCCCGTCTGCCACCGCTAGCCAGCACCAGCTCGCTGCCTCGACCACGGTCGCTCCCCCCACGGTCGCTCCCCCCACGGTCGCTCCCGCCACGGTCGCTCCCGCCACGGTCGCCCTCACCACGGGGGCGCTGTGGCGGGACTTCCGCACCCGCCCGCGACTGAACTCAACCGACATGACGTCCCCGCTGAGGGGCAGCCGGCCCCACGCGAACGCACGCCCGCCGTCAGCCGAGCGGGCCATCCTGGCGCCGCGCAACAGTTGGGCGGCGATCCGGGTGCTGGCCACCACGTCGAGCAGGCTGTCGGCCTCGTACACCTCGACTGCCGGCCACCACGAACTGGCTCCGGCGATCCGGTATGACCAGGGCCACAACGTCGGGCATGTTCCTGCGGCGATTGATCCCGACTCGGCTCTGAGTTGGTCAGACACCGCGGTTAGCATCTCCTCGCTCCTTCCGGGCCTGCCCCTTGCAGGCACCGCAACGAGCCTCCCGGTTGCGGCCGCGGCCCGCAGTAGCGCGGAATTCCGAATCGATGGTGGTGCTAGCTACAGCTCGGACCCTCATCTCTGCTGGATGGTGGGGCGCTCCCGGCAGCACGTACGGTGTCTAGGTGGCAACCGTGGCCGCTGGGCGGCGCACCGGCCGCCCGGCGCGCGCGCCGCGGCGGTGGCTAGCGCGAATGGTCAGGAACTTCGTCCTGGCGATCTCCGGCATCCCCGTGCAGCTCGCGGGCCTGGCCGCGGTGGCGCTGCCGTGGCTGATACCCCAGTTCGTCCCGGTCAGCTTCTGGATGGTGCTGCTGGCGCTGACGATCTCGGCAGTTCTCGCGTTCCTTGTGCGAGTGCCGCTCACGTTCGTCGAGCGGCATCGGTGCTGGTCACTGCTCGGGATCGACATACCGCCAGCGCCAGCGCCAGCGGCGCCGGGCGGGTCGCTGCCGCGGCGCATCTGGGCGTCGCTCAGGTCCGAGGCCACCTGGCGGCAACTCGCCTACCACCTCGTGATCGGCCCGGCCCTGGCCGTGGGCGGCCTGCTGGTGCTTCTGATGCTGGGTGGCGGGCTCGAACTGGCCGCCACCTACGCCTACGTGCACGTGCCGGGGCTAGCTGGCATCGCCGTGTCGGCGGCGCCGAAGGCCAAGACCATGGCGACCGTGGCCGGGGCGGCCCTGCTCCTCCTGACGCCCGGGGCGGCCGCCCTGGTGGCCTGGCTCGATCGGCTGGCGATGACCGCGCTGCTTGGGCCGAACCGATCGGCCGAGCTTGAGCGCCGGGTCGAGACGTTGTCGCAGAGCCGGGCCGGCGTGGTCGACGCGGCCGACGCGGAGCGGCGGCGGATAGAGCGAGATCTGCACGATGGCGCCCAGCAGCGGCTGGTCTCCCTGGCTATGAACCTGGGCATCGCCAGGGAAAGCCTGACCGACCTGCCGGACGAGGCCAGGCAGGTCATCACCGAGGCTCACGACGAGGCGAAAGAGGCGCTGGCCGAGTTGCGCAACCTGGTCCGCGGACTGCACCCCGCGGTACTCGACGACCGGGGGCTCGATGCCGCCCTCTCCGGCATTGCCGCGCGGGCCCCATTGCCGGTCCGCCTCACCGTGCAAATGCAGGAACGCGCATCACCCACCGTCGAAGCGGTCGCCTACTTCGTCGTCTCCGAGTGCCTGGCCAACATAGCCAGGCACGCCGGGGCTCGGCAGGCCACGATCGACGTCCGCCGAGACGGCGAGCGGCTGCACGTCCTGGTCACCGACGACGGGGTTGGCGGTGCCGATCCGTCCCGCGGGACGGGCCTGGCCAGCCTCGCGCAGCGGGCCAGGTCAGTTGACGGCAGCCTGCGCATCGACAGCCCGCCTGGCGGCCCGACCGTGGTCGCCGTGGAGTTGCCGTGCGGGTCGTGATCGCCGAGGACTCGGTGCTGCTCAGGGCCGGGCTCATCAGGGTGCTCGCGGCCGCCGACATCGAGGTCGTCGCCGCGGTGGCCGACGCGGAAGAACTTCTGGCGGCGGTACCAGAGCACCGGCCCGACGCGGTGATCGTCGACGTCCGGATGCCGCCTACCCACACCGACGAGGGAATCAGGGCCGCCCTCGTGATACGGCGCCAGTGGCCCGACGTCGCCGTGCTCGTGCTTTCGCAGTATGTCGAGGAGCGGTATGCCGCTGACCTGCTGACCGCCAATACCAGCCACGTCGGCTATTTGCTGAAAGACCGGGTCGCCGATGTGGGGGACTTCGTCGCGGCGCTCCGGCAGGTAGCCGAAGGCGGTACCGCGCTCGACCCCGAGGTGGTCTCGCAGCTTCTGCTCCGGCGGCGCAATGATCCGATGGATCGGCTGACCCCGCGCGAGCAGGACGTCCTCAGGCTAGTGGCGGAGGGCCGCTCCAACGCCGCGATCGGCCAGGCCCTAGTGATCACAGACAGCGCGGTGGCCAAGCACATCAACAGCATCTTCACCAAGCTGGACCTGCACCCGGATGAGGGTGATCACCGCCGGGTGCTGGCCGTGCTCCGGTTCCTGGATATTGGATGACGACCGTCGCGACCGGGCCACGGCCACGTCGACGGTGGGTCTGGGTCCTGGTGGCTCTCGCCACCGCCGCCGCCATCATGCTGCCCGGAGGGGCCAGGTACCGGCTAGCTGGCTCCTACGGGCCCGGCGTTCTCCAGATTGCTCACGGTCTGAGCGACGCCCAGCTCGGGCCGGGTGCTGATCGTCGCGGTCGGCACCGGCGAGGTGAAGATCGGCTACCTGCCGCCCGCCCGTTAGCCAGCCCCGCCTACAGCACCTCGCGCAGCTGCACGGCCTGATCCCGGCGCGGACCGACGCCAATCGCCCAGAAGGGTGCTCCGGCCATGTCTTCGAGCGCCCGCACGTATGACTGGGCGTTCTTCGGCAGGTCAGCGAACTCCCTGGCCGCCGAGATGTCCTCCCGCCAGCCATCGAGGTACTCGAACACCGGGATGGCGTGATGGAAGTCGGTCTGAGTCATCGGGATCTCGTCGTACCGCTTGCCGTGCACGTCGTAGCCGACGCAGACCGGAACTCTGTCCAGCCCGGACAGCACGTCCAGCTTGGTCAGAAAGAAGTCGGTGACCCCGTTGACTCGCTTGGCATACCTGGCGATAACTGCATCGAACCAGCCTGTCCGCCGCGGCCGGCCGGTCGTGACGCCATACTCACCGCCGGTCTCGCGTAGCCACTCGCCCTGGTCGTCATGCAGCTCAGTTGGGAACGGGCCAGCTCCGACCCTGGTCGTGTACGCCTTCAGAATGCCGATCACCCTGGTAATTCGGGTCGGGCCGATGCCAGATCCAGCGCACGCGCCGCCGGCCGTCGGCGAGGAAGACGTCACGAACGGGTAAGTGCCGTGATCCACGTCTAGCAACGTGGCCTGTGCTCCCTCAAGCAAGACCACCTTGCTCTGGTCGAGGGCTTTGTTAAGCACCAGGCCGGTGTCGGCGACATACCGCTCCAGCCGCTGGGCGTAGCCCAGGTACTGCTCGGTGACGGCCTCGGCGTCGATGCCGCGCCGGTTGTATACCTTGGTGAGGACCTGGTTTTTCTCCCGCAACACCAGTTCCAGCTTCTGGCCGAGAATGCCAGGGTCGAACAGGTCCTGGACCCTGATGCCGACCCGTGAGGCCTTGTCGCTGTAGGCCGGCCCGATTCCGCGACCGGTCGTGCCAATCCTGGCCTGCCCCAGGTAACGCTCGGTGACCTTATCGAGAGCGACGTGATGCGGCATGATGAGGTGCGCGTCGGCCGAGATCAGCAGGCGGTCACGCCAGGCCCCGCGCTCAATGAGGCCGTCAATCTCCGCAAGCAGCACATCCGGATTTACGACTACTCCGTTGCCGATGACGGCGGTGGCATTGTCGGAGAGGACGCCGGACGGCAGCATGTGCAGGGCGTAGCTTTCGTCGCCAATTACGACGGTATGACCGGCGTTGTTGCCGCCCTGATACCTGACCACGTAGTCAACCCGGTCGCCGAGCAGGTCAGTCGCCTTGCCCTTGCCTTCATCGCCCCACTGCGCGCCGACGATAACGATGGCGGGCATGTCACAGGTCCTTCCCGTAACAAAGTGAAGGCCCCGCCGACATCGTTGCAGGCTCGCAGGTGCGGCAAGGGGCTCTTGCAATCAGATGGTACCGGACAGTGAACAGGCCAACGAGAGTGTTCGCTCCGGCGGCGGGCCTCGGCGCCGCGTCTCGGTCAGTTCCCGGTGAGGGCCGCCACGGCCGCCGGGCTGCTCGCTAGCCTCTCGCCACGCCCCCTGGTCGCCCCGCTCCTCACTGTGGACGCCGTCTAAGCCCCACGCCGAGTCAACCGACCGCGAGATCGTGTAAGTTCTCGCGCTTCGTGTAAGTTCTCGTGTCCATATACGGCGAAATCGGGCGCGAAACTGTAGACAACTTACACGATGTCAGTTCCGGGCGAGATCGTGAGCTTCATGAGTTCCCGGCGAGGGCCGCCACGGCCGCCGGGCTGCTGTCGGCCAGGAACTCACGGCAGCGGGCAGCTTCGTCCTCCTCCCCGATCGCCGCCGCGGCCTGGCCGAGCAGGTGCAGCGACCGCAGGAAACCGCGGTTCGGCTCGTGCTCCCATGGGATCGGGCCCTGTCCGCGCCAGCCTGCCCGGCGCAACTGGTCGAGGCCCCGGTGATAGCCGGTGCGCGCGAACGCGTAGGCGCTGACCGCGTCACCTCTGGCCAGCGCGCGCTCGGCCAGCGCCGCCCAGGCGGCGCAGTAGGCGGGGAAGCGGGCGGCGACCGTGGCCGGGTCGTCCGCGGCGGCCAGGGCGGCCGCAGCCTCGTCGTTTGCCGGAAGATAGGTTTCTGGCGGCCCGCCCAGCAGATTGTCTCGCATCATGCTGCCATCCTGCCGTGCCGGCCGGGAGGGCCGTCGCGTCGCCCGGGTAAGTTGACCGTATGGCAGACATCGAGCGTCCCGCGGAGGCTAGCGGCGCCTTCCTGCTCGGCGGCGACCTGCCCGTAATCCGCCTCGGCTTCGGTGCCATGCGGATCACCGGGCCGGGAATCTGGGGCGACCCGCCGGATAGGGGCGAGGCGATCAGGGTGCTCCGGCGAGCCGTAGCGCTCGGCGTCGACCTCATTGACACGGCCGACGCGTACGGGCCGTACGTGAGCGAGGACCTGATCGCCGAGGCCCTCTATCCGTACGACGGAGTCACTGTCGCCACGAAGGGTGGCTTCGCCAGGCCTGGTCCAGGCAAGTGGTATCCGGTCGGCCTGCCCGCATACCTGCGGCAGTGCGTGGAAATGAGCCTGCGCCGACTGCGGGTCGAGACGATCGACCTGTATCAGCTGCACCGGATCGACCCCAAGGTACCGACGGCGGACCAGCTGGGCGAGCTCGACACCCTGCGGATCGAGGGCAAGATCGCCAGGATCGGGCTGTCCGAGGTCAGCGTGGATGAGATCACCGAAGCGCGCCTCACGGCCCCGGTCGTCTCGGTGCAGAACCAGTTCAATCTGGTGGACCGTAAGTCGGAGGACGTGCTCGACTATTGCGAGCGCGAAGGTCTCGGGTTCATGCCGTGGAATCCGATCGCCGTCGGGCGGCTGGCTGAGCCGGAGGGCCCGGTCGCGGACATTGCCAATGAGACTGGCGATTCTCCCGGTCAGGTCGCGCTGGCGTGGCTGCTGCGACGCTCGCCCGTGATGCTGCCGATCCCCGGCACCGGCTCGGTGAGGCATCTCGAGGAGAACGTTGGGGCAGCCCAGGTCGAGCTGACGGATGATCAGTTCGCCGCGCTGTCGGCACTCGGCTGAAGCCGTATCGGGTCGCCCGCAGCGGGCGTAACCAACGTCTACTCCGTGCAGCACCCTGGCTCGCTGCGCGACCCTCGGCGACGCACCCGCAGCCGGTTCAAGGAGACTCCGGTCCTCCAGTTACCGACAGCCTCAGCTCAGCTTCTTGCCTGCCGACAGCAGGTCCTGGCATGCCTCAACGACCCTCGCTGCCATGGACTCCTCGGCCGCCTTGCCCCAGGTACGCGGATCGTAGGCCTTCTTGCTGCCGACGTCGCCGTCTACCTTGAGCACGCCGTCGTAGTTCGTGAACATGTGTCCGGCAACCGGCCGGGTGAAGGCGTACTGGGTGTCGGTGTCAACGTTCATCTTGACGACGCCGTAACCGATTGCTTCGCGGATTTCCTCGAGCGCCGAGCCGGAACCGCCGTGGAACACAAGGTCGAACGGCTTGTCCTGGCCGTACTTGGCACCGACCGCATCCTGGATCTCCTTCAGGATGGCCGGACGCAGCTTGACGTGGCCCGGCTTGTACACCCCGTGGACGTTTCCGAACGTCGCGGCCAGGAGATACCGGCCGCGTTCGCCCAGGCCGAGGGTCTCGGCGGTCGCCAGCGCATCCTCAGGCGTGCTGTAGAGCTTCTCGTTGACCTCGCCGACGATGCCGTCTTCCTCACCGCCGACCACGCCGATCTCGAGTTCCATCACGATGTGCCCTCGCGCACAGAGATCGAGCAGCTCGCTGGCGATCTGGAGGTTTTCGGCCAGCGGCACCGCCGAGCCGTCCCACATATGGGACTGGAACAGCGGCTCCTCGCCGCGCGCGACGCGCTCAACCGAGATCTGCGCCAGCGGGCGCATGTAGGTGTCTAGCTTGTCCTTCGGGCAGTGATCGGTATGCAGCGCGACGTGCATCGGATACTTGCCGGCGACCGTCCGGGCGAAGTGCGCCAGCGCCACCGCCCCTGTCACCATGTCCTTGACCGCGGCGCCAGATAGGTACTCGGCGCCTCCGGTGGATATCTGGACGATGCCGTCACTCTCAGCCTCGGCGAAGCCACGGAGGGCGGCATTCAGGGTCTGGCTCGACGTCACGTTGATGGCCGGGTAGGCGAAACCCTGCTCCTTGGCCCGGTCAAGCATCTGGGCGTAGATCTCAGGCGTCGCGATCGGCATGGCGTGAGTTCCTCTCCTCGTCAGTCAGTGCCAAGTATCTCTGAACCCGCAGGCCGGCCCAAGCCGGCCGGGTTAGTTGCCGGCATTGGCCAGCTGGGCATAACCGCGGGCCCTACGCTCGAATCATGGGACGCCACGATGCCGATCCCGCCGATCGCCGCCGCTACGTGGCCGTCATCCTGGTCACCGCCGCCGTGCTGGCGCTGCTGGCGCTGGGAGCGCTGGCGCTGAACGGGCTTTCGCACGGCTGACTGGCACGGGCCTGGCGCCAGCAGCGGGCGCAGGAACAGATGGCGGGCACGCCAACTGCGTCAATCTCAAGAACCAGGGGACTCGCCGCTGCGGCAAACAGATACTCGCGTATCCGCTACTTGCGACACCGCGCCCGGTCGCCTGCCCTGACGCCAGACCCGTGCTTGTGCTGCTGGTAAAAGGGCGCAGATGACGGCGCGGGCATACCTGCCGCGGGCGTTGAGGCGGTGGGCTCCGCCGCTCCCGCCGCCAGACGGCGCTGCCGGGCTCCGGGGCCGGCGCGAGGTCTTACTGCAGGTCGAGATCGGCCAACTCGAAGGCGGGCAGGTATGGCAGGCCACGCTCGGCGATCCGGTAGCGGGCGCCCCGATCGACAACGGTGGCCACGCCGACGACGCGGGCGCCAGCCTCCTGCAGTGCATCTACTGCCGTCAGGACCGAGTTGCCGGTCGTCGAGGTGTCCTCGACCGCCAGGACGCGCCGGCCGGCTACGTCGGGACCCTCGATCCGGCGCTGCATCCCGTGCGCCTTCTCGGATTTCCGCACCACGAACGCGTCAAGTCTGCGTCCGCGTGCGGCGGCTGCGTGCATCATCGCGGCGGCGACGGGATCGGCTCCCAGGGTGAGCCCGCCGACGGCCTCATAGGGCAAGTCAGCCGTCGTGTCAAGCATGACCCGGCCGGCCAGCGGTGCGATGCGGCCGTCCAGCAGGACTCGGCGGAGGTCGATGTACCAGTTGGCCTGCTCGCCGGAGGCGAGGGTAACCGGCCCGTGCACGACGGCTAGTTCCTTGATCATCGCTAGCAGATCGTCTCGGTCAGCCACGGCAGCCGAGCCTACCCGCGGTCTTGCCCGGCCCGAGCATCAGCCTCGCCCTGGTAACTTCTGCTGGCTGGCGGCGGTCTGACCTGGCCGCGGGTGAACGACGAAGAGCTCGGCTACCTGAAAATAGCGAAATGCAGGAATAGCTGGTACGGACCTTGCCCGGTTGATACGTCCGCGATCCGCGCTATGTGTCACGGCTGCCGCCATGCGCTGGTAACGTCACGCGCAAGGGAAGGGACGGTGTCGCGTTGGATCGCTGCGCGCTGTTCGTGGACGCAGGCTATGTGCTGGCCGAAGGCGCACTGGCCGTCCACGGCACTCGCAATCGAGACTCGGTGTCCTGGGACTACGCCGGCCTCCTCAAGCTGCTTGGCGGGCTGTCGAGAGATCGTACCGGCCTGCCGTTGCTCCGCTGCTACTGGTACGACACCGCGGCTGACGGCGGCCGCGCCGCCGAGCACGACACCCTGGCGGACGTGCCGGGCGTGAAGCTGCGGCTTAGCAAGCTGCGACCCAGCCGCAGGGAGGGCGTCGAGGCCGAGATCCGCAGGGATCTCTCCGCGCTGGCGAGGAACCGCGCGGTCAGCGATGCGGTCATTGTCAGTGCCGAGGAGGACCTCGGGCCGGTGATCGCGGAGATCCAGGACCTCGGGATCCGGGTCGTGCTGCTCCACGTCAGCGCCGACAGTAACTGGGCCGTCTCGCGCTCACTCCGCCAGGAGTGCGACGACATCATTGACATGGCTTCCGGCCATCTCCGCCCGTACGTGGACCTCATTCCCGGCGCCGAGCCCGACGGCCGGGACGCGCAGCTGACCTCAGGCGGGTACCGGGAACTGGCGGTCGGCATGGCTTCGTCCGGCGGCCAGCTTGCCGGGGCGAGCCCGCAGTCGGCCATAGCCGCGCCGACTCCTCAGCTGTATCCCTCGCCGGTGGCGCCCGAGTACGAGCAAGTCAGCCAGGGCCAGCTCGCTGCAACCGGCCGCGACCAGCAGGCTGGCCTGTCGGCTCAGGATGCTAGCCGGTACGCCGGCAGCGTCGGCTCGGCCGGGCAGTCAGAGGGTCTCGGCCAGGGACCGGGCCACCGCAGGCAGGAAGACCAGCCGCGGCTGATGGCGCAGTACCAGAGCCAGGACTCGGGCCGGGGTCTGGCGTCCGCTGCGGGCCCGGCATCAGGCCAGCAGGGATACGGGCAGAATGGCTTCACCGAACCGGTTCAGGTTGGCAACAGCCAGGCGAGGCCTTCGAGCGGAACGGCCGGTCAGCCCGGCCTCGAACCAGTAGCCGGTCCGCAGCAGGGTGGCTCAGGGCCGCATGGACTGCTGCCAGGCGCCGCACCGCAGCCGAATGGCCTGCCCCAAGACGGGATGCCCAACGGGTTCGGCGGCGCGCCATCCCAGCAAAATGGCTTGCCGCACCGTGGTTATGGCCAGTCGGGCGGCCAGCAGGCAAACGGTCAGATCGGCGCCGCTAGTCATCGGGCGGGCTCCCAGGGCGGGATGCAACTAGGCCCTGGCCTTGAGCCGGGCCTGCCTGGCCAGCAGGGGACGCCAAATGGCCTGCCGGGCCATGGTCAGCAGGGCCAGGGCATGCAGCCAGCCGCGCAGATGCCGCCAGGGCCGGGGATGCCGCGCGGCATGTCCAGTCAGAGCGGATCACCGGATCAGGGGCTGCCCGGCCAGGCCGCGGGGCAGCACGGCGCTAGCGCTCACGGTATGCCGCCAGGATCGCCGATGCAGGTCGGCCAGCACCCCGGCGCATCGGGACCGGGAATGCAGAATCTTGGCGTTCCGTCAGGACCGCCCCAGGGACACCGGCGTGGCCAGGGCCCCGGGCCGCTGCCGGGCGAGCCCGGCGGACCGGGCGGACTGGGCGGGCCGGGTGGGCCGAACGGAGGCCCCGCCCTGCCGTCGGCACCGGGCGGCCAGCAAGGCGCTCTCGCTCCGCTCGATCCGCAGCGCGGCCTCGCGCCCCAGCGCCACGTTCCCGCAGCCAACGGCCTGCCCTACCCGCCGCCCGACAGGAACGGCCCGTACGGGGGTCAGCCGGCCCAGTTCGGCGCGCCACTGCCAGGCCAGGGATACACCGAGTCTCCCTACAGCGGGCCGCAGCAGTCGATGCAAGCACCGCAGCCTCTTCCGCCGGTCGCCATGTCGATTGGCGACGCGGTGCAGTCTGCGCATGCCGAGGGGTTCGGCTTCGGGGAAGCAGTGGCCAGGGATGCTCCGGCGCTCTGGCTGGAGGCGGTGCTGGCCCGCAAGCCCCGGATGCCGTCCGATCTAGAAGCGAGGCTGCTGCAGGGCTCGACTCTGCCCATCGACTCGCTGCTGCATGACGAGGTCAGGCACGCGCTCAGGCGCGGATTCTGGGATGCCCTCGAGCGCTCGCGGCACTGACAAATTGTGCACTTAACTGATTCTCAGTTTCGGCTCGCATTACTGATCACGAAGCCATTACTCCGCGCGGGGAATGGCGATCTCATCAACTACTGCTAGGTACGGTAGGCACGTGGCCGTATTGAGCAGGGATGAATTCGACTCCATCGAATTTGACGCAGCAGCCAGCGGTGATCACGCCTCGGCGGCGCGCCAGATGAGCCTGCTCGCGGCTACCGGCGCCGAGACGGCCGGGATGCCCCGCGCCGAGGCGTTCCTCCGGGCGGCGGAGCAGTGGATGCTGGCGGATGATCCAGCCGAGGCCGTGGCCGGCTTCCGGCGCGCGATGGCTGAAGGCGGGCCGGTGTTCGTGGAACCGCGAGTGCCGCTCGCCCGAGCCCTGTTCCTACTGGGCAAGGACGCCGAGGCGCAGGCCATCATCAGCAGCCTGAAGGCCGAGGGACCGACCGACCCGCGGATCTGCGACATGGTCGCAGAACTGCTCGTTGAGCGTTCCGATCTCGTCTCGGCCCTCGAATGGGCCACCGCCGGTGTCAGGCTGTGCCTGGCCCAGGGCCGGCAGGGGCAGCCCAAGGGCGCCGGGGACAAATCGGAGTTGCGGCTGCTGCTCAGCCTGCGCTACCGCATCCGCAACGACCTCGGGCTGCCGGAAGACGACTACGATCAGCTGCTCGACGAGCGCTAGCCAGGAAAGCGGCCCGCGCTCAGGATTGCCGTGCCGCCACCCGCTCCGGACGCTGCGCGGTCACCGTCAGCGAGTCCGATGCCTCATCCAGGTCCACGACGACGGTGTCGCCGTCGGTGATGCCGCCGGCCAGCAGCGCGCGGGCCAGCTTGTCCCCGATCGAGGACTGGATCAGGCGCCGCAGCGGGCGCGCCCCGTAGACCGGGTCGAATCCGGTGAGCGCGAGCCACTCCTTGGCCTCGGGCGTTACCGACAGGGTCAGCCGTCGTTCGGCTAGCCGCGACCCGAGCCTCCTCACCTGCAGATCGACGATCTCGGTGAGTTCCGCCGTGGTCAGCGCGTCGAAGATGATCACTTCGTCCAGCCGGTTGAGGAACTCCGGCTTGAACGTGGCGCGGACGACGGCCATGACCTTCTCCCGCTTGTCGCTCTCCTCCAGCGTCGGGTCCGCGATGAACTGGGAGCCGAGATTCGAGGTCATGATCAGGATCGTGTTCCTGAAGTCGACCGTCCGGCCCTGGCCATCGGTCAGCCTGCCGTCGTCGAGCACCTGGAGGAGGATATTGAAGACTTCCGAGTGGGCCTTCTCGACCTCGTCGAGCAGCACGACGCAATAGGGCCGGCGCCGCACGGCCTCGGTCAGCTGGCCGCCCTCGTCGTAGCCGACGTAACCGGGCGGCGCCCCGACCAGCCGGGCGACCGAGTGGCGCTCGGAGTACTCGCTCATGTCGATCCTGATCATCGCCCGCTCGTCGTCGAACAGGAACTCGGCCAGCGCCTTGGCCAGCTCGGTCTTGCCGACTCCAGTGGGTCCGAGGAACAGGAACGAGCCCGATGGCCGGTCAGGATCGGCGATGCCGGCCCTGGACCTGCGTACCGAGTCAGACACTGCCTGCACGGCCGTCGCCTGGCCGATGATCCGGTTTCCAAGTTCCTCTTCCATCCGCAGCAGCTTGCCGGTCTCGCCCTCAAGCAGCCGCCCCGCGGGGATGCCCGTCCATGAGGAGACGACGTCGGCGACGTCATCGGGGCCGACCTCTTCCTTGACCATCGGGCTGGCCGCCGGCACGCCGGGCTTACGCCCCGCAGTGCCGTCGGATACCGCAGTGCCGTCGGCTGCGGCAGTGCCGTCCGGTCCGGCTGCGCCGCTCCCCGGCGAAGTGGCTTGCTCCTCCTCGCTTGCGGCCGCGGCTGACGCCGCATCGATCTCGCGCTCGAGCGCGGGGATCTCCCCGTACATGAGCCGGGAGGCCGTCTCGAAGTCGGCGTCACGCTGGGCCCGCTCGGCCTGGCCGCGCAGGTCGTCTAGCTGCTTCTTCAGCTCGCCGACCTTGTTCAGGCCGGCCTTCTCCCGCTCCCACCGCGCGACCAGCCCGGTGAGCTGCTCCTGGCGATCGGCCAGGTCAGCCCGCAGCCGCTCAAGCCGTTCCCGGCTGGCGGCGTCGTTCTCCCTGGCCAGGGCCATCTCTTCCATCTTCATCCGGTCCACGGCGCGCTGCAGCTCGTCGATCTCGACCGGGCGCGAGTCGATCTCCATCCGCAGCCGCGATGCCGCCTCATCGACCAGGTCGATCGCCTTGTCCGGCAGGAACCTCGCGGTGATGTACCGGTCGGAGAGCATGGCCGCGGCTACCAGGGCAGCGTCGGAGATCTGGACCTGGTGATGCGCCTCGTACCTGCCCTTCAGCCCGCGCAGGATCGCGATCGTGTCCTCGACCGACGGCTCGCCGATGAGGACCTGCTGGAACCTCCGCTCCAGTGCCGCGTCCTTCTCGATCCGCTGCCGGTACTCATCAAGCGTGGTCGCGCCGACCATGCGCAGCTCGCCCCTGGCCAGCATCGGCTTGAGCATGTTGCCCGCGTCCATCGCGCCCTCGGCCGCCCCTGCGCCCACGACCGTGTGCAGCTCGTCGATGAACGTGATGACCTGGCCTTCGCTCTTGCGGATCTCATTCAGCACGGCCTTCAGACGTTCCTCGAACTCACCCCGGTACTTGGCGCCAGCCACCATCGCGCCAAGGTCAAGCGCGACGACACGCTTATTCCGCAGCGACTCGGGCACGTCGCCCGCGACGATGCGCTGGGCCAGGCCCTCGACAACGGCGGTCTTGCCGACGCCGGGCTCGCCGATCAGCACCGGGTTGTTCTTGGTGCGACGGGAGAGTACCTGGATGACCCGGCGGATCTCGGCGTCCCGGCCGATCACCGGGTCCAGCCTTCCCTCGCGGGCACTTCGGGTCAGGTCGACGCTGTACTTCTCCAGCGCCTGGTAGGTCCCCTCAGGATCCTGCGAGGTGACCCGCGCGGAACCGCGGACTTGCTCGAAGGCATCGACAAGCTGCTGCGGGCCGGCACCGGCCTCCTTGAGCAGCGCCGCAGCCCGGCCGCCGTCGGCCGCCAGGCCGACGAGCAGGTGCTCGGTCGAGACATACTCGTCCTGCATTTCCTTGGCCCGCTTGCCCGCGGTCGCGAGCGCGGCCAGCAACGGGCGCGAAGTCTCTGGCGCGCTGACGGTCGCTCCCGCCGCCCGCGGCAGCCTGGCCAGTTCCTGCCTGACCGACTGCAGCATCGCATCTGGGTCGCTGCCGACAGCACGAAGCAGCGGAGCGGCGGTGCCGCCCTCCTGCTCAAGCAGCGCGGCCAGCAGATGCAGCCCGTCCACATTCGGGTTGCCTGCGGCAGCGGCGCTCTTCACCGCCTCGGACAGAGCCTCCTGGCTCTTCCTGGTCAGCTTCTCATCCATTCCGTTTTCTCCCGGAGATCAGGCATATAAGGGAACGAGGCGTGCCCCGCCAAGCTCGGGGCCGTCGGCCGGCGGTGGCACCGGTCAGGCCTTGTCCGAGGCCGCCGCGGCGGGCTGCCCGTCGGCTGGCCGGTGTCGCGGGCTGGCCGACCCGGTTGCCGCCGGCGGTGCCAGCGAGGTTTCGGCCACCTGGCCGGCCTGCGGCGACGAGCGTCCGGCGCCGGTATCGCGGACCGGCACCAGGGCGCCGCCTTCGCCCCGACTGCGCAGCAGCGTGGCCAGCCTGGCGGCTACCGCCCTGGTGGATTCCAGCTCGGCCCGAAGCTGGCTTATCTCCGCGTGCAACTCGGCCAGGCGCAGCCGACTGCGCTGCTCGGCGAGCTCGAGTTCCAGGATCCGCTTGATCCCGGACAGGTTGATTCCGTCTTCCTGGGACAGGCGCTGCACCTCGCGCAGGATCAGGATGTCGCGCAGCGAGTAGCGCCGTCCGCGCCCGGCCGCCCGGCCCGGCGAGACCAGGCCGAGGCGGTCATAGGCGCGCAGCGTCTGGGGATGCAGCCCTGATAGCTGGGCGGCCACGGAGATGACGTAGACCGGCGTGTCATCCGTCAGCTCAAACTCGCTTGTCATGTCATCTCCTTTCGGCGGCGAGCCAATTACGCGCTGGCCTGGCGCAGCAGGTCACCACGCGGGTCCGGGCCCGCGGTCGCATCTCTGAACTCCTCGAGTGCTGACTTGGCCTTGGCGCTGAGGTCGGTAGGCACCTGAACGTCGACGGTGACCAGCAGGTCGCCGCTGGTGCCGTCCTTCCGCCTGACGCCCTTGCCGCGGACCCGGAATGTACGGCCGCTCGGCGTGCCCGCGGGAATCCGCAGGCTCACGGGCATGCCATGATGCGTCGGCACCTTGATCTCGCCGCCGAGGGTTGCCTCGGTGAAGGCCAGCGGCACGGTCAGGGTCAGGTTGTGGCCCGACCGCCCGAAGACCTTGTGCGGTTCGACGTGAACGCGCACGTACAGGTCGCCGGCTGGCCCGCCGCGCTCACCGGGCGCGCCCTTGCCAGGGATCTTTATCCGCTGGCCGTCGGCAACGCCGGCCGGGATCCTGGCCTGGATCGTGCGAGTGCTCATCGCGCGTCCGCTGCCCGAGCAGGTCGGGCACGGGTCATCGACTACCAGCCCACGGCCGCGGCAGGTCTTGCACGGCTCGGAGAAGCCGAAGCTGCCGAGGTTGCGGCTACCCGTCCCTGTGCCCTCACAGGTCGGGCAGACCTTGGGCACCGTTCCCGCCTTGGCGCCGGTGCCCATGCATGCCTTGCACGGTCCCTCGCCAGTCAGCCGCAGCGAGACCGTCACGCCATCGATCGCGTCGCCGAACGACAGCGACGTCTCGGTTTCCACGTCGGCACCGCGCCGCGGCCGGGCCTGCTGGGTGGTGGTACCCCCGCCCCGGCCGAACACGCCGCCGAGCAGGTCGCCAAGCCGGCCACCGGCGGTGCCAGAGCCGCTGCCGAACAGGTCACCGAGATCGAAGCCGCCGTATCCGCCGGAACTGGTCGAGCCGCCCATGCGCGGCCCGCCACTGCCGAACAGCGACCGCGCCTCGTCGTACTCCTTGCGGCGCTTCTCGTCAGACAGGACGGTATAGGCCTCGGATATCTCCTTGAACCGTGCCTCTGCCTTGGCGTCGCCCTCGTTCGCGTCTGGGTGGTACTTGCGGGCGAGTTTCCGGTACGACTTCTTGATCTCGTCGGCGGACGCGCCCTTAGACACCCCAAGGGTCTTGTAGTAATCCTTCTCGAGGAAATCCTTGGTGCTCAACGGGCCTCTCTTTTGAGCTGTTAACTGCCGTCCCCGTCGTCGCCGACCTCATCAGCGAGGTCGGCCGACGGCTCTGGCTGCGCCGCGCCTGTCTGTCCTTGCCCCGTCTCCGGTGGCAGGACGATCTCTCCGGTGGGCTCCGCCACCGCTACCCTGGCGGGGCGGATAATCCGGTCGCCGACCCGGTAACCGGGCTGCAGAATGCGCACGCAGGTCGGCTCGGTCACCTCGTCGGAGTACTCGTGCATGAGCGCTTCGTGCAGCGTCGGGTCGAACACGTCGCCGTTCTCCCCATACGAGGTCAGGCCCAGCTTCGCCACGATCGATTCAAGCGACTCCGCGACGGACTTGAATCCGCCGGACAACTCGCCGTGCTCACGTGCCCGTCCGATGTCATCGAGCACGGGCAGCAGTTCGTTGAGCACGTTTGCCAGCGCCTGCTCGCGGACGGCGATCCTGTCCCGCTCGACCCGCTTGCGGTAGTTGGCGTACTCAGCCTGCAGCCGCTGCAAGTCGGCGGTCCGCTCCGCGAGCATCGCGATGGCCTGATTGGTCCTCGCCTCGGCGTCGCCGTTGCCCGCGCGACCGGTGTCGGCGGTGCCGGTGTCAGCTCCGTTCGTGGGCGGTCCGCCGGCCGGCCCTGGCCCGCCTCCGGCCGCACCAGCCGATGGCACCCCGGCACCAGGCCCACCGGGCCTGGATACCGAGTGCCTGCCCGGCCGGGGCTGCCCGCCGCCGGCCGGGCCCGGACCCGACCCGCGCTGCGGGCCGGGTGCGCCGGTTCCCTGCTGGCTTCCTTGCGGGCCGGGTGCTCTGGACTCGCGTACCTGGCCAGTAGCCGGGTCAATCCGCCTGCGATCGCGGATGACCGGGCCCTGCTCCTGGTTCTCTCTGGGACTCATCAGGCCGCGCCGCCCTCCTGATCGGCCGACTTGTCCTCGTCCACAATCTCGGCCTCGACGACGTCATCGTCCTGACCATCGCCGGCCTCATCGGCCGGCTGGCCTGCCTGCTCGCTCGCGGCCTGCGCCTGCGCGTAGATCGCGGTGCCCATCTTCTGGCTCACCTGCGCCGCGTGCTCGCTAGCGGTCTTGATCGCCTCATTGTCGGTGCCCTCGAGCGCCTTCTTCAGGTCCGCGATGGCCTGCTCGACCTCGGACTTGACGTCCTCTGGGACCTTGTCGGAGTTCTCGGACAGGAACTTCTCCGTCGTGTAAGCCAGCGACTCGCCGCGGTTGCGGACCTCGGCCTCCTCGCGGCGCTGCCGGTCCTCCTCGGCGTACTTCTCCGCATCGGCCATCATCCGCTCGATGTCTTCCTTGGCCAGCGCGGAACCGCCCGAGATCGTCACGGACTGCTGCTTGCCGGTGCCCAGGTCCTTCGCCGAGACGTTCACGATGCCGTTCGCGTCGATGTCGAAGGTGACCTCGATCTGCGGAATGCCGCGTGGTGCGGGCGCCAGGCCGGCCAGCTCGAACATGCCGAGCTTCTTGTTGTAGGCCGCGATCTCGCGCTCACCCTGGAACACCTGGATCTGCACCGACGGCTGGTTGTCATCGGCGGTGGTGAAGATCTCTGACCTCTTGGTCGGGATGGTGGTGTTCCGCTCGATGAGCTTGGTGAAGATGCCACCCTTGGTCTCGATGCCCAGCGACAGCGGGGTCACGTCGAGCAGCAGGACATCCTTGACCTCGCCCTTCAGCACGCCAGCCTGCAGGCAGGCGCCGACGGCGACAACCTCGTCCGGGTTCACGCCCTTGTTCGGCTCCTTGCCGCCGGTCAGGTCCTTCACCAGGTCAACGACCGCCGGCATGCGGGTGGACCCGCCGACCAGCACGACATGCTTGATGTTGCTGAGCGAGATACCCGAGTCCTTGATCACCTGCTGGAACGGCGACTTGCACCGGTCAAGCAGGTCAGAGGTCATCTTCTGGAACTCGGCCCTGGTGAGCTTGGTGTCCAGGTGCAGCGGGCCCTGCTCGGAGTGGGTGATGTAGGGAAGGTTGATCTGCGACTCGGTCGAGCTGGACAGCTCGATCTTCGCCTTCTCCGCGGTCTCACGGAGGCGCTGCAACGCCATCTTGTCCTTGGACAGGTCGACGCCGTAGCTGTTCTTGAAGTCCTTCACGAGCCAGTCGACGATCCGCTGGTCCCAGTCGTCGCCGCCCAGGTGGTTGTCGCCGCTTGTGGCCTTGACCTCGACGACGCCCTCGCCCACCTCGAGCAGGGAGACGTCGAAGGTGCCGCCGCCCAGGTCGAAGACGAGGATCGTGGCCTCGCCCTCCTTCTCCAGGTGGTACGCCAGTGCCGCTGACGTCGGCTCGTTGATGATCCGCAGGACGTTCATCCCTGCGATCTGGCCGGCCTCCTTGGTCGCCTGCCGCTGCGCGTCGCTGAAGTAGGCGGGCACGGTAATAACCGCGTCGGTGATCGTCTCACCGAGGTAGGCCTCCGCGTCTCGCTTTAGCTTCTGCAGGATGAAGGCGCTGATCTGCTGCGCCGTGAACCTCTTGCCGTCGATGGTCACCGTCCAGTCGGTCCCCATCTGGCGCTTGACCGATCGGATCGTCCGGTCAACGTTGGTTACAGCCTGCCGCTTCGCGACTTCGCCAACGAGTACCTCGCCGTTCTTGGCGAAGGCCACCACGGACGGCGTGGTCCGCGATCCTTCGGCATTGGCTATGACCGAGGGCTCCCCGCCCTCGAGGACAGCGACGACCGAGTTAGTCGTCCCTAGGTCGATGCCTACCGCACGTGCCATGTGTCCAGTCCTTGGGTTGATCGTAATGCTGAATGTTGAGCCCTGACGGCTCAAGTCTGCCATGCTCGGGATGAGCTGGCAAATGAGTTGAGCGTAGGAGGCTCAACTTTTATTCCGAGACGGCAGCATGGGGCTGACCTGCGTCAACGCAAGCAGGCCGGCTGCCAGCGCCTGCTGGCCGTGACGGCGTTTCTACTGTTATGGTGTAAATCGGGCGAGTGGTCCCGCGTCGCCTGCTCAGGGCAGGTGGCCCGCGCCACGCGCGTTCAGGATCGTCGTTTCCCGATCCGGCCGGGCGCAACCCGCGCTAGCCGGCCGCCAGCGGCCGTGCGGACCGCGGGACTTACCGCCGGGTTAAAGACCGGTTACGGGTGCA
The DNA here is from genome assembly GCA_030041135.1 of Streptosporangiaceae bacterium. GTDB lineage: Bacteria > Actinomycetota > Actinomycetes > Streptosporangiales > Streptosporangiaceae > JAJYUU01. The sequence continues at coordinate 6,566 of JASHOL010000131.1, read as the reverse complement.
CGATGCGCTCAGGCGGCGGGTTACCGTTGCGCTGTAAGTCGGGCAGCGGCGCGACCCGAGAAGCATCGCTGGTGACCTTCGCGACCGGGCCCGGCTGTCATTAGGAGGATCGGCGGTGCCGATGGACGGATCACCTGCGGACGGAGCCGCCCGGCTTGTGAACCGGGGCGGCACCGAGCCGCAGGCGGAAGCCGACGGACTCACGGCGAAGTCGGCTGCCGCTACCGGCGCAGTCCCCGCGATGTCGCCTGTGCCAATGCGCCAAGAATCAGTACGTCAGGAGGCTGTACGTCAGGAGAGGACCGGGACCCGGCCGGCCGAGCCTTCCGGCGAGACGGCCGATCGACGGGACACAGCCCGGTCACTCGGGCGACGGTCACAAGGCCAGGACAGCGCGCGGGACGTCCGGGCGCGGCCACGGGGGTTCCTTGGCCTGGATGCGGACGACCGCGCCGCCCTTGGCATGTGGGCCGCAGCCCATGTTGCACTCTTTGTCCTTGCCTGGGCGGCAGCCTGGTCTTTCCGCACGTCACTGGCCCACGCGCCACTGACGGGAGGGTTCGAGCACTGGGATGCCGTGCTCCTGCGGAACATCGCCCAGTACGGTTACTTCGGCCCGCACTCGATCGCCAACAACATCGGCTTCTTCCCCGGTTACCCGATCACGCTGGCGGCTGCTCACCTGATCTTGCGCAACTGGGTCTTGTCCGAACTCGTCGTCTCGGGGGTGGCCGGCTGCTTCGCGGTCGTGTCACTCGCCCGGCTCGCGAACGGCCGCCGCGCAGTTCTTTACCTGCTGACAACGCCGGCGGCCTTCTTCCTGATGCTCGGTTACACCGAGGCGCTGTTCCTGGCGCTGGCGATCCCGGCCTGGCATGCGGCGGCCCGCGGCCGGTGGTGGCGCGCAGCGCTGCTGGCTGGCCTGTCCGGCCTGGTCCGCCCGGACGCGCTGTTCCTCATCCCCGCGCTGGTGGTGTTCGCGCTCGTCGACCCAGCCGGGTCAGGCGGCAGCCAGGAGCAACCACGCGCAGTGTCCAGGCTGGCTTCCGTCGCGACGATGTGCTGCGCGTTCGCAGGCCCGGCGGCCTATGAGATCTACCTGAAGGTCAATACCGGCACCTGGCTGGCTTGGCCGAGGGCAATGCAGGCCGGATGGGACCTGCACCTGACCGATCCTGTGCAGGCGCTGAAGACGACCTGGTGGGCGGCTTTCAAGCATGCCTTCGGGGCGACGACCGCCTTCGAGTTCCAGCTCGAGCTCGGCGCGATGGCCGTCATGGTCCTGGCCACGGTCGCCTTCGCCTGCTGGCAGCGCTGGCCGGAAGCGGTCTACTGCGGCCTCGCGGCGGTCGCGCTCGGCACCTCGACCTGGTACACCGGGTGCCCGCGCACGGTGCTCGTGCTGTTCCCGATATTCGTCGCGCTGGCCACGCTTAGCTACCGCCGGCCCTGGATCACATACGCCTACCTCTGCATCAGCGTTCCGCTGGCGGTAGTGCTGGCGATGATGTTCTTGTCTGGTCAGTGGGCTGACTGAACCGATGAGGTCGCCGGGCTGAGCGGTCGGCGGATAACTCGCCGGTCGCGCGCCCGGTCGAGTACGCCGCCCATGGGGTCATCGACATCGCCGCGGCGCACGATGTCGCGCTCGGAGCGCATGCATTCCCAGGCCACCAGGCCGCACAGCAGGCAGACGGTGCCGAACCTGGCCAGGACCGCGGAGAAATACAGGCTCGGCCCGATGGCCCCGTTCACCGTGATGTTGGTGCTCACGAAGATCAGGTACGCCCAGATCGCATAGAAGTACCCCACCTCGGCGATCTGCCAGATCGCGTAACTAGCCCACCGGGGCCGGGCCAGCACCACCAGCGGCACCAGCCAGACCACGTACTGCGGCGACCAGACCTTGTTGCTGATCAGGAACGCAGCCGTGGTCAGGAAGATCAGCTGGGCCAGCCGCGGGCGGCTCGGGGACGCGAGCGCCAGCAGGCCGATGGCCAGGCAGCAAACGGCAAAGACCAGGGCGGACAGCGCATTGAGCGTTCCGACGGAATAACTGCCAACCACTGGCCACCGCAGGTACTGGAAGAAGTACCAGATCCCGCCCCAGTCCGCACCGCGACTGCTGTTGAACGTGTAGAAGGTCGCCCAGCCTGACGGCGCGGCGATTGCTACGGGCACGTTGATGACCAGCCACGCCGCCGCTGCCGCGGCCGTTGTGGTCCAGAACGCTCGCATCCGGCCCGCCCGCAGGCACAGCAGGAACAACGGCCAGAGCACAACCAGCGGATAGAACTTCGTGGCAACTGCCAGCCCGAGCAGGATTCCGGCCAGCACCGTGCGGCGGCTAGCCCAGGCGGCCAGCGACATCATCATCAGGCCCATGGCGACGAGGTCCCAGTTGATGAATGCCGACAAGATGAGGGCAGGCGAGAAGGCGACGAGCAGTGCCGTCCAGCGCCGCGACGGCCCGGCGCAATACGCGGTCGCGAGCACCCCGGCGACCAGGAAGACAGTCAGGAGCCCGACTGTCACGTAAAAGTAGTCCACCCCGCGCGTGAAGGGGTTCGGGATCGACCTGACGACCCAGGCCGCACCCTCCATGATCGCGCCGATCACGACCGGGTACTCGACGTGGTGATCCAGGTAGGGAACCTTGGCGGTGTCCAGGCCTTCGGTGAAGTAGAGCGGATAGATGTCGGTGTAGCAGTGCGCCTGGTACTGCTCGACTCCGACATTCCAGGCACCGCCCGCCCAGCAGGCGGACTTGGCGGCGAAGGCGACACCAGCAGAGACCAGGCCCGCAGCGGTCAGGACGCCGGCCGAGCCTGCGCGCGCCAGCCAGAGTCCGCGGTCCACGTCAGGCCTATCTGGCCGGATGCGGCGGCTGGCGGGTCGGCAGCGGAAGCGCATGCTGGCTGGGCATCGTTCCTACCCTCGCCGTCCTCTCCACATTCACTGGACCAGGTCCTGGGCCGGATCCAGGGGAGCCGGGCGCCTAGGAAACAAGGCTAAGGCTAGGCGATCGCGACGGTCGCCGGACCAGATGGCCCGCAAGCCGCGCACCGGCCTGTGCTCGTCCGGGGGGACGACCCCCCGGATCCCCCCGCGCTTCGCATTAGCCGTCCGGGGGGACGACCCCCCGGATCCCCCCGCGCTTCGCATTAGCCGTCCGGGGGACGACCCCCCGAATTCCTCCCGCGCTTCGCACTGTGTCCTGTATGTCGGTGTTGACCACCTGCGCGGCCACGGCATACTCGGTTCCTGACGTCGGCGTACGCTGGCACCCAACTGCCGTAACAGGAGGTCTCCTTGGCGCTGCGGATCATCATCGGCCTGGTCCTGACGGTAGTCGCGTTCGCGATCGCCGGGCGGCGCCTCTGGTGGCTCTACCGGCTCGGCCGCACCGGCCAGCCCGCGCCCGAGCGGATCGAGGCAGTGCGAGAGCACCCAGCCCAGGATGCCGAGACCCAGGTCACCCAGGTGATCGGGCAGCGCAAGCTGCTGAAGTGGTCGGTGCCAGGGATGGCGCACGCGCTCACGTTCTGGGGCTTCATCGTGCTCATCCTCACGATCATCGAGGCCTACGGTGACCTGTTCAGCAGGCACTTCTCGATCCCGCTGATCGGCACCTGGGCCTGGATCGGCTTCCTCGAGGACCTGTTCGCGGCCGCGGTCCTGGTCGGCATCATCACGTTCGCGATCATCCGGCTGCGGTCCGACCCCAGTCGCGAGGGCCGCAAGTCGAGGTTCGCCGGCTCGCATACCGGCGCGGCCTGGCTGGTGCTGCTCGGGATCTTCCTGGTGGTCGCGACCCTGCTGATCTACCGGGGCGCGCAGATCAATACCGGCGACTTCCCTTACCCCAAGGGCGCGTTCGCCTCGGAACTCGTCGGTCACTGGCTGCACCCGCTTGGCGCGGCCAATCACGGCATTGAGACGACGTTCATCCTGCTGCAGCTGGCGGTCATACTCGGATTCCTGATCTTCGTTACCTACTCCAAGCACCTGCACATCGTGATCGCGCCGGTCAACGTGCTGTTCGCGCGCAGGCCCAATGGCCTCGGCCCGCTCGAGCCGATGCGCTCGAACGGCAAAGTCCTCGACTTCGAGGACGCCGACCCGGACGAGGACGTCTTCGGCATCGGCAAGGTCGAGGACCTCAGCTGGAAGGGCATGCTCGACCTGGCGACCTGCACCGAGTGCGGCCGGTGCCAGTCGCAGTGCCCGGCGTACGTCACCGGCAAGCCGCTTTCGCCGAAGATGATCATCCTGGAGCTGCGCGATCACGCCTTCGCCAAGGCGCCGTACCTGCTGGCCGGGTCCGACGAGGCCAGGGCCGCCCTCGCGGATGACGTCAAGGCCGAGGCCGAGCGGCCGATCGTGGGCGACGAAGCGGCCCGCGGCGTCATCCACCCGGATGAGCTGTGGTCGTGCACGAACTGCGGCGCCTGCGTGGAGGAGTGCCCGGTAGATATCGAGCACATCGATCACATCACCGGCATGCGGCGCCACCAGGTGCTGGTCGAGTCTTCGTTCCCCACCGAAGCGGCCACCATGCTCAAGAACCTCGAGAACAAGGGCGATCCGTGGGGTATGGGCCAGGGCAAGCGGGCCGACTGGATCACCGAACTCGACTTCGACGTTCCGGTCATCGAGGGCGCGATCGGGCCGGACGTCGAGTACCTGTTCTGGGTGGGCTGTGCGGGTGCCCTTGAGGACCGGGCGAAGAAGACCACCAAGGCGATCGCGCAGCTGTTGCACACTGCCGGAGTCAACTTCGCGGTGCTCGGGCCGGCCGAGTCATGCACCGGCGACCCGGCTAGGCGGATGGGCAACGAGTTCGTCTACAGCATGCTCGCCCAGCAGAACATCGAGACGCTGAACGAGGCCGGCGCACGCAAGATCGTGGCGAGCTGCCCGCACTGCTTCAACACGATCTCGCGTGAGTACCCGCAGCTCGGCGGCAACTATGAAGTCATCCATCACACTCAGCTGCTCGCGCAGCTGGTCGCGGACGGGAGGATCACACCGGCCAGCCCGATCAACGAGAGGATCACGTACCACGACCCGTGCTTCCTCGGCCGGCACAACCGCGTGTTCACCGCGCCGCGCGAGATCATGGAGCAGGTTCCTGGCGTGCGGGCACAGGAGATGCATCGGTGCAAGGAGCGCGGATTCTGTTGCGGCGCGGGCGGCGCACGGATGTGGATGGAGGAGCGGATCGGCAAGCGGATCAACACCGAGCGGATCGACGAGGCGCTCGGCACCGACCCGGATACGATCTCGACCGGCTGCCCCTACTGCCTGGTGATGCTCGGCGACGCGGTCGCCGCCAAGAAGAGCTCGGGCGAGGCGAAGGAGACGCTGGAGGTCGTGGACGTCGCTCAGCTGCTGGCCCGTTCGGTCGCGGCGCCGGCGGCCGCCGCCGTGGCTGACGGGTCATCACCGCCTGCTAGCACCGACGGCTCCGGATCGGCCGGGGGTCGCGGTGGGTCGTCCCCTCCGGCTAGCACCGCCGACGGCTCAGGATCCGGCGGTTCCGGGGCCGCCTAGATGGACTCGCGGCGGGCGGAATCCTTCAGCGATGGGGTCTTCGCGGTCGCGATTACGGTGCTGGTCTTCAACCTTTTGCCCATCGCCGGCGACACCGCTGGAACGCGGGCACCGCACACGCTGACCGCCGGCAGCCTGGCCGGTTACTGGCCGGCCTATCTCGCCTATCTTGTGAGCTTCCTGACCATCGGCATCATGTGGGTGAACCATCACGGCCTGACTGTGCGGATCACGCGGGTGGACCGGCCGCTGCTCCTGCTGAACATGTTCCTGCTCTTGGGGATCGTCGCGATCCCGTTCCCGACCGCACTGGTCGCCGATCACCTGAACGACAGCGCCGCGGGCAAGGTAGCGGCGGTGACCTACGGGTTGGTCATGATCGCCATATCGGTGGGCTACTGCGCCATCTGGCTTTATGTCACCACTCACCGGGAGTCGCTGGGCGCCCAGAACCTGGTGCTGCGCCGGAGCGCCACCGTGCGGTTCACGGCGGGAAACGCTGGCTATGTTGCCGCTACGCTGATAGCACTCGTGACTCCGGTGGCCGCGCTCAGCATGTACGGGCTGCTTGCCGTTTATTACATGTTCGAGCACCTGCCCGACGCGGCCATGGAGGACGCGAGTGGCGAGGAGTAGCCAGGATTGGCGAGGCCTGGCCTAGGAGACGACCCTCACCGGGAGCCATACCCGCACCTTTGTGCCCTTGCCAGGCCGGGATTCGAGCGTGGCCCGGCCGCCGTGAGCGTTGGCGATGGCCTGGACGATCGAAAGGCCGAGGCCGCTGCCGCCGCTGCGCTCGGCCACGGGCTGCTCGCGGCCGCGGCGGGCGCTGCCGAGCTCGCCCGGGTCGACCGCGTCGGCCGGGTCGGCCGCGTCGGCCGGGTCGACCGCCTCAGCCGGGTCGAACGCGTCAGCTGGGTCGACCGTGCCGGCCGTGTCGATCCTGCCGGCGGGGTCGATCGTGCCGGCGGTGTCGACCGTGCCGGCCGTGCCGTCGGTGCCGGCCCTGA
>JASHOL010000130.1 GCA_030041135.1 Streptosporangiaceae bacterium | reverse complement strand
TGAGGCTCGCCGCGAACCTGTTCAAGCGCGGCCCGAGGACTGCCTGGGAGATTTACCGGCTGTTCACGCACCGACACTGGATGGACCATCGGGTCACCGACCGGTTCTTCAGCCGGGAGGAGCTAGAGCGTAGCTGCGCGGACCTCTTCCCTGGCCATCGGCTCCTCGACGCCCCGCACGGCGTCGCGCTGGTCTGGGATGCGCCGCTTAGTGTCAGGCTGGCTGAGAAAGCAGGCTAGCCAGCGGCCGCGGGCCTAGTCAGTCGGCCGGGGCGGACTCGGCGCCGTGGCTCAATAACTCAGTCGGCGCGCGGGCCTGCCGCCCTCTATGATTCACGTCAGCAAGCACCGCGACGATCACTCAAGGAGGGCAGATGCGCCAGGCGTTCATGTCCATCGAGATGGCCTTCTTGACCGGTTCAAGGGATGTGTCGCGTGCCGCAGAAAACGCTCAACTTGGGGATCCTGGCGCATGTAGACGCGGGTAAGACGACTCTTACCGAGCGGCTGCTTTACGACTCGGGCGTCATTGACCAGCTCGGCGCGGTCGATGCTGGTACCACCCAGACCGATTCGCTGCCGTTGGAACGGCAGCGCGGGATCACGATCAAGTCCGCCGTGACGTCCTTCCCGATCGGGGACGTTGCCGTCAACTTGATCGACACGCCTGGCCACCCGGACTTCATCGCCGAGGTGGACCGCGTGCTCAACGTTCTCGACGGAGTCGTGCTGGTCATCTCGGCCGTGGAGGGCGTGCAGGCGCAGACCCGGATCCTCATGCGCTCGTTCCGGCGCCTCCAGATACCGGCGCTGCTCTTCGTGAACAAGGTTGACCGGGCCGGAGCAGACCCCGACCGTGTCCTGCGGGACATCGCCAGCCGTCTCAAGGTCACAACTTTCGCCATGGCTGACGTGATAGGCGCGGGAACGAAGGGTGCCACCGTGGCCGCGTCGGGCGAAGGCGACTCTGAGTTCACGGCCGACCTGACTGAGCTGCTGGCCGAGCGCAGCGACGGACTGCTGGCCACGTATGTGCAAGACGAGGCTGGGGTCTCCTACGACCGGCTCCGCGCGGAACTCACCGCACAGACGAAGCGCGGGCAGGTGTATCCGGTCTTCTTCGGCTCGGCCATCACCGGAGCAGGGATCGCGGAGTTGACGGCTGGCATTGCCGAGCTGCTGCCGGCCTCTGACGGAGACCCATACGGACCCTTGTCGGCCACGATCTTCAAGATCGAGCGCGGCACCAGCGCCGAGAAGATCGCCTATGTCCGCATGTTTTCCGGAACCGTCCACGTCCGCGATCGGCTCCCGTTCGGACCGGGTCACGATGACAAGGTGACCGCGGTTGCCGTCTTCGAGCGAGGGCCCGCAGTCCAGCGCCCGGCCGTCCGGGCGGGCCAGATCGGCAAGCTCTGGGGTCTCGCCGGCGCCCGGATCGGGGATCGAATCGGGCACGCGGATAACGACGCTGGCCTTCAGTTCGCCCCGCCGACGCTCGAGAGCGCCGTCGTCGCATGTGATCCCGCAGACTCCAACCGGCTGCGCGTGGCGCTTGGACAACTCGCCGAGCAGGACCCGCTCATCAACCTGCGGCAGGACGACGAGCGGCAGGAAATCTACGTGTCACTCTACGGAGCGGTCCAGAAGGAGGTAATCCAGTCCACGCTGGCTGACGACTTCAACGTGGCCGCGGCGTTCCGCGAGACGACGATGATCTACGTCGAGCGGCCCCTCGCCAGCGCGAGCGCTCTTGAGATCCTGCAGTCCGACAGCCATCCCTATTCGGCGACGGTCGGGCTCCGCGTCGAGCCCGGCCCGGTCGACTCTGGCGTCAGGTTCCAGCTGGACTTCGATCCGCGCCTCGTTCCCCTGTATATCTACAAGACGGCCGGTCACTTCATCGATGCCATGACGCAGTACATCCTGCGTACCTTCGAAAGGGGCCTCTATGGGTGGCAGGTCACCGATTGCGCCGTCACGATGTACGAATGCAATTACTACATCGGTGACGGCCCGACCAAGCGAGTGCTGCCCACTCCGCGAACAACTGCCGCTGATTTTCGCAAGCTCACGCCTGTGGTCCTGATGGAGGCTCTGCGGCGGTCAGGCACCATTGTCTGCCAGCCGATGGCTCGCGTCCGGCTTGAGCTTCCCGCGGCGAAAATGGGCGACATAATGTCTGCCCTCGCACGGCTCGGCGCGGCCACGGAGACGCCGCTGATCGATGCGGAGCTTGCTGTTGTCACCGCCATGCTGCCATCGGCGCAGGTGCGCAGCCTGCAGGAGCAACTGCCCGGGCTGACCGGCGGCGAAGGCGCGCTCGACGCGGCCTTCGGTGGCTACGAACCGATACACGGCAGCGGACCGATGCCTGAGAGGCGCTGATTCGATCGCGGGCCGGAGTTCACCGCCGACCTGATCGCCCGCTGGTCCGGCATGGCGGCAACCTGGCTGCTGAGCATCAGCGCGGGGATCAGCCCGCTCGTCGAGCAGGGCGGTGGGCTGTACTTTCTGGCGTTCGCGGTGCTGCTCGGCATCGCCCTGGAGGTCGCGGCAGCCTGGAGCCTGGTCGTGTCGGCCGGTGAAGGCGACGACCCTCGCATGGGACCTGGGCAGTGATCCGGTAAGTGCGCTGACCTGGCCCTGCGGGGCCCTGATCCCAGTGCCGACCTGGCGAGGGTCGAGCGCGTAGCTTCTCGTCGTCGCCGTCGAGGAACAGGTCAGAGGTGGCGGATGACACCTTTCCCGTCCGGGCGCCGGCGGGAGATACTGTGCAGTCAGGGCGCGTGGCGGGGCTGGAGGTGGTGCGGTCGTCATGGTCCGGGTGATCATGCTGTCGCCGCCGGGCGCCGGGAAGGGCACGCATAGCAGGTGGCTGACGCTGCAGACAGGAGCCGCCCACATCTCCGCGGGCGACCTGCTGCGCGCAGAGGTCGAGCGCGGGTCCGAGCTGGGTCGGCAGGTTGCCACGTACACATCGCGCGGCGATCTTGTCCCGGATGAACTGATCTTCAGCATCCTGGCGCCCGTCGTGGTCGCTGCGGCCCGCGACACCGGCGGTTATGTGCTTGACGGCTTTCCGCGAACGATGCCGCAGGCGCTGCGCGCGGCCCAATTCGGGGCTGAGCTCGGGCTGAGCAGCAACGCCGTGATCTATCTCACAGCGCCGGAGGAAGAACTCGTCAACCGACTGCTTGACCGGGCACGACGCGACGGCCGACCCGATGACCAGCTCGGCATAATCCGGCACCGGCTAGCCGTCTTCGCCAGCGAGACCGCACCGCTGGTCGATTACTACCGTGGCCGCGGCATCCTGCTGGAGCTGAGCACTAACCGCCCCGAGGCAGAGGTGCAAGCCGACCTGCTGAACTGGCTCGAAGCCCGCGGGCTGATGCCGCCCGTGCCGCGAGGATCCAGCCTGAACCACTCAAACCCAGTCGGAGCGACTCCGCCGGACACCGGTGACCTGCCTCGCGGCGACCAGCCCGTCAACCAGGCCTGAACCAGGGCCTCCCGGCTGTGGCTGAGGCCCGGTCGGCACGTATCGGTCACGCTGCTCCGGTCCGGCGCGGCTAGAGTGACGTTAGGTCAAGCATCGGGAATTGAGGTCGCGATGGCACCGTACCCGGCCCAGGACGCAGCGGCGATCAGGCGCGGCTACGAGCGGAACGCGCCGCCGCCGGTTCCCGCGGGAATGTACTTCGATCACCGGTCCGGGTTGGTCTTGCCGCAGGGCGTGCAGCCCCGCAGCATTGGGCGAGCGGTTGCGGCCTACGCGGTTGCGGCTCTGCTATTCATCGTGACTCTCGGGATTGGCTACATCATCTGGAGCCTGGTGGTCTGGGGTGATGGCCAGACCCCCGCGCAGCGGTTGTTCGGCCTGCGCTGCTGGCGGCCGGAGAGCAGTCGTCTGGCGAGCCGGCGACAGATGGCGCTGCGCCAGGCCGTGGGCCTCCTGATCAACGGCGAGCTGCTTTTGGGCTTTTTCATCGCGCTGATCGACCCGGTCCGCACATCGGTAGGTGACTACCTCATCGGCACGGTGGTCGTGCATGACCCGCACGATGTTCTTAAGGCGTAGGCCCCTCCGGCGGTGTCAAGCCACCCTGGACCCAGCCGACCGCGGTCATGCTGTCGCTCCGGCGAACCACGAGTCCAGAAGATTCTGAGGCGCTCGCGGGCCCTGATGACGGCGGTGCAGAAGATGCTGTGCGTGACGTCGTCCTCGTTGGCGTCGGTGACGACGACCTTGACGGAGTCGTACTCCAGGCCCTGGGCCTTGTGGATCAACGCCGCGCAGGCGACCTGGAAACGGCACGGTGGTGATGACGGAGTGTGGGCGTCGTGGCTATCGTCAGGGGATCAGGCTTAGTTCCCGCGCCCGCGCGACCGCCTCGGTGCGGCTGGCCGCGCCGAGCTTGGCCAGCAGGTGGCTGACGTGTTTTTTGACGGTATCGAGGCTGACCACGAGTTCTGCGGCTATGGCTTTGTTCGGTCTGCCCGCGGCCACCATCGCCAGTATTTCCAGCTCGCGGCTGGTCAGTTGCTCAGCCAGGGTCGGCACCGCTGCCGCGGCGCCTCGCCCAGGAGCAGGCAGGGCCTCAGCGCCGACCGCGCGGTGCAGCCGGGCCAGGTAGCTAAGCGGAACCCCGGCGGCGATCGCGCCACCGCGCTGGGCGATCAGCTTGCCGAGCAGCGCCGCCATCGGCGGGCCCTCGTCGGCGAACATCCGGACATAGCCTTGCGGGCAGGCCAGCGTGAGCGACTGGGTCAGCGCGTCGATGGCGTCAGCTTCCTCGCCGCGGGCGGCCAGCGCCAGCGCCCGCAGCGCGCCGATCTCGATCATGCTCCCGGTCCGGTCCTGGCTGGCGGCAGCGGCGTGCAGCCGGTCCAGCAGCGCCAGGGCCTGGCCGGGCAGGCCCTGGGCGAGCAGCACCCGCGCCAGCACCAGGTGCCCCTGCTCTCGGGGGAAATCCGGCTGGTCGTCCGCGCCGAGCCCGCAGTCTTGGATCCAGCGGGCAGCCGCGGCCAGGTCGCCCTGGGACAGCAGCAGCCGCGCCCGCCGCGCCGGGACCGGGTTGTGCAGGCCGGGCGGGCCCAGCGCGGTCTGCACGGCCTCGCCGATCGTGGCCCGGGCGCCTGCCGGGTCGCCGGCTGCCTGCCGGATCCACGCCAGCTGCGCCAGCCCATCGGACAGCGGAGCTGTGTAGACGAACTGGCGGCACAGTGCGATGCCCTCGGTAACCTGGCTCAGGGCGGTGTCCAGGTCGTTGCGCTGGTAGGCCACTTCGGCCAGGGCGACATACCCTGGGCCCGCCCCGGGGTCCGGCGGCCGGCCGGGCAGCACGGTGATGTCCAGCACCTCCTGCGCGGTGCAGGCCGCCTCGTCCAGGCGGCCCTGGGCCCGCTGAATGCGCACGAGTTGGTAGCCGCCCCACGCCGCCATAGTGGTCAGGCCGGCCGACCGCAGCGCCGCGATGACGGGCGCGAGGACGCGTTCGGCCTGCGTGAGGCGGCCGCGCAGCCAGTCAGCCGCGGCGCGGTTGAACTGGACGAAGTAACTCAGCTGTCGCTCGCCCCCGACGAGCGCTGCCTCGGCCCGCGATGCGAACATGGCCTCGGCCTCGGCGTCATCATGAAAGCCGGCGAGCGTGCTGCGAAGCACCGCGATCAGCGCCGGGACATTCGCCAGCCCGCTGTCGGCCCTACCCACGCTGGGCTCGAACGGCTCCTCGTCCGCGGCTGCCAGCGCGCGCTCGGCCTGATCCAGCAGCAGCTCACCCGCCGCCAGGCGATTGCTGGTTGCTGCCATGACCGCCTGCGCCACCAGCAGCCGGGGCCGGGACCGGACCAGGTCAGCGGGCAGTGCCGCGAGCCACCGCTGGATCGTCTCCGCCTCGCCGCGCAGGGAGAAAACCGCGTCGAAGTGCTGCTCGATGAGCCGGGCGGCCCACGTGGTGTCCCCGGCGGCCACCGCGTGCCGGATGGCGTCATCGGCCAGCCCGCGCTGCTGGTACCAGGAGGCGGCGTTGCTGTGCAGTCCCGGTACCCGGCCGGGCCGCTGCTCCGGGAGCCGGGCGCGGAGCAGGTCGGCGAACAGGTGATGGTAGCGCCACCAGCCGCGGACCTCATCAAGCGGGATCAGGAACAGCCCGGCCCGCTCGATACGCTCCAGCAGCGCCTGGCTGCCGGCCCGGCCCGTGACCGCGTCGCACAGTTCACCTGATAGCCGCTCAAGCACCGAGGTCTCCAGCAAGAAGCCGCGGACCTGCTCGTCTTGCCGCTCCAGCACCTCCTCGGCCAGGAAATCCAGCACATAACGGTGGCTGCCGGCGAACGCCGCCACGAACCCGGCGACATCGCGCTGGCCGCGCAGCGACAAGCCCGCCAGCTGCAGCCCGGCCGCCCACCCCTCGGTCCGGTCCGCCAGCGCCGCCACCGCCTCCTGCGGCAGCTGGCTGCCC
>JASHOL010000012.1 GCA_030041135.1 Streptosporangiaceae bacterium | reverse complement strand
CTCACGAGTCGAGGTCCTGCCTGGCGCAGGACACTTCATGCACGTTGAGCGACCGGACGAGGTGGCAGGGCTGGTGCTGGAGTGGTTTACGCCCGGCGAGTAACGACCGGACGCTGGCGTCGACGCGCATCCAGCGGCGGTAAGTTGCGGCTCTGGTGATGGCCTGCCCGCTGGCGGTGACGAGGCTGCCCGGGGATCCGGGCACGGTGTTTGCCGGGATCGTGGGTCATGGCTCGGGCGGCGGCGGTCAGCGCGATCAGGCACGTTCGCCGCCGCTGAGTGCTGCCTGCGGCAGTGACGCCGGCTCCACGGCTAGCCCGCGGCCCGCTCGCAGCGGGGATTGAACCAGCCGCCTCTGACAGTTCCGCCCGCTACGTCCACCGTATGCGCGGGCCAGACCTGGGTTGCTCACAGGTCCGCGCTCTCGGTCCTGGTCAGCAGGCCGCTTCCGGCACCGTCGGGTCGTCGGAGGTGATGGCGAATGAACGCGAAGGACCTGCTCGGCCGGCAGGGCGAGCAGATGGCTGCCGATTACCTGGCGAATGCGGGCCTGGACATACTCGAGCGCAATTGGCGCTGCGCCCGAGGCGAGATCGACATCGTGGCCGCGGACGGCCGGGTGCTGGTTATCTGCGAGGTCAAGACCAGGTCGGATGTCAGGTTCGGGACGCCGCTCGAGGCGATCACGAGACAGAAGGCCTGGCGACTGCGGCGGCTCGCCGCGCTCTGGCTGGTGACCCAGCATGTCATGTTCGAGGAGATCAGGATCGACATCGTCGGCGTCCTGCGGACGGCGCCCGGCCAGTTCAGCATCGAGCATGTTCGCGGGGTGGGCTAGGTGGCCCTCGCCCGCACGCACGCCATTGCTCTTGTCGGAGTCCAGGGCCATGTTGTCGAGATTGAGGCCGATATCGAGAACGGGCTGGTTGCACTGCTGCTTGTCGGGCTGCCGGATACGGCGCTTCGCGAGGCACGGGACCGGATCAGGTCGGCCATCGTCAACAGCGGGCAGTCGTGGCCGCAGCGCCGGATCACCGTCGGTCTTTCCCCGGCCAGCCTGCCCAAGCGCGGCAGCGGATTTGACGTCGGCATCGCCGTTGCCATCCTGGCGGCAGCAGGGGCAGCGCGGGCGTCCGCGGTGGCGGACACGGTGTTCCTTGGCGAGCTTGGGCTCGACGGCCGGCTGCGGCCGGCTCCGGGCGTTCTGCCCGCGGTCGCGGCAGCGGCAGCCGCCGGATTCCGGCGGGTGGTCGTACCACAGGAGAACATGCCGGAGGCGGCGCTGGTGCCTGGCATGCGGATCGTGGCCCCCGCCAGCCTGGCCGCGCTGCTGGCGTGGATGCCCGGTAAAGGAACGGCCAGCCAGGACCCCGCAGTCCTGGTCCTTGACTCAGGCGCCGGGCTGGCATCCGCGCCGCCGCGCACAGCTGGCGTCGCGGGTGTGAGCCAGCGTCGAGCCGCGCCCGGCCAGCCAGGGCTGGCCAGGCCGGCCAACTCGCCGGCGCGCGACCTGGCCGATGTGGCCGGTCAGCCGGTAGCACGCCGGGCTGCCGAGATCTGCGCCGCGGGCGGTCACCACCTGATGCTGCTCGGCCCGCCAGGAGTGGGCAAGACTCTGCTGGCGGAGAGGCTGCCGACGATCATGCCGGGCCTCGGTCCGGCCGAGGCCCTGGAGGTCAGCGCGATCCATTCGGTGGCCGGGGCACTGGCTCCGGGTCGGCCGCTGGTTACCGAACCGCCGTTTTGCGCGCCGCACCACACCGCGACCAAGGCGGCCATCGTGGGGGGCGGTAGCGGGATCATCCGGCCGGGCGCAGCTTCCTTAGCGCACTTGGGCTGCCTATTCCTGGACGAGGCGCCGGAGTTCGACCGGGATGTGCTTGACGCTCTGCGTCAGCCGCTCGAGAGCGGCGAAGTGGTGCTCGCCCGCTCGGGTGTTACGGCCCGCTTCCCGGCTCGGTTCACCCTGCTGCTGGCGGCCAATCCGTGCCCGTGTGCCCGGATGACGGGGTCAGGCGCGGACTGCACGTGCTCACCGCTGGCGCGGCGGCGGTATCTGGCCCGGCTGTCTGGTCCGCT
The DNA here is from genome assembly GCA_030041135.1 of Streptosporangiaceae bacterium. GTDB lineage: Bacteria > Actinomycetota > Actinomycetes > Streptosporangiales > Streptosporangiaceae > JAJYUU01. The sequence continues at coordinate 3,193 of JASHOL010000012.1, read as the reverse complement.
GCTTGACCGTGTCGACGTGAAGGTCCAGCTGCTGCCGGTGAGCCGGGCCGAGCTGCTGTGCGACCTGCGCCTGGCCGAGTCGAGCGCGACGGTCGCGACCCGTGTCCTCCAGGCCCGCGAGCGTGCCGCCAAACGGCTGCAGGCAACGGGCTGGCGGCTCAACGCCGAGATTCCGGGCGGCGAGCTGAGGCGCAGGTTCCGGCCTGAGCCGGCTGCGCTCACACCGCTGGAGCGGGCCATGGACCTCGGCCAGATCAGCGCTAGGGGCGCGGACCGGATCATCAGGCTGTCCTGGACACTGGCCGACTTGGCCGGCGTCGACCGGCCGCGGCTGGCTGAGGTCGGCTATGCGCTCGGACTCTGGCTCGGGGTCGGACAGTGAGCCCAGCATTCGCGGATGAGCGGAGGGCCAGAGTCGCCCTGAGCTTCCTGGCCGATCCCGGTGACCCCGTTCTCGGCCGGGCGCTGCGGACCAGAACCGCCGCCGAGGTCCTCGCCGCGACGACCAGTGCTAACGACGCTGGGGACGCCGTCCTGCTGGCCGAAGGGGAGGACCTGACCCTGTCGAAGGCCATGGGAAAGTGGCGCAAGCGGGTCAGCCTGGTGCCGTCGGTGGCCAGGCTCGCCACCTGGCAGCAGGGCGGCCTGAGGCTAGTAGTGCCGGGAGACCCAGAGTGGCCCACCCAGCTCGACGAGCTCGGCGACGCTCGCCCGCTGCTGCTGTGGGTGCGCGGCAGCGCGGACCTGCGCTACTCATGCATGAACTCGGTTTCCGTGGTCGGGGCGCGCGCTGCCACCGGCTACGGACAGCATGTTGCGCTGCAGATGGCGGCGGCCTTGGCCGAGCGCGGCCTGACGGTGATCTCCGGTGGCGCGTTCGGCATCGACGCGAGTGCCCATCGCGGTGCGCTCGCGGCCGACGGCCTGACCGTAGCGGTGCTGGCCGGCGGGCTGAGCTACGGCTACCCGCGAGGCCACGCCGGGCTGTTCGCGGCGGTCGCCGCGCAGGGCATCCTGGTCAGCGAGTGCCCGCCGGATCAGGCGCCCACCCGGCCCGGATTCCTGATCCGCAATCGGCTCATCGCAGCCCTGAGCCGCGGCACCGTCGTGGTCGAGGCCGCGCTGCGCAGCGGCGCGCTGAACACCGCGCGGCACGCCCGCGAATTGTGCCGCCCGGTAATGGCGGTGCCGGGGCCGGTGACCTCCGAGCAGTCCGCGGGCTGCCACGAGCTGGTCCGCGAGTACGGGGCAATGTGCGTGACAAACGCGAAGGACGTTGTCGAGCACCTCAACCCTGGCGGCTCTGGCGATGAGGCCGGCGCCGGGCCGGCCGGCCCGCGGCGTGGCCCGGCGATCGACACCGATCGCCTCGACCCGGTGACCAGGGCCGTGCTCGAGCAGGTCCCGGCACGCGGTGGCCGGGGCCCTGCCAGCATCGCGATCCGCGCGGGCGTCGACCTCGATACGGCCGTCCGCACCCTCGGATTGCTCGCCGCGGGCGGCTTCGTGCAGCGCTGCGACCAGGGCTGGCGCGTACGCCAGGCCGAGTGATGAGCTCCGGTGGCGCTGGCCCGCTATCTGGCCGGCAGGACCTGCGTGGTCCAGTAGGCGATCTCGCCGTGCACCGTCAGCAGCGCCACGACATCGAGCCGTCCGGACTGCGCGCTGAGGTAAACCTTCCAGACGTCCTCCGTGCCGGAGGGCAGGCCAACCCGCTGCGCCTTGGCGAACTTGGTGACGGCTGCGTTCGAGCGGGTCACGGTTAGCGAGGACTCGTCGTTGGTGATGCCGGCCCAGGCGACCCAGATGCGCCCTTCCGGATCGGCGGCCAGCGCGCTGATGCCTATGTCGTTCTCGAACGGCAGCTTGACAACGGTCAGCGGCGACCGCGCGCCGAGTTCGTAGACGTCGACCGACCTGGCGAACGGGTCAGCGGGCAGGTAGCTGATGTAGACGCCTGGCCGGCCCGGCCCGCGGCTGACCGCAGTGACACGCTCCAGCGGACCTATGACGTCAGAGGCGTCGGGCACACGCGAGGGCTGGCCGACCGGGGCACCCGACTGGGCGATCCGCTGGCTATAGATGCCTGTGCCGCGAGTCATGAGCCAGTACCAGGTCGCCCACGCCGCGCCGGTCCGGCCGTCGATCCCCATGCCCTCCTCGTACGCGCAGCATTTCGCCGAAGGGATCGAGACGATCATGCGCTCGGCCTGACCGTAGTGCAGCGCGGCGATGCCGCCGGAGACGCCGAAGTCCACCCATGGCTTGCCGTCGGATCCGGTAGCGGCGGACAGCACGTCGCCCCAGTCCAGATTCAGCGTCGGAACCACGCCGCCGGGGTGCCAGGAGCCCCCGCGTCGCGGTCTGGTCGCGTCGAAAGTACCCTCCGGGCTGCCCGGGGCGCTGGTCTTGTTGGCGTTCCAGAACACGTCAAGCCCGGTCGGGGTGGCCGTCGCGTCGGGGAAGCTGGCCAGGAAGATATGCGAGGCGATCGCTGTGGTGCGGCCGACGGCACCGTCGGCCGCCACGGGCGTGTCCATGATCGCGTAGCGGCCTGCGGTGTTCCCGTCCAGCCAGATCACGTGCAGCACCCCGTCCGCGCCGCGCACCAGGCCGACTTCGTTGATGTTCGCCAAGCCGTTCACCGTGATCCGGCTCCAGTGGCCGGGCTTCGGCCGCGCCGCCTTCGCGGCGCTAGCCGGCGAGGTCGCAGGTGTCGTAGCGCTTGCGATCGCGGCGCCGCCGAGCACGGTGGCCAGGGCCGTGATGAGAGCTGCGCAGGCGGACGCCGCCGCGAGCTTGTTGAGCGCGTTCATGTCGGGCCTTTCTGCTAGGTAACCCCCTGACGGCCCAGCGTGGTCAGCAGCCGTTGCTGCGCCGTTGCAGATCGGTTACAGCAAGTCAGGCCAGGGCGACCTCGATGACCTCGCTGCGAGACAGGGCTCTGCCGGCAGCATGCGCGGCCGCGAACTGCTCGCGGCCGAGCGCTCGCTCAGCCGCATCCGACAACGCGGCGATCCGCCCGGCTTCGGACCTCGTCACTGGTATGCCGCGCTCGTCCCGCATCGCCTGAGTAGCCCCGAAGAGCAGGGCGGCGCGGTCATGACTGCCGGCCGCCGCTTCGGTTGCCCCGCGCTCCGTCAGGCCTTCCAGCAGAGCGCGCTGATCGCCGGCCGCCACCGCCAGCTCCACG
>JASHOL010000129.1 GCA_030041135.1 Streptosporangiaceae bacterium | reverse complement strand
CCAGCCGCCGCGCCGGGTGACCGCGCGCTGCCGGAGGCAGAAAACGCCGTACGCCTGCGCGGCGCAGCCGCGCGAACGGCCGCCAACATGGCCGCCAGCCTGGCGGTGCCCACTGCCACCAGCGTCCGCGCCGTTCCGGCAAAACTGCTGATCGATAACCGGATCGTGATCAACAACCACCTCGGCCGTGGGCGCGGCGGAAAGGTCTCGTTCACGCACCTGATCGGCTACGCGGTCGTCCGCGCGCTGGCCGAAGTGCCGGTGATGAACTACTCGTTCGCCGAGGCGGACGGCAAGCCCCTGGTCATGCAGCCGGAGCACGTCAATCTCGGCCTCGCGATCGACATGCGCAAGGACGACGGGAGCCGCCAGCTGCTGGTGCCGAGCATCAAGAACGCGGAGGCCATGGACTTCCGGCAGTTCTGGATGGCGTATGAGGAGCTGATCAGGAAGGCGAGGTCGGCCAAGCTCGCGGTCGAGGACTTCGCCGACACAACGATCAGCCTCACCAACCCCGGCACGATCGGGACCGAGCACTCGGTGCCGCGGCTGATGGCAGGCCAGGGCTGCATCGTCGGCGTCGGGGCGATGGAGTACCCGGCCGCCTACCAGGGTGCCTCATCCGAGACCATGGCCAGGCTCGCGATCAGCAAGACCGTGACGCTGACGTCCACCTATGACCACCGGATCATCCAGGGCGCGCAGTCAGGCGAGTTCCTGCGGGTCATTCACGAGCTGCTGCTCGGCGAGCGCGGCTTCTATGACGACGTGTTCTCCTCGCTGCGCATCCCCTACGAGCCGGTCCGCTGGGTGCAGGACATCCCGTCCGGGCACGAGGACGACGTCACCAAGGCGGCCAGGGTGCAGGAGCTGATCCACGCCTACCGGGTCCGCGGGCACCTGATGGCCGACACCGACCCGCTCGAATACCGCCAGCGCAAGCACCCTGACCTGGACATCAACCAGCACGGCCTCACCCTGTGGGACCTGGAGCGCGAGTTCGCGACCGGCGGCTTCGGAGGCAGGCCCCGGATGCTGCTGCGCGAGATCCTCGGCGTCCTGCGCGACTCCTACTGCCGCACCGTCGGCATCGAGTACATGCACATCCAGAACCCCGAGGAGCGGGCCTGGATCCAGGACCGGGTCGAGCGGCCGCACGGGCGCGGCGACCACGACGAGCAACTCCGCATCCTGTCGAGGCTGAACGTCGCCGAAGCGTTCGAGATGTTCCTGCAGACCAAGTTCGTCGGGCAGCGGCGGTTCTCGCTGGAGGGCGCCGAGTCGCTGATCCCGCTGCTGGACGCCGTGCTGACCGAGGCGGCCGTGCAGAACCTGCACGAGGCGGTACTCGGCATGGCCCATCGCGGGCGGCTGAACGTGCTCGCCAACATCGTCGGCAAGTCCTACGCCCAGATCTTCCAGGAGTTCGAGGGAAACCTGGACCCGTCGACCACGCACGGCTCCGGGGACGTCAAGTACCACCTCGGCGCGCAGGGCACCTACCACGGAGCGGGCGGGGCCGAGATTCCGACCTCGCTGGTGGCCAACCCCAGCCACCTCGAGGCGGTCGATCCGGTCCTGGAAGGCGTGGTCCGGGCCAAGCAGGACATCATCGACATGGGCGAGCCGGGCTTCACGGTGCTGCCGGTGCTGATCCACGGCGACGCGGCCTTCGCCGGACAGGGCGTGGTGGCCGAGACGCTTGAGCTGTCCCAGCTGCGCGGCTACCGGACCGGCGGCACCGTGCACATCGTGGTCAACAACCAGGTCGGGTTCACGACCTCGCCCGAGTCGTCGAGGTCCAGCGTCTACAGCACGGACGTCGCGCGGATGATTCAGGCGCCGATCTTCCACGTTAACGGCGACGACCCGGAGGCGGTTGTGCGCGTCGGCAGGCTGGCATTCGCCTACCGGCAGGCCTTCGCCAAGGACGTGGTCATCGACTTGATCTGCTACCGCAGGCGGGGCCACAACGAGGCGGACAACCCGTCGTTCACCCAGCCGCTCATGTATGACCTCATCGATGCCAAGCGGTCAACCCGCAAGCTCTACACCGAGTCGCTGATCGGCCGCGGCGACATCACGATGGACGAGGCGGAGGAGGCGCTGCGCAACTACCAGCAGGAGCTGGAACGCGCCTTCACCGAGACCAAGGATGCCATCAGCCGGCCCGCCGAGCCGGGCGCGCTGGTGCGGCCGCGGCCGGGGGCTGAAATGCCCGCGGACTACGCCAGCGTCCGGACCGCGATCTCGCTCGAGACGATGAAGCGGATCATCGACACTCAGGTGTCGCTGCCCGACGGCTTCACCCCGCACCCGCGGCTGCTGCCCCAGCTGCAGCGCCGCGCCGCGATGATCCAGCAGGACGAGATCGACTGGGCCACCGGCGAGCTGCTGGCCATCGGCTCGACGCTGGTCGACGGCCACGCCGTCCGGCTGATCGGGCAGGACTCGCGCCGTGGCACCTTCGGGCAGCGGCACGCGGTGCTCGTGGACCGGTACACCGGAGCCGAGTACACGCCGCTGAAGGTCTTCAACTCGCCGACCGCCAAGTTCCACGTGTACGACTCGCTGCTCTCGGAATACGCGGCGGTGGGATTCGAGTACGGCTACTCGGTCGCGCGGCCGGACGCCCTGGTGTGCTGGGAGGCACAGTTCGGGGACTTCGTCAACGGTGCCCAGACCGTCGTGGACGAGTTCATCAGCTCGGGCGAGCAGAAGTGGGGGCAGCGCTCGGGCGTGGTGCTGTTGCTGCCACACGGATATGAGGGCCAGGGTCCCGACCACTCCTCGGCCAGGGTCGAGCGGTTCCTGTCGCTCTGCGCCCAGGACAACATGACGGTGGTGATGCCGTCGACGCCGGCTTCCTACTTCCACGTGCTGCGCTGGCAGGCACTGTCGGGCCGGATCAAGCCGCTGATCTTGTTCACGCCGAAGTCGATGCTCAGGCTCAAGGCAGCGGCCTCGGCTACGGCTGATTTCACCGGTGGTTCGTTCGCGCCGGTCATGCCGGACCCGGAGACGGGCGACCCGGCCGGCGTGCGCCGGGTGCTGCTGTGCTCAGGCAAGATCTACTACGACCTGGCCGAGCGCCGTCGCGCCGCCGGCCTGCCAGGCATCGCGCTGATCCGGGTCGAGCGGCTGTACCCGCTGCCGGTCGCCGAAATCGTGGCGGAGCTGGCCAAGTACCCGCAGTCGGCCCAGGTGACGTGGGTTCAGGAGGAGCCCGCCAACATGGGCGCCTGGCCGTACATGGCGCTGCACCTGCCCGAGGCGGTCGACCGGCGGATCGTGCTGGTGTCCAGGCCGGCTAGCTCAGCCCCGGCTTCCGGCTCCGCGAAGGCACACGCGGCCGAGCAGGCCGCAATCGTGGATGCCGCGATGCGGGGAGGCTGACCGTGTACTTTACCGATCGCGGGATCGAGGAACTCGACGACAGGCGCGGCGAGGAGCAGGTTTCGCTCGGCTGGCTGGCCGACCGGTTGCGCGACTTCATCGACGAGCATCCGGGGGCCGAGGCCACGATCGACAGCCTGGCCAGCTGGCTCGCCCGCCTGGAGGACGACGACGCTGACGAGTAACGCGAGCAGCGGCCAGGCCCCCGCGCCCCCGCGAGTCCAGGGCCCGCGAGTCCAGGGCCCCCCGTGTCCAAGGCCCCCCGTGTCCAGGGCCCCCGTGTCCAGGGCCCCCCGTGTCCAGGCCCCGCGAGTCCTCGGCCCGCGGGGCCGGTCGCGGGTCGGCCGGTCTGCGGCGGGTCGGCGCACACGATACATCTTGACTTTTGACGGACGCGACATATCGTATCTAAGATTGGTCTACGGTCCTCCTGATGAGAGGCAGGCGATGGCACGCTCTGCGTTGAGTGGCCACGATCCAAGGCTGGCGGGTGAGTTCAGGTGAGTCCTGTCTTCCGCCACGGCAGGCTGCGGTTGTACCTGCTGAAGCTCCTCGACGAATCTCCGCGCCACGGATATGAGGTCATCCGGCTGCTGCAAGACCGGTTCCTTGGCATCTACGCACCCTCGCCCGGCACGATCTACCCCCGGCTGGCCAGGCTCGAGGAAGACGGCCTCGTGACGCACGAGGAAGTAGATGGCAAGAAGATCTACAGCATCACCGACAAGGGCCGCGAGGAAATCCGCAGTCGACTCTCCGACCTGGCCGACCTCGAGGACGAGCTCACCGAGTCGCTCCGCGACGTCGCCAGGGAGATCTCCGAGGACGTCAGGGAGACGGTCCGCGGCATCCGCGAGGAGATCACCTCGGCGTTCCGCAGCCAGCAAGCAAGCCGGGCCGGCGGATCGCCCGACGCGATGCGCACCACCGGCACCGGCGACCCCTCGGGACCCTCAGGCGGGGCGGCCCATTCCGAAGCCGGACAGGCAGGCGAAGAGCAGCACGCGGACGACGACACGTGGGCCAGCGAGGAGGCCCGCCGGATCAGGGAGGAAGCCAGGCGCACCAGGGAGGAGACCCGAGCGAAGTTCCGGGCCCGCAACCGTGGCGAATGGTCGGCGTGGCAGGAGCGCATCGGCCGGGCGGACTGGGCTGGCTGGGCGCCGTGGAGTGACTGGGGCGCCGACAGCCGGGCCCAGGAAGGCGCGGCGCGGCCGGGCGCGGCCGGCCCGCGAGCGGGCCGCGGCGGTGCGAACCCGTTCAGCGACCTCGAGCGAATGGCGCTGCAGTTCGCGAACGAATTGCGCACGGCGGCCAGGCAGGCAGGAAACGTCGGCGAACGGTCACTAGGCGACCTGCGCGAGATCCTCACCGACACCCTGGCCAAGGTCCGGGCCGAGGTGTTCCGCGAGGGCGCCGACCGTCCGGGCGACGTCGACGCCGACGAACCGCGGCCATCCGACGACCCCAAGCCTGGCCCGCAAGACTAGCGCAGGCATACAACCCTGGATACCGAACGCGTTCCTTCAAGGTGCACTCAGGCGGCCGGGACAGTTCTGATGTGCGCGAGCGCGCCGCGGGAGCGCTCCAGCGCCGACCCGATCTCGCGTGCAACCTTCCAGCCTTCGCTCCGGACCCGCTGCGGCGAAACGGCTATTACGAGGATTCCCTCCGCGACCATCCGGGCCTGCCGCGCCATTGTCTGTTCCCACGACGCCGGCGATAGGTGGTACGCCATCGAGTCCACCTCGACCGCGACGCCCGCATCGGGCCACCAGGCGTCGGGACAAGCCAGGAACTGCGACCCGATGTAAAGCCTCGGGTTGTAGAGCGGATCGGGCAGCCGCGCCTTCTTGACTAGCGCCCTCAGATCACCTTCAGCTATAGATCGCACGCCATCAGCGACCTCGGCGAGCGCTTGACATAGGCGCGCCGAGCTACGGGTTGGCCCTGCTCTCAGCTCTTCCTCGAGCTGCCAGATTGCGACCTTGCCGCGCTGAACGCTGGCGGCGACCAGGGCGCGGACGTCGGAAATCATCGTCAGCTGCCTGACCGCATCCGCGACCGCGCGGTCCGGCGCCGCGTACCGGACCGCTCCGTCGCTGAAGCCGGTACTAGGAATCCGGCTTGTCCGATGCAGACGGACAAATCCCAAGCTCGTCCGCCTGCACGCGAGCGGAACGAGGACATCGACGACCTCGCCCGGCTCGCATGGAATCCCGTGCCAGGCGACGGCGGCCGACCCGGATATTGCGAGCGCGTTCCCCGCATGGAGGAAGGCTGCGACATTGCGCTGCACGTTCGTCAGCGTGCCGCCGCCAACCGTGTATATGCCCGGCAGGACAATCTGCCAGGGTCCGCCAGGCCGGAGGCGGTACCGCAGCGCGCTTGGAGTCAGCGCGCAAGCCAGGGCCTGATCACGGCTTATGACATCATGTTGCTTACGTAGCGTTGTCGCCAGCAACGCTGCGTCGTAGGACGCTAATCTAGGCACGTCTCGTAGCGTGCCAGTCGCCACCGACACTCCTTGCCATCAATGGCGGTCCCCGCCAGCGACGTCGATACGACATCTCAGGGCTTCATACTGCTAAAAGA
>JASHOL010000128.1 GCA_030041135.1 Streptosporangiaceae bacterium | reverse complement strand
GGTCTGCGCGATCATCACGGTCGTCGACCCGGAGCTTGTCGTGTTCGGCGGCGGTATCGGCCAGGCCCCCGGCTTTGCGGCGGCGGTCGGTGCCGAACTCGGGCGGCTCGCGCCGGTGATGCCGGAGGTCAGGGTTAGCGCGCTCGGCACGGATGCGGTGGTCGACGGCTGCCTTGTCTCGGGCGCTGAGCTGGCCTGGCAGCGGCTGACCGCGCTGCTGTCCAGTTCGCTCGCGCCCGAGAGCCCAGTCAGCGTCCGCGGGTAGAGGTTTTACGGCCCTGGGCCCGGGCCCTGGCGGGCGGCGAGCGTTGCCGCAGCGGCCGGGCTGTTGCCGTGGCCTGCCGATTGCAGACAGTACAGTCCAATGGTGATTGTTGCGGAGGACGCCAGCCGGACCCTGCCGTCGCCGAGGATGCTGCGCTGGGAGATCTTCACCGTCTTCGCGATCTCGCTCGGCGCCAGCGGGCTGAACGCACTGCTGAGCCTGGTCGGCGACCTGCTGTCCAAGCAGTCACTGAGCAGTCAGCAGGCCTACCTTGTGGGCTCGCTGTCCACGAACAACTGGCTCGATCTCGTCCTCCAGCTGGTGGCCATCGCCGAGGACCTGGTTCCGGTAGTGCTGGTGTTCTACCTGATGGCCAGGTCGGGCGAGCCGCCGTCGGTGATGGGGCTTGATGCCCGCCAGCCGGGCCGGGACTTGCTCAGGGGAGCGGTCCTGGCCGCGGTGATCGGCGGTGCCGGCCTCGGCCTGTACCTGGCCGCGTATCACCTCGGCGTTGAGCTCAACGTCGTGCCCGAGTCGCTGCCGGCCGTCTGGTGGCGCATCCCGGTGCTGCTGCTGAGCGCGGCCCACGACGGAATCCTGGAGGAGATCCTCGTCATCGGGTATCTGCTCCGCCGGCTCGACCAGCTTGGGTGGACTCCGTGGAAGGCGATAGTCGTGGCCGCCATCCTGCGCGGGTCATATCACCTCTATCAGGGCGTCGGAGCCTTCGTCGGGAACGCGATCATGGGCCTGATCTTCGGCTACCTGTACCGGCGGTGGGGCCGGGTCACGCCGCTGATCGTCGCCCACACGCTCATCGACGCAGTCACGTTCGTCGGTTACGCGGCGCTGGTCGGCAAGGTGTCGTGGCTGCCGCCGAGGTGAGGTGACCGGGGCTAACGCCCCAGGTCGGCCAGCACCCTGGCCGCTGGCAGCCGGGCCAGCGCGGAGCCGGGCAGGGTGAGCTTCGAGCGCCGTACCCCGCTGCCGATCACGACCCAGGGCTGCGCGGCCACGGCCGCGTCGACGAAGACCGGCCAGTCCGCGGGCAGGCCGATCGGGGTAATGCCGCCGTACTCCATCCTGGTCAGCTCTACCGCGGTGTCCACGGCGGCGAACGAGGCCTTGCGGACGTCCAGCTCCCGCTTGACCAAGCCGTTCACGTCGGCCCTGGTGGTCGCGAGGACCATGCACGCCGCCATCCGCGTCTGCCCTTCCCGTCGGCCGGCGACGACGACGCAGTTAGCCGACTCGGTGAGCGCGACGTCGTACTTCTCGCAGAATGCCGCGGTGTCGGCCAGCGCGGGATCGATCTCGGCCACTCCCACCTGGCCGGCCGGGAGCACGTCGGCGAGTTCGGCGAGAGCGGCGGCCACCGGCGGCGCCAGCAAGTCCTGGCGCTCGAGCGCTGGTGCCGCGATCAGGCTGCCAATGTGCATCATCACCCGCCGCAGTCTAGGCGGCTGCCGCGGCGGATGACCCCGTGCTGGTCAGCCAGTGCGGCGGCTAGCTGCTCAGGTTGCCGAGCGTGGCCGGCACGTCGATAGTCGAGCCATTGCGCCGCACGCGCAGGGTGACCTTCGTTCCTGGCTTCATCACGGCCAGATCTGCCTCCAGTGCGGCCAGTGTCGGCGTGGCCTCCCCGTTGACCGCCACGATCACGTCGCCGCTGCGCAGCCCGGCCTTGTCGGCCGGACCGCCGGCGGCGACGTCCACGATGGCCACCCCTGTGCCCTGACCGGCCTGGTTCGCGGAGGTCTGGGCGGTGATGCCGAGCGAGGCGCGCCCGGAGTTGGTCACTCTCCCCGTCTTGATCAGCTGGTCGGCGACGTTCCGCACGGTGTCGCTTGGGATCGCAAAGCCGATCCCCGGGGCCGCCCCGGCATCGGGCAGCCTAGCCGCGAGCGTCGGGATCCCTATCACCTCGTCCTGCAGGGTAACGAGGGCTCCTCCGCTGTTGCCAGGGTTGATGGCGGCGCTGGTCTGGATGGCCGACGTGATCAGCGGACCGCCGCCGTTGCTGCCGCCCTCAGACACCGTCCGCCCGGTGGCCGAGATGATGCCCTGCGTGACGCTGTCGGTCAGCCCCAGCGGGTTGCCCATGGCCAGCACGATCTCGCCGACGGAGGCGTTTTCCGAGTTGCCGAACTTGGCCACCTTCAGCTTGCTGGCGTCCGTGGTGACCCTGATCACCGCGAGGTCATCCGGCGTGAACTTGCCGATCACGTCGGCGGTCAGCGTGCGCTCGCCACTGGCGGGCAGCACCTCAACGGTCTTGGCGGCACCGACGACGTGGGCGTTAGTGACGATGTCCCCCTTGGAGTCGTAGACAACGCCAGAGCCAGTCGAGCCGTCCGCGGTGATCTGCACCACCGAAGGGAGCACGGTCCGCACGACCTGCTCGTAACTGTCCTGCAGCTGGACCGACGAGCCCTGGCCGGAAGTGCTCGCCGCGCTCGTGCCGCACGCCGCCGCAGTTGCCATCGTCAGCAGGGCGATACCGGGAAGTAGCCATAGGCGCGCGCGTGCGGTTGCTGACCTATCCATAAATATTCCCCCCGTGCCGAAGCCGGCGACGCCCCTATTCTGTCCAGCATGTCGCTGGATGAATCACTCGCGGAGATTATCGGCAGCACGGGCATCGAGGCCGGGAACGCGTCGGTGGCGCGCCTGGCCGACTCGCTGTCGGCCGGTGCCCTGAAGGCCGCCGATCTGACCGCCTTTTACCTGGCCAGGATTGAGCAACTGAACCCCGATTTGCGAGCGGTGATCGCCGTCAGCGGCGCTGCCGCAAGCGAGGCCGCCGCAAGTGACGAACGCCGGGCAAACGGCCGGGGACGCGGGCCGCTGGACGGGATCCCGGTGCTGGTGAAGGACAACGTGTCGGCCACGGGAATGCCCGCCACCGCCGGCTCGCCCGCGCTGCTGAACGCGGCCGACCCGGACGCCTTCCTGGTGACGAAGTTGCGCTCGGCCGGCGCGGTGATTATCGGGAAGGCCAACCTGTCGGAATGGGCGAACTACCGGTCCAGGCCGTCTAGCAGCGGACTGAGCACGCTCGGCGGCCAGGCCGTGAACCCCTACGGCAGCGGGCGCAGCCCATCCGGCTCGAGTTCGGGCTCCGCGGTCGCGGTGGCCGCCGGCCTGGCGCCACTGGCGGTGGGTACGGAGACCGATGGCTCTATCGTCTCCCCGGCCGGCGTTTGCGGCGTGGTGGGGATCAAGCCGACCCTCGGGCTGGTCAGCCGGTCCGGAGTCGTGCCGATCTCGGCCGCGCAGGACACAGCCGGGCCGATGGCGCGGACGGTGGCGGACGCCGCGGCGCTGCTGACCGCCCTCGCTGGCCGCGACGAGACCGACCAGGCAACTGAGCGCGCAGCGACCGAGGCCTGTGACTACACGGCACTCCTCCAGCCGGACGGGCTGGCCGGCGCGCGGCTTGGCGTCTGGCGGGAGCCGTCGGGCAAGGTGGATGCCCGCACCGCCGCGGTCCTTCAGACAGCGATCGCGGCCCTGCGAGACGCCGGTGCGCAGGTCGTCGACCCGGTGCAGCTCGCGGACATCGACGACCTGGGCGAGCCGGAGCACGCGGCGCTGACCCACGAGTTCAAGCACGACATCAACGCCTATCTCGCGGGCATAGGCGGCGACCATCCTGCTGATCTTGCCGGGCTCATTGCCTTTAATACAGGGAACGAGGCCGTGGTGCTCAATCACTTCGGCCAGGAACTGTTCGAGGCGGCCGAAGCCACCAGCGGCGACATGGCCGATGCCGGCTACCGGGAAGCGCGCGAGTCGGCGACCAGGATTGCCAGGTCCGGACTCGATGGCGCCCTCTCGGCGGAGAGGCTGGACGCCGTGATCACCCTGACCGGCCATCCGGCCTGGCTGATCGACCACGTGCTCGGCGACTATCACAAGTGGGGTTCCTCGAGCCCGGCTGCGGTGTCGGGGTACCCGTCGATCACGGTGCCGGCCGGGCTGGTCAGCGGGCTGCCGGTCGGGCTTTCGTTCATCGGCGCGGCGTGGAGCGAGCCCCGGCTGATCGCGCTGGCACACGGCTTCGAGCTGGCCCTGGCAGGAAGATCACCCGGCGGGTCAGCGGGCATCCCGGCCAGCAGGCAGCGATAACCTGGCGCCCATGGACTCATGGCCCGCCCCCGCCGTACCCAGCCTGCCCGGACGAGCCCCCGAGACGAAAATTTGGGACACCGCGACCGGGAATCTTGCCGTGGCGGCGTCCGGCCCTCATGCGACTCTCTACGCCTGCGGTATCACGCCCTACGACGCGACCCATATGGGCCATGCCGCGACCTACGTTGCCTGGGACCTGCTGATCCGCGCCTGGCGTGACGCCGGGCGTCAGGTCAGCTATGTGCAGAACGTGACCGACGTCGACGATCCGCTGCTGGAACGGGCCGATAGGGACGGCGAGGACTGGCGAGAGCTGGCCGAGCGCGAGATAGCGCTGTACCGGTCCGACATGGCGGCGCTGCGGGTGGTGCCGCCCGATCACCTGATCGGCGCGGTCGAGGCCATGCCGCTCATCGAGCGATTCAACCAGCAGCTGGCGGACCGCGGCTCGGTCTACGAACTCGAGGCTGACGTCTACTTCACCCGGTTCGCCGATCCGGACTTCGGGTCGGTCTCTGGCCTCGATACCGCCACGATGGCCGAGCTTGCGGCCGAGCGCGGCGGTGACCCTGGCAGGCCATGCAAGAAGGACCCGCTTGACCCGGTGGTCTGGACGGCCGAGCGGCCGGGCGAGCCGTCCTGGCCGTCGGACTTCGGCCCAGGGCGGCCTGGCTGGCACGTGGAGTGTGCCGCGATCGCCACGCGCTACCTCGGCGAGGAGTTTGATGTGCAGGCCGGCGGCCGCGACCTGGTATTCCCCCATCACGAGATGAGCGCGTCGCACGCCCGCGTCGCGCTGGCCAACAGGAAGGCCTTCGCCCGCCGCTACGCGCACGCGGGCTTGGTGCGGCTGGGCGGCGACAAGATGTCCAAGTCCCTCGGCAACCTGGTGTTCGTGTCCAGGCTGCTGGCGGAAGGACACGACCCGATGGCAGTCAGGCTGGCCCTGCTGGCTCACCACTACCGGGAGGACTGGGACTGGACCGACGCCGGGCTCGCGGCGGCCACCGACCGGCTAGCCGTCTGGCGCGCGGCCGCCAGTGCCGCCGACGGGAACGAGGCGCAGGGAGGCGGAATCGGGGCCGCAGGCTTGGAGCTCCTCGCAGCGGTCAGGGAGCGCATCGCCGACGATCTGGACGCGCCGGGAGCAGTGCGGGCAGTCGACGAGTGGGCCGCCGCAGCGCTCGCTGGCGGGGCGGCCGCCTCGGGCCCGCTCGTGGCGGCGACGGCGGACGCCTTGCTCGGCATCGCGCTCTGAGTGGCGATCGCGGTGCTTAAGCTGCGCAAGGCCGCGCCGGGCGACGTGGCCGAGATCCGCGTGATCGCCGCGGCAGCCTACGCGCCGTATGTCGCGCGCATCGGCCGGCCGCCGGCGCCGATGACTGCCGACTACCCCGCGGCAGTGGAGCGTGGTGAAGTCTGGGTGGCGGTCGATGATGGCACGGTCGCCGGATTGATCGTGCTCGTGCCAAGGCCTGACCACCTCCTGCTCGAGAACGTTGCGGTCCGCCCGGCTGTGCAGGGGACGGGCATCGGCGCGCGCCTGCTCGCCCTGGCCGACGACCAGGCCATGCGGCTCGGGCTGCCCGAGATCCGGCTCTACACGAACGCCGCGATGACGGAGAACCTCGCCTACTACCCGCGGCACGGCTACGTGGAGACGCACCGCGGCGAAGGCGACGGATTCAGCCGGGTCTACTTCACCAAGTGCCTGCCCGCTGGCTAAGAGGGGCGCGCGGCCGGGCAGTCAAGCCCTAACCCGCCGGCCAGCCGGCTGCTTACGGCTTGAGCATCGGCCAGCGAGTCAAGGCCGATAATCCAGCCTGTGCACGACTGATCAGGACCCGGCGAGCTGGTGGATGCCCGGACGCTCACCAGTGCCGTGCCCGGCGAGCCTGAGCCCATGGCAGATAACAAGGAAACCGGCGCGGCGACGCCGCGCGCGAACGATCCACGTTCCACCAGGCCCGGCCCAGGCGGAGAGGGAGAGCGGCAGCTGGCCCGAGTCACGGCGGGCACGCCGGATGCCTTACTGGCGCTCGTGCCGCACCTGCTCGGCTTCTACCCAAGCAGCAGCCTCGTGGTGCTCGGCCTCGGCGGCCCGCGCCACAGGGTCGCGGTGACATTCAGGTACGACCTGCCCGACCCGCCGGCAGCCGACCAGGCCGCCGGCATCGCTGACCATGCCGCCTCGGTGTTGCAGCGGCAGCGCCTGCAGATGGCTGCGCTCATCGGGTACGGACCTGTGCACCTCGTCATGCCGGTGCTAGCCGCAACGATGGACTCACTCCTGGACGCCGGCGTCGAGCTCGTCGAGGTACTGCGGGCCGACGGCGGCCGCTACTGGTCGGTGCTGTGCACGGATCCGGCTTGCTGCCCGGAGGAGGGCCGCTCATTCGACCCGGGCTCGCACCCGGTGGCGGCGGCCATGTCGCGGGCGGGCCTGCC
The DNA here is from genome assembly GCA_030041135.1 of Streptosporangiaceae bacterium. Taxonomy (GTDB): domain Bacteria; phylum Actinomycetota; class Actinomycetes; order Streptosporangiales; family Streptosporangiaceae; genus JAJYUU01. The sequence continues at coordinate 2,639 of JASHOL010000128.1, read as the reverse complement.
GGCGCTGCCTGACCGGGCTGCTCTGGCGCGGACACTGCTACCGCCGGCCGGGAGCACGGAAGCCATCAGGCAGTCGACGAGGCTGGCCGAGCAGCGGCTCTGCGACCTGGGGCCGAGGTCCTGGGCTGATGAGGTCCGCGACCCTCAGGAGGTCACGGTCAGGACCGGCCGCGCCGCTGTGCAGCATGCGATCAAGCGTTACCGCGCCGGAGACTCGCTCACGAGCGGCGACCAGCTTGCCTGGCTGGCCGTCGTGCTCGCCGACCTGCGCGTCAGGGACGATGCCTGGGCGCGGATGAACCCGAGGTACCGGGAGGCACATGTCCGGCTCTGGACCGACGTGCTGAGGGCGGCGGCGCGGGAGTACGTGCCCGCTCCGGCCTCGCTGCTGGCGTTCACCGCGTGGCAATCCGGCAACGGCGCGCTGGCTTCGGTCGCGATCGACCGCGCGCTGGCCGCCCGGCCCGGTTACTCGATGGCGCTGCTGCTCGGGGAGGCGCTGAACGCAGGGCTGCCGCCGTCGGCGGCGAAGCTGTCGATGACCCCGGCCGAGGTAGCCGCGAGCTATGCCGCTCAGTCGGCTCGGGCCAGTCAGTCGGCTCGGGCCAGTCAGTCGGCTCGGGCCAGCGGCAAGCGGTCGGGCACCAGCCGATCGCAGACGCAGACGCAGACGCGGACGCGGACGGGCGACCGCGCCGGCGGGCGAGCCCGAGACGTTACCTAGCTGGCTGCCAGTTCATCTAAGGCAAGCCCGGGCAGTGTCGTCGCCGCACACCGGACGTGCCAGGAGCGAACGAACCTCGCCTACAGTGCCCCTCATGCGGATTCGGATTATTGACGCCTTCACCGACCGGCCGTTCGCTGGCAACCCTGCCGGTGTCTGCCTGCTAGAAACTGCCACCTGGCCGGCCGAGCAGTGGATGCGGCAAGTCGCCGCTGAATTAGGCCATGAGACCGCCTTCGCCCGCCCGCTACCGGACGAGGCCGGCGTCGACTGGGCATTGCGCTGGTTCACACCCGCCGCGGAGAGCAACGTGTGCGGCCACGCCACGTTGGCCACAGCCCACGCGCTGAACACCGACAGCGCAAGGCCGATGACAATCCGCTTCGCCAGCAACTTCGGCCTCCTCATCGCGCGCACCAGCCGCGATGGCACCATCACCCTGGACTTTCCCGCCGCTTACCCCGCCGAGGTGCTGTCTCCTGACGGCCTCGCACATGCCCTCGGCGCTGAGCTCCATGCCACCTACGGCACCGGCGCCCTCGGAGACCTGCTCGCCGTTGTCGACGACGAGTCCGCCGTCCGTTCCCTGCAGCCTGACTTCGCCGCGCTGGGCCACCTCATCCGCCGCAACGGCATGCGCGGGATCATCGTCACGGCCGCGGCGGCGGACCGGCGCAGCGGTTATGACTTTGTCTCCCGGTACTTCGCACCAGCTAGCGGCATTCTCGAAGACCCAGTCACCGGCAGCGCCCACACCGCGCTGGCCCCCTACTGGTCGCGCCGCCTGGGCCGCGACAACCTCACCGGCCTGCAAGCCTCCGACCGCACCGGCCTGGTCCATACCGCCGTCCATGGCGACCGAGTCCACCTCACCGGACGTGCGGTCACGGTCCTAGAGGGTGCCCTGCACCACACCGATGGGCTGGAGGCTCGTTAGCCCTCCGCAGCCAGGCCTGGTGGGACCCGCGTCGCGGGCTTACTCCCGCAGGTTAGGCGCCGGGCTAGCCAACTGGGTCAGTCGGCCAGCGCCCCGTCGCGCGCAGGCTCGTGATCCGGGTCGGCAACGAGCGGCGCGAGCAGGCGGCCTTCCTGGTAGATCGCCGCAGCCGCAGGAAGCCCGGATGGGCGCCCGCTGAGCACCACCCGGACGGTCCCGAGCCTACTTTCGGGGTCGCCGGGAGTGGCGGCCGGTCCGCCGGGGGCGCCTGCGGCCGATCGGACCGCCGCGGCGCGGCGAAGCGCCTGGGCGGCCACCGCGGCCGCGGAGCCCAGCGTGACGGCCTCTGGCACCGCCTGGCCGATTTGCTTGGCAACCAGCTCGTATTCGGTGCAGCCAAGCACGACGGCCTGGCATCTGGGCGGGGTCCTGCCGGCCGCACTCCGCACCGCTGCCGCCGTCGCGCCCTCGTCGCCCGCGTCGACCGCGTCGGCCAGGCCAGGGCAGGCCACGGGGGTTATCTCCGCGGCGCCGCCGAACTCGGCGATGAGCCGTCGCTGGTAGGCGCTGTTCGTGGTCGCGACGGTGGCCCAGATCGCCACTAGGTCGTGGGCCGCCGCGGCGGGCTTGATGGCGGGCACCGTGCCGATGACCGGGATCTCTGGCTCGAACTCGGCTCGCATGGCGTCAAGCGCGTGTACCGAGCCGGTATTGCAGGCCATAACGAGCACATCCGGCTCGTAGCGCGCGGCGGCACGGGCGCAGAGCAGCGCCCGCGCCGCGATCTCGGCCGGCGTTTTGGGCCCCCAGGGCATCCCATCTGGATCAGAGGCAAGCACCAGGTCGACATCGGAGCGCAGGCGATGCAGCGCCGCGGCTGGAGCCAGCAGGCCAAGGCCGGAGTTGATCAGCGCGATTCGCACCAGCTCACTCTACGAGGGAGCGGCGGCGGGGCGGTCCTGGCGGTCGGGCGGCGGC
>JASHOL010000127.1 GCA_030041135.1 Streptosporangiaceae bacterium | reverse complement strand
TCCGCGAACGTGTCGTTCTCGGCCCAGTAGGCGAGCACGCCTTCCTCGAGTTCGGGGAAGTTGGGCTGAGACGGCACTCCGCTGGCGGGCTGGCCAGCGGCCTTGGCGGTCTCCGCGCGGGGGTAAACGGTCATCGGCGGTGTCCTCGCGGGTCGGCAGGTCCTGCGAGGACGACGCGCCCGCTCCCGCGCGGGCGTACCGCGGTACCACCTCGCTTGCCGCCGTCTCCGGCCCGTGCCCGTCCGGTGCGCTGCCGGCACCTTCGGGGCTGACCGCTTCCCGCGACCGCTCGTCTGGCCGGCTGTGACGGGCCGGACCCGCCCGGTTCTACTAAGGCCGCCCCGCCAGTAGATGGCTGAGCAGCCCGTTCTTCCGGAAGCTCCCCGGTGATGGCCGGATCATCGCCTGTGAGATCAAGTTTAGCCGGTCCTGTCCAGCCAATTGCGCCGTGCGGGCGGTGCGGACTGAGCACCGGGCCAAGCGACGCGTAATGTCGGGTTATGAGTACCAAGCTGCCGCTGTTCCCGCTGGGCACGGTGCTCTACCCGGGCCTGGTCCTGCCGCTGCACATCTTTGAGGAGCGCTACCGCCAGCTCGTCGCCGATCTGCTGACCGGCCCGCAGCCGCGGGAGTTCGGCGTGGTCGCGATCCGCCACGGGCGCGAGACCGGCGTCGACGGCGTCTCTGCGCTGTACCAGACCGGCTGTACGGCGAGGCTGCGGCAGGTCGAGCGCTACCCGGATGGCCGCTATGACCTCGTGACGGTCGGAGTGCATCGGTTCAGGCTCCTCGGGCTGGATGACCCCGCGCCCTATATCCGCGGTGACGTCGGGCTGCTGCCGGACGAGCCGGGCGACGAGGCGGAGGCCGCGGTCGAGGTGTCCGCGGTGCAGAAGGCGTTCTGCTCCTACCTTGACCTTCTGGCGGAACGAGGCGGGGCCCGGGTCACGCTCGCCGAATTGCCGGACGAGCCCGTGCTGATGTCCTACCTGGTGGCCGCGGCGGTGGTGGTCGACCTGCCGGTCAAGCAGGGGCTGCTCGAAGAGCCCGACGCGGTGCGACGGCTGGCGGCCGAGCGGGCCCTGCTGGCCAGGGAAAGCCAGATGCTGCGGTCGCTGACCGCGACACCGGCCCCTGACCTGCGGTACTCGCCGTACAGCCCGAATTGATCGGTACCGGGGGGCGCTCTTGGCGCTGCCTATCCGCTCCGCCTCGTGCGTAAAATGCGTTATTCGTTATAGTATCGCCCCGTCACGCTCTGTCATTTCACCGACTCGGTCCCAAAATATCCGGACGTATCGGCGCAAAGTCGGGACCGAGTCGGTGAAATGTGCTCGGCTTGGGCCGCACTGGGCTTCCGGTGTCACCGCCTTCAGGTGAAAGGCTGACCGTTTAGTGCTGATTGTGGACCATCCCAGGGCCAACTGTGGCCCGCCGGGCCGGTGCGATCGCCTCGGCGGCGGCCCGGAGGACACGCAACGTGACCCCAGGCCGGTGCGGCCCCGGATCGCGGCCGCGAGCCGGGCGATTACCGCTTGACCTTGATGTCGAGCGAGTACTTGAGAATGCGGTCGCCGACGCCGCCGTGGACGACCTCGAAGCCGGCGTCCAGCGAGGAGGGATACCAATTGCGTCCCAGCAAGCCGAGATGCTCGATATAGCCGAGGATGCCGAGCATGTTCAGCTGGACCGACGGGTGGCGGTGGACGCCGAGCCAGCGGAGCTGGATGTACTGCCAGTGGGTGTGGTCCGCGTGTGCCACCCAGTGCACGAGGTAGAAGCGCTGGTGGTCGAGCCTGACCACGAATCCGCCGTACATCGCGACGTCCCGCCACGCCAGCCAGACCATGACCTCGGCACCGTTGGGATGATTGCGTGACGGGCCCGGCTTGTAGGTGTCGAACCACCAGTCGGTCGCGTCGTTACCGGCATAGCCGTCGAAGCGGGTGTAGAGCGTCATCCTCAGCTCGGTGTAGTCGCTGAGCGGACGCTGCGGCAGTGCCGCCTTGGAGCAGACGGTGTACTCGCAGCCGATGAACACGTTCGGATATGCGCCCCACAACCAGGCCGTCCGCGCTCGGACGATCTTGAAGCCGGACGGCCGCATGCTGATGCACTCCGTGTAGTGCCGGCCGAAGACATCGTTGTAGGCGATCAGGCCGGACGGCAGCAGCTCCCACTCGCGGGCCTTACATAGCACGGCCGTGTGGCCGGCGGCTTGATGTCGGGCTTGCTGCATCACTGCAGGCACGAACCCTGGTGGCGGGCTGGCCGCTGCGCTCGCGGTCGCTTGCCAGGCCGTGGTGGCCGCAGCAGCCACCAGCACAGCGCATCCGATCGCACGCAGTCGCATCATGTCCCATCCGATTTTGCCTCATCAGATCAGCACAAACGATCGATTGGAGACATTGGGCCGAAAAGGAACAACGCCGATCGGGAATCTAAACATTTGCCGACCCGAGCAAAAATCTTCGTGAACGGCCCGCCTATCGCCGTCGCCGACTGACCGCGCGTTCCTCGCGGCCGCCTCGGTTATGTCGTTCTGGCGTTCGCTCAGGGAACCGTCATCGCGACCGCTGCCTCGGCCGTGAGCAGCTGGAACGTCATGGTCTCCTGCAGGTAAAGGACCACATCGGTGTCGGTGTGGGACTGGTATCCGATCGACATGTCCTGGCCCAGGTACAGGCTGAAGTCGCCACCCCTGGCCGTCAGCACGATCGCACCAGTAATCGACGGGGCCCATATCAGCTCGCCGTCGAGAACATTGCGCAGGTGGCGGATGATCGGATAGCCATGGTCGCTGGCCTCGCTGACGGCGGTATAAGCCTCGGCCGAGAGGACAGCCGCATACGGTCCGTCCACGCCGGCCGAGCGCAACTGCCCGGCGGCCTGCGCGAACGCCATCGGATAGTTCGCCACCTCGGCCGGCAGCGTCAGCGGAGAATTGCTGGCGCCCGGCACGATGCCGCCGATGCCAGCCGAGGAATACCCGCCGAAGATGGCCTGGTCCTCGGCGAGGGCGATCTGCCTGGCCGCGTCCCTGGCCGGCTGCCAGTTTGAGTCCTGTGCGCCGCGCAGCACGTCGTCGACCTGCTCCCGGCTGAGCGTGAACGGCACCCGCAGCTCGACTAGCGGCAGAACCTCGCGCTGGCGAGCGCGGACGGCATCGGCCGGCGACTCGATGTCCCGCAGATGCCCGGTGCCCACCGCGGACAGCGCCTGACCTTCGGGCCCGTGCACATCCACGATCCGCCGGCCGGCGAGGTAGCGCTTGAGCGTGCGGGCCGTCTCCGCCTCGATCTGGTTCCAGGCCTCGTCGGAAACGGGTGCGAGCTCGCGGTGCAGGTTATTGGTCGTCATGCCTCTCCTCGCAGGCTGCCGATGTTGAGTGAGCCGTCGCCAGCGGGCGGTGCCGGTGGTGCGGATGGTGCCGATGAGTCAAGTGAAGCTGGTGGCCCGGACGTGCCGTCAAGGTCGTCGAAGCTGTCGAGCATCGTCTGCGCGGGCACGAAAAACAGCGAGCCGGTAACTGCGGTGCTGAAATCCAGGATCCTGTCGTAGTTACCCGGCGGCGAGCCGATGAACATGTTCTCCAGCATCTGCTCAGTCGTGGCCGGCGAGCGGGCGTAGCCGATGAAATACGTGCCGTACTCCCCGGTGCCGACCCGTCCGAACGGCATGTTGTCGCGGACTATGTCGACTTCCTCGCCGTCGACGACGATGGTGGTCAGCGCGTTGTGCGCGGACGTGGGCTTGACCGCGTCGTCCAGTTCGATGTCGGACAGCTTCGTCCGGCCGATGACCTTTTCCTGCTCCTCGACTGGAAGTGCGTTCCACCGGTCCAGGTCGTGCACGTACTTCTGCACGATGACGTAACTGCCCCCGACGTAGGCGGGCTCCTCCGGCCCGATGATGGCGGCGCGGGTCGCGTCCTGGCCGGTCGGGTTCTCTGTGCCGTCCACGAATCCCAGCAGGTCCCGCTCATCGAAGTAGCTGAAGCCGTGGACCTCGTCGACGATCGAGCCCGCGCCGGGCAGCCTGGCGCTGATTTGCGCGGCGAGTTCGAAGCACAGGTCCATCCGGGCCGCCCGGATGTGGAACAGCAGGTCTCCGGGCGTGGCGACCGCGTGCCGGCCATCTGCCCGCAGTTCGCGGAACGGGTGCAGTCCAGCCGGGCGGGGCAGGCCGGCGAGCCGGTCCCAGGCCTGCGCCCCGAGTCCGGTAACGCAGCTCAGGTATCCGTTGAGGTCGCGGAATCCGACCGCCCTGACCAGCGCCGACATGTCGGCACAGAGACTCCGCGCCGCGTCCTCGGCGGCGTCGCCTGGATCGAGCACGGCCACCAGGAAGATGGCTGCCTTGGTCAGCGGCGAGACAACCGCCTGCGGCTGCGGCCGGGCCGACCCCCCGTAACCCCCGGTGGCCCGGACTGGCTCGACGGGATCCGCTGGCTCAGCCGAAGCGGCGGTTGTCGCCTGGGCGTCGGTGCTCACCCGCCCCATCTTGCCCCAGACGGCGTTCGCGACCCGGTCTTTCCCCGCCAGTACCCCGATTTGCCCCACCGACCGGCGAGTTGGCAGGATCGTCGCGATGGACGTGATCTCTTTCGGCTCGGTATTCCTCGAATTGGTCTTCGGGCACGTGCCGGCGCTGCCCAGGCCGGGCCAGGAGATCTTCGCCGAGGAGTTCGCCATCTCCGTTGGCGGAGCGGTCACAAGCGCCACCGCGGCGGCCCGGACCGGGGCACGGGCGGCGGTCTGCGCCGAACTAGGCGATGACCTTGGCGGCCGGGTCGTCACCGAGCACTGCGAGCGAGAGGGCGTTGACCTGTCGCCGTCCCTGCGGGTCGCGCGCCGCGCCACCGGGATCACCATGGTGCTGAACTATGACGGCGATCGGTCCTTTGTTACCCACGTCCCGCCCCGGCCGGCGCAGGACGCGCCGGAGCTGTCGCGCTGGGCCGACGTGCTCCGCAGCTACCGGCCGGCCTGGTGTTACGTTCACGCGGGCATCGGCGTAGCCGACTTCCTTGAGGCTGCCCGGGCGCAGGGTAGCAGGATCTACCTGGATGTCTCCCTGAACGGGATCGGCCGGTCCGCGGAGGCCGTGCTCGACTGCATACCGCTGGCCGACGTGTTCGTGCCGAACGAGGCCGAACTGATCGCCCTGACCGGATCAGACTCGGCCGACGCGGCCATAGCGACCGCAGGCACCTGGGGCACTCCCGTCGTCGTGAAGCGGGGCGCGGCCGGGGCGGTCGTGGTGGGCCCCGACGGGGCAGTCCGGGTGTCGGAGGGCGTGACCAATGTCACGGTTCGCGACCTTACCGGCGCGGGCGACTCGTTCGCTGGCGCGATGATCGGGAAGCTGCTCCGCGGTATGCCGCTCGCCGAGGCCGTCGTCGCGGCGAATCGCGCGGGCGGGGAGGCGGCCGGCCGGCTGGGCGCGGTCGGCCCGGTTGAGGTCGCGGGCCTGAGCTCGGTCCTGCCTGGCCTGGGTCTTGCTCGGAAGGAGTCTGGATGAAGCTCACGGTCCTTGGCGGCGGCGGCATGCGGATGCCCGCGTTCGTGCGGGCGGTATTGCTGGGCGGAGCGCGTCATTTCGACCAGATCTGCCTGCTTGAGCCAGACGAGTTCCGGCGGGAAACGACCGGACGACTCGCGGTCGAGCTGGCCGCCGCGCTCGGCCGTTCTGGTGCCGTCACCGTGACGCCCGATGCGCAGCAGGCCCTGACCGGCGCTGACTTCGTGTTCTCCGCGATCAGAGTTGGCGGCGACCAGGGCCGGGTCATTGACGAGCAGGTGGCGCTGAGCCGGGGCCTGGTCGGCCAGGAGACGACAGGCCCAGGCGGCTGCGCGATGGCGCTGCGCACGATCCCGGTCGTCCTGTCGTATTGCGAGCTGCTCAGCCGCGTGTCGCCGAGTGCCACGCTGATCAACTTCACCAACCCGGCCGGGCTCATCACGCAGGCAATCTCCCGGCAGGGGGCGGTGCGCGCGGTGGGCGTCTGCGACACGCCAGGCGGCACGGCCGAGCACCTCGCCTCGTTCCTTGGCGCCGACCCGGCTGCCTCCGTGTTCGGCTACTCGGGCCTCAATCACCTGGGCTGGATCACCTCCGCGGTGATCGACGGCAGAGAGCGGATCGGCGAACTGATCGACCGCTTCGAGGAGCTGCAGGCGGCCGATCACCGGTTCAGCGCTTTCGACCCGGCGCTGATCCGCCGGATCGGTGCCCTCCCGACCGAGTACGTCTACTTCTACTACGACCCGCAGCGCTACGTCCGCGGCGTCGCGTCCGCCGGCACCAGCCGCGGTCAGGACATCGAGCGGCTCAACGCCGAACTCCTGGCTGCCGTCGCGAAGAGCTTCGCCGAGGGCGGCGTCGAGGAGGCGTGGTCGGCCTACGCCCAGCTCCTGGCGGTCCGTCGCGACACCTACATGCGGACGGACATGCACGGCGACAGCGGGCAGGCCGCGGCCAGGGCCCGCCAGGAGTCGATCGCGCAGCCGCCGATCGGCGCGGCTCGCATTGGCGGCTACGAGGGCCTAGCGCTGCGCGTGATCGACGGGCTCACCGGCAACCGGCCCGACCGCGTGATCGTCAACATCCCGAACGACGGCACGATCGCGGCACTCGCCGCCGACGACATCGTCGAAGTGCCGGCCAGGGTCAGCCAGGACGGCCTGGTCCCCGAGCCGGCGCCGGAGCTGCCCAGGCCGGCCAGGGCACTGGTCGAGCAGGTCAAGGAGTACGAGCGGGCCACCGTCGAGGCCGCGATGGCCGGCGACGCGGGGCTTGCCGCGGTCGCGCTCGCCTTGCACCCGCTCGTTCCCGGCACCACCGTGGCGCGGGAGTTGCTGGCCGACTACCGCGAGCAGCACGGCCAGTCGCTGGCCTACCTGCGCTGAGCCGCGCCCGGCGCGTGCGACTGCATCAGTTCCATGAAGACTTGGGGTACCAGGAGGACCCGAAGTCTTCATGAAACCAAAGTGGCTCACCCACCTGGCCGCATATATACGACATTTCGGAGGCGCCATGACCAGCACGAGGCAGGCGAGCGGAGCCAGCCCAGTTGATTTCGCCACATTCGGCGACTACGGAGACTTCCGGCCGAAGCGGCCGGCCGCGGCCGGGACCAAGCCGGGCGAGTTCGTCCGGGCGGCCTACCCGTTCCGCGGGCGGATCACCGCCGACGGATCCAGCGGTTTCAAGGCCGAGCCCGGCCGCTATCACCTCTACGTTTCCTGGGCGTGCCCGTGGGCCACTCGTTCCGCCATCGTGCGCGAATTGCTCGGCCTGCAGCAGGTAATCTCGCTGTCCGCCGTGGACCCGCTGCGGGACGGGCGCGGCTGGGCGTTCCGCGCGGGCGATGGCTACGACCTCGATCCGGTGAACGGGTTCTCCCTGCTGCGGGAGGCCTATGAGGCAACCGAGCCCGGCTACGACGGGCACATCTCGGTCCCCGTGCTCTGGGACAAGCAGACGAGCAAGATCGTCAGCAACAACTTCCCTGACATCACGATCGACCTCGACACCCAGTTCACGGCCTGGGCGAACGGGAATTACGACCTGTACCCAGAGTCCCTGCGGCCGCAGATCGACGAGATCAACGAACTGACCTACGCGACCGTGAACAACGGCGTCTACCGGTCCGGCTTCGCGACCACGCAGGACAGCTACCACGAGGCCGTCACCGCGCTGTTCGCCACGCTCGACCAGCTGGAGCAGCGCCTGGCCGGGCAGCGCTACCTGACCGGCGGCACTCTCACCGAGGCCGACGTGCGCCTCTGGGTCACTTTGGTCAGGTTCGACGCCGTGTACTACTCCCATTTCAAGTGCAACCTGCGGCGGATCGCCGACTACCCGAACCTGTGGGCGTATGCGCGTGACCTTTACGCGCTCCCCGCGTTCCGCAACTCCACGAAGTTTGACCAGATCAAGCGGCATTACTACATGACCCACCCGCACCTGAACCCGTCCAGGATCGTGCCCGATGGCCCCGTGCTCGACTGGGACACCCCGCCGGGCCGCGACGGCCTGACCAGCAGCTGAGTGACCGGACAGACAGGACGGACAGCAGCGGGAGTGGGTACCGTGAGTCGCATGAGTCAGTACGCAGACGCAACCGGACTGATCGAGCGGTCCGCGGCGGCGTTTGCCTCGGCGATACCGGATTCGCCCGGTCAGGGGTTCTTCGGGCCGGCCAGCGTGGCCTGGCGGGTCGCCGGCGACCTCGCGTCGCCCGTCGCGGGCCTGCGGTCACTGCTCGTGCAGGCGCTGCACCCGCTCGCGATGGCCGGCGTGGACCAGCACAGCGGCTGGCGCGCTGACCCGGTGGGCAGGCTCGCCGCCACATCCGCCTACGTCACCACCGTTCTTTTCGGGGAACGAGGCGTCGCCCGGGATGCCGCTGCCCGAGTGCGCGAGATTCACGAACACGTGAAGGGAGTAGACCCCGAGACCGGCCGCCCGTATGCCGCGAGCGACCCGGCGCTGCTGCTGTGGGTCCACGCCGCACTGGTCGACTCCGGCATAGTGGCCTGCGCGCTGTTCGGGGAGGAGCTGACCAAGGCCGAGGCTGACCAGTACGTGGCGGAGATGACCGTCGCCGCCGAGATTGTCGGAGTGCCGCCCGGCCAGGCACCGTCGAGCCGGGCCGAACTCGACCGGTTCACAGAATCGATGCGGGGCCAGCTGCGCTGCGGCGCGGCCGCGAAGGAGTCGATGACCTACCTGCTTGACCCGCCCGGCCTCGACGACGAGGTCGCCGAGATCTGGCAGGACATCCGCGAGGCAGCGGTGGTGTCGCTGCCCGAGTGGGCCCGCGACCTGTACGGCTACCGCGCGCCGTCGCTCACCGCGATGCGCCGTACCGAGATCCGCCAGGCCCTCGGCGTGCTCGACGCCGTGTTCCTCGGCGAGCCGGGTGTGCTGGAGGCCAGGCAGCGGATCATGCTCAGCGCCCGGGCAGCCGGCCCGGCATGAAGCGGCGCATTCCGGCCGCCGCGGCGGTGGCCGCGGC
>JASHOL010000126.1 GCA_030041135.1 Streptosporangiaceae bacterium | reverse complement strand
CGTAGCCGGACCGCACCACGCGGGCGCCGCCGGGCACGGCTGTGCTGCCGGCGCCGTCGAGCCCGCGCCGCACCGCACTGGCCTCAATCGCCAGCGGCGCGCACACGGTCAGGCCTTTCGGTTCGCTGTCGTCGCCTGCCAGCGGCCGGGAAGCTAGTCCGCTGTTGTCGCCTGCGAGTCGCCTGGACTCTTCCACGCGGCGCCTTCCCTCGTCGCTCGTCACTCGCTCCTCAGTCCAGGCGCCACCGCGCCCCGCCGACCCGCTCATGCAGCCGCCCTCAGGTACCGGCCGAGCGCGCTGACCGGGAAGACCACGCGGTAAAGGTGATAGTTGATGTAGAAATCTCCGGGGAAGCCGGTGCCGGTGAATTGCGGCTCATCCCAGCCGCCGTCCGCCCGCTGGGTCGAGGTCAGCCAGGCCACGCCGCGGTCCGCCGCCTGCATCGCGTCCTGCCCGCCGGCTGCTATCAGGGCCAGCAGCGCCCACGCGGTCTGGGACGCGGTCGACACCCCCCGCCCCGACCACGCCGGTTCGTCGTAGGAGCGCAGGTCCTCGCCCCAGCCTCCGTCAGCGTTCTGGTGGCTGATCAGCCAGCTGACCGCGCGCCTGATCGGCGGCTTGCCCGGCAGCACCCCCGCGGCGATCAGCGCAGGCACGACGGCCCCGGTGCCGTAGACGTAGTTCGCACCCCACCGGCCGAACCACGACCCGTCAGCCTCCTGCGCGCGCAGCAGCCAGGTCACGCCCCGCCGGACCGCGGTGCTGCTGCCGAGGCCCTCTGCGCACAGCGCCTCGACCGTGTGCGCGGTGACGTCGGCGGACGGGGGGTCGATAACCTCGCCGAAGTCGCAGAACGGCAGCCTAGTCACCAGCCTCGAGGTGTTGTCCGCGTCGAACGCGGCCCAGCCGCCGTCGCGCGACTGCATGCCTGTCATCCAGGCGAGGCCCCTGGCGACGGCGGCGGCCTGGTCATGCCCGGAGTCGGGCGGGAGGGCGACGCGCCGCAGCGCCAGCAGCACTTCGGCCGTATCGTCGACGTCCGGGTAGCCGTCGTTGTCGAATTCGAACGCCCAGCCAGAAGGCGGGAGCGCTGGCCTGCGCACCTGCCAGTCCCCTGGGCCGCGGATCTCTTCGGCGAGCAGCCATCTGGCCGCCGACACCAGGGCCGGGTCGTCGGGCGGAACGCCAGCGTCGGCAAGCGCGACCATCGCCAGCGCGGTATCCCAGACCGGCGACTGGCACGCTTCCAGCCGCCGGACCGGCCCATCAGGTCCGTCCTCGACGATCGTGAACCGGTCAAGCCCGGCCAGGCCGCGCTTGATGACCGGATGGTCAAGCCCGTATCCAAGCAGGTGCAACGCGATCAGCGAGTAGACCCACGGCGGCTGGATGCCGCCCCAGCAGCCGTCTCGCTCTTGCCTGGCGATGATCCAGTCGGCGCAGCGACGCAACGCGGCGGCGCGAGCCTTCCCGACCGGGGCCAGGCGGCGGACGTAACGGTCATAGCCGTGCAAGGCCTTGTCGAGGCCACGGAACACCGCGCGCCACGGGTCAGCCGGCGCGCTGCGCGACGACGGCCCGCCGCCACCACCCGGCTGGGTCTCCGCCCGCAGCTCGGGCAGGCTGAACGGCAGCCGCCGGATCGGCCGCAGCGAGCAGACGACGGTCAGTGGCACGATCGTCTGCCTGGCCCAGCAGGCCCAGTCGTAAACGTTCAGCGGAAACCAGGAAGGGAAGTAGATCATCTCCGGTGGCATCACCGGCAGTTCCGCCCACGGCCATTCGCCGAACAGCGCCAGCCAGATGCGAGTGAAGACGCGGGTCGCCTCGACGCCGCCCCGGCCCCTGATCCAGCTCGCGGCCTGGCTCATGTGGCCTGCCTCCGGCTGATGGCCCGCCAGCCGCAGGGCGACGTAGGCCTCGACGGTAGTCGACAGGTCCGCCGGGCCATCGTGGAAGTTCGCCCACGTTCCGTCGGCCCGCTGCCGGGAGGCGATCCAGCGTGCGGCGGCGGCTGTCTCCTCGTCGGTGCGGATGCCGAGGAACTCGCGAAGCAGCAAGTCCTCCGCGTCCATCGTGACGTTCGTCTCGAGCTCGCCCTGCCACCAACCGCGGGCATCCTGCAACCCCGTGAGGTACCGGGTAGCAAGCTCGAGCGACTGCCGCCCAGCCGCGATCGCGGGCGGCCCGAGGTCGGCGGGCAGGATCGGCCCGGCCTCGGCCCGGCCCGGCATGACGTCGGACCTGATCACCATTGGCGCGCCGTGATGAACTCGGCTATCGCGGAGAATTCCGCGCGCACGTCGTCGGGCATCTCGGCCTGCTCCAGCGACTCGAACGCGGACGCGAGCGCCGAGTCGGCGATGGCCTCGGTCCGCTCCTTGCCGCCGGCCGCCTCGACCAGGCTGGCCGCGCGCGCGACCTCGTCCTCGGTCAGCTCTCCGGGGCTGGCCAGCAGCGCTGCCAGCCCCGCCCCGGCTTCGGTACCGCTGGTCAGCGCGGTCACCATCGGCATCGACTTCTTCCTGGCACGGATGTCCGAGCCGACCGGCTTGCCCGTGACCTCGGGTGCTCCCCAGATGCCGAGCAGGTCGTCGGTCATCTGGAACGCCAGGCCGGCGTTGGCACCGAACGCGGCCAGGCCCATCGCCAGGGTCGCGGGGGCGCCCACGTGCACGGCGCCGATGCTGCAGGCGCACGCCATCAGCGCGGCCGTCTTGTCGCCGGCCATGTCCAGGCAGTCGGAAACCTGGACGTCATCGCGGCGCTCGAACGCCAGGTCAGCGCCCTGGCCAGCGATCAGCCGCTGCACCGCCGCGGACAGGCAGCGCGCCGCCCAGATGCCGTAAGGCGGCCGCTCAAGCAGCAGGTCCTCGGCCAGCACAAGCAGCGCGTCGCCGGCCAGTATCGCCCCGCCGACGCCGAACACGGTCCAGGCCGTGGGCCGGTGCCGGCGCTCGGTGTCGCCGTCCATGATGTCGTCGTGTAGCAGCGAGAAGTTGTGTACTAGCTCGACCGCGGCCGCGGCCGGCACTGCAGCGTCCGGCTTGGACCCGGCGGCGCGCGCGGACAGCAGGGCGAGCGCCGGTCGCAGCGCCTTGCCCGAGCCGCTGCGAGTCGGCCGTCCCTCGGCGTCAGCCAGCCCGAGGTGGTAGGCGGCGACAGTCCGGACGTCAGGGCTGAGCCGGTTTACGGCTTCCTCGATTGCGGGCCCGACAAGGTCACGGGCGACCTGAACTCCCGCTGGCATCGTCACCGTCATGACGCGCCAGTCCCGGCCGGGTCGAGGTCCGCGGGCCGGGCCGATGGCGGCAGCCAGGCCAGCTCGCGAATCAGCTCCTGTGCGGCGTTATGACCGCTTCGCACGGCACCCTCCATCGTGTCTGGCCAGCCGGTATCAGTCCACGAACCGGCCAGCACAAGTCCCGGCACCGAGGTCGCGGCGCCGGGTCGCAGCGCGCCGGAGCCCGGCGCCTGCCGGAACGTCGCCCGACGCTCCCTGGTGACAAAGAAATCAGTGACCGCCGCCCCGCCCGCGGCCGGGAACAGCCGCTCCAAGGCCGGGAGGAACTCGTCCCGCAGCCTGGCCGCTGGCACGTCGACGTAGTCGTCGGCGGCCGACAGGGACACGGCCAGGTACTGGCCGGTCTCCAGGCCGGCGTTCCTGGTCTTGTCGAATACCCACTGGACGGGCGAGTCCACAGCCGCGGCGAACGGCAGGTCCATGACTCGCCTGTCGTACACCACGTGCACGTTCACGATGGGCGAGTAGCCCAGGCGGTCCCAGTCGGATGCCTGCGCAACCCTGGCCGCGCTGCCGAGCCTGGCGGCCTGGGCTGGCGGTACCGCGAGCACCACGGCATCGGCCGCTAGCGAGTCGCCGGCCCCGCCCTGGCCGACACCGCCCTGGCCCGCCTCGTGCTGGCCCGTGCCGTCCTGGCCGGCGTCGCCCGGAAGCGTCCTGCCCTGGTCCAGCGCACGGCCCGGCGTCAATTCCACCACGAACCCGCCGTCCGGTACCGGCTGGACGCTCGCGACCCTGGCCGAAAGCCGCATCCGCACCCCGAGCCTGGTCAGCAGGGCCGCCGACTTCGTTCCGTGCATCTGGCTGAGCGGAACGGCGGCGATTCCGATGTCGGCGGCATCGTTCCGCCCGAGCAGCGCCGTCTTGATCACCGTAGCCGCGAGCGCCACGCTGGCCTCGTCTCCTGCGATGTTCAGCGCGGAGACGATAAACAAGTCCCAGAGCCGCCGCCTGGCGCGCTCACCCTGCCCGCGCGCGGCGAGCCAGTCGCCGAGCCGGCCGCCGTCCAGCGCAGCGTCGCGAGGATCGGCGCGCCTGAACGCCAGGGCCGCCCTGGCCACGCGGGCTCGTTCAGGCAGCGACAACAGCGGATAGCGGGCCAGCGCGCCGGCCAGGTGCAACGGGCTCGGCAGCGCGGTCCGCCTGAGCTTCGCCTCGCGGCCGGGAGCCAGCACCGTAACGTCAAAGCGGTCCTGGATCGTGATCGAGCCGGAGGCGCCGAGCCTGGCCAGCAGGCCCTGGTACGACTCACAGCAGCGCAAGAACACGTGCTGGCCGGTGTCGACCGTCATCGTGCCGCGCGAGAACGATGAGGCCGCGCCGCCGAGCCAGGGATCGGATTCGAGCAGGGTGACATCGAGGCCAGCGTCGCGCAGCGCGATCGCCGCCGTGATTCCGGCCAGCCCGCCGCCGACGACCACGACGTGCCGGGCGGTCACGGGCCGTCCCCCGGCGCTGACTGCAGGCTCGCGTCGGCCTGGCCGCTTACGCCGGCCGTCCTACTTACGCCAGCCGCCCCGCTTACGCCGTCCTGGCCGCTGGCGCCGACCGCCCCGCGCGTGGTCCTGCCGGACAGGCGGCCCAAGCCAGCCAGCGCCCGGACCGCGATCATTGCCTTCTCCCCCGCCGGCAGTGACATCCTCTTCTCCAGCGCCGCCTGCGGCCGCGCGGAGATGTGCTCGAGCAGGCGCCGGTAGATACCCGCCATCGCACCCGTGCAGGCCGCACTGCGCCGATCAAGCATCGGCAGCAGCCGCAACCCGCTCGCATACCATTCCCTGGCCCGATCGGCCTCGAACCGCACGAGTTCTGCCATCGGGCCGTCGATCACGGCGTGGTCGGCCGCGCCATCCTGGCCCGCGGGCGTCAGGGTGCAGCCGAACCTGGCCAGGTCCTCGCCAGGAAGGTAGACACGGCCGTTACCGAGGTCCTCGCGGATGTCGCGCAGGATGTTGGTCAACTGCAGGGCCACGCCGAGCGCGTCCGCCAGCGGGGAAGCGGCCACCGGGTCGGCGCTGCCGAAGACCCCAAGCGACAGCCGGCCGATCGAACCGGCCACGCACCGGCAGTAGTGTTCCAGGCTTGCGAAGTCCGCGTAACTAACCCCGCGGACGTCGGCCTCGCAGCCATCGATGAGCTCGCAAAAGGCCTCGACCGGGAGCGGGAACTGTCGCGCTGCATCCCCCAGCGCGACCAGCACCAGATCGTCATCTGGTGCGCTGCCGCCGGCCAGAGACGTCACGGCCGCGCGGGCCGCGCCCAGAGCGGCGATCTTCTCCGCCGCGGGCAGTGTCCCGTCGCCTATGTCATCGATCCGGCGCGCGAGCGCATAGACGGCCGACAGCGCGCGCCGTTTGTCCGGCGGCAGCAGCGCGATCCCGTAGGCGAAGTTCTTGGCCTGCTGCCGGGTGATCAGCTCGCAGTACTGATAGGCGGCGCGGACGCGGGCCGCCCCGTGGGCAGTCGTTGTCACTCGCTCACCTGGCCCGCACATACGTGGTGATGAGCTCTGCGGCCGTCCTGCCCTTGCCCGGCCTTCGCGTGGCCGACAGGACGTCATAGTCTGCAGCCGCGATCGCGGCCAGGGCCGCCCGGCCGCCGGC
>JASHOL010000125.1 GCA_030041135.1 Streptosporangiaceae bacterium | reverse complement strand
CGCGGTCCAAGACCCGGGCGGGGCGAGCCCGCATGTCCCTCGAGGAAATCACCTCGCGCATGAGCATGGGCAGCCCCGCCCGCCTGCTCCAACAGCTCGATTCACGGTGTCGGGACCAACCCGGTTGAAAGCTAGGCAGAGCACGAGCAGGCGGCGGAGCACCCGCCCGACTTGACACACGCCGCGTTACGGTGCTCGTGCCGCCGACAGCGCGCATGATCCATGACGCCAGCCGCGCGCCGACTTGGAGCGGCTCAGGATCGGCCCGCCATAAAGCTGCCGCCGACGCAGATCCGCCCCTTGTGTGCTCCCGGAACGCCGGGTGACCGCCGCGCATTCGGTCGGCCGCTCAAGGGCTGGCAATGCGTCACCTCGTGCTACTCGCGGCAGGGATAGTGACTCGGTCCTCCTCAGGCCCGTTACCGGATGGCAGGGGCACTTGCCAGGACCTGGCGAATCTTCCGGGCGATGCCCAGCGCGTTGATCGGGAACTCGGAACTTGTTCCGCCGGGGCGTATCCGGACGACGGTCTGCCCAGAGGGCCGGGTCAGCGTCACCTGGGCGCGGAAGAACCGGTTGGAGAGCCGGTTGGAACCCATGCTGACCAGGATGGAGTCGGGGTCTTGGTTTGGCTCTGCCGCGAAGAGACAGGCCTGGGGCATGCGCATCTTGGCTGTCACGTGGTAGTGCGGCCCCAGGCCGGCGCGGAGCACCCTGGTGACTTCCTCGCTCGTCAGGTCTGCCCGGGGGATCGTGATGGTTGGCAACGACCGCTCCTTTCTCTCAGGTGGCCCCGTGGCGGCGGCCACCCGTCCGGCCGGGCCTAGGTCAGTGACCACCTGCCGTAGTCCAAGGTTGTTGGAGTACTCTTCCAACTAACTCATGGATGCCACCATGCCACAAGTTGGAAGGATCCTTCAACTATGGCTCCTGCCGGGACGACGAGCGGCCACTCGCGGCGACAGGCATCATCCCGGCGACGCGACGGCATCCAACGCCGCGACGAACTGCTCGACGCGGCTCTCAGCTGCTTTTCAGAGCGCGGGCTGCTCAACACGCGCATCGAAGACATCCGCCGGGCGGCCGGCGCCAGCCCGTCCAGCGTCTACAACCTCTTTGACGGCCTGACGTCGCTCACCCTCACCTTGCTGGCCCGCACTTTCGAGCGCCTTTTTGCCCACGTGACTAGCCGGGCACGGGCAGAAGACCGCCCCGCTGCCGCTATCCGTGCCCTCGTCGACGGGCACCTCGAGTGGGTCCTCGGCCACGAGGACGAAGCCCGGTTCATGTACGGGGCCATGGCGCTGGAAGTTGCCACGGCCCAGCGGGAGGAACTGGCCGAACTGAAGGCCAGACTGGCAGTTCCGGTAATGGAGCACCTGGCATCGCTTGCCGGCCAATGTAGCCAGCCTGCCTGGCCTGCCTCCACCCTCGAGTTCATCGTCCTCGGTCCCGCCAATGAGGCTTGCCGTCGCTACCTGGGCGGCGCCCCAGTTGATCTGGCCGGATTGCGCGGACTGTTGCCGGAGGTGGCCTGGAAGTCGGTGAGCGCGTTCGCATCGGCGCCGGCCAGGGAACCAACAGCCGGGTGAGCCGACGTCGATCACTAGCTCGCAATACGCAGGGCTTGCACGGCATTGGCGGGTGATCCGGCGGGCGGGACAGGGAAGCGGCAGGAAAGCGGCCTGGGAACCGCCGGCCGCGCGGTGGTCAGCCAGTACATTCGAAGCCGTCTCAGCAGGTCAGGATGCGGGCGACTTAGGGCTGTGCTAATCGAAACGCTGGCTTTCGGCCGCAAGCTCAGTCTGGCGGTCATCGCGACGCTGACCAGCGAAGAGGCGGCGGAGAAGTCCGCGCGGTCTGGCCGCCACGGCTGGCCGTCGCGCTGGGGCGACCGGCGCGACGGCCACCCACTCGTCAGCCAGGCCAACTCCCGTGGCGTCGTTGGCGGGCATTTGGCAGGACTGCGGCCGGTCCCTGTTGGGCGCCGCATTCAGGGGCGTGGTTCCTGGCTCGCCGACGAATCGGCGGACCCGGTCGCTCCTCGGAGTGAGTTCTCGGCGGCCTGAATAGGTTAGCGGGCTGCGACCGCCTGCTCCAGGGCAGCCAGGCCGCCGGCGATGTCCTCGCCCTGGTTCCTGGCGACCCACTGCCTGATCGTCGTCGCGAGCGGACGCCGTAGGCGGACGGTCACGCCGACCCAGACGCCGTAGACATCCCGCACTTGATCCCGCACCTGCTCCGGGACCGCATCTGGTGCCGGAAGGCAGGCGATCTGGATCCCGTCCCGGCTCCTGGACAAGTTCACGACGTTGCGAAGCTGCAACCGCGTGGCCCGGCGGAGTTCGGGATAGTCGTCGTCCCAGATCCGCTGCCGCGAACGCTCAGCCAGGCTCTGCGCGGTTTCGTCTGGATTGGCGTAGGGCGGAAAGCGGTCAATCACCAGGACCGGGCCACGGCGGGCTGGCGCCCCGGCTCGCCGTCGCGCCCCGGCCCACTCCGGCAGGCTGGCCTCGTCGGTAATGGTGATGCGGGACTCCAGCCGGAGCTCCAAGAGCTGGCCCGCGTACAGCGCGCTCATGTCGCCGGTCACTGCGCAGCCGGTCATGAAATCAGGCGGCCCGATCGTGTCGAGCAGCTCACGGCTGGCGACTCGGGGCCGGCGGAGGACGAGACGGATGGCACCGATGACTCCCTGGGGCCGGAACGGTGGCCGCAGGCCGCCGCGGTGGGTGTTGCCGTTGATGAGGCCGATAGGCACCGGAGCCATCTCGCCGCGCTCAGCTGCGAGTGCGAGCTGGCCCGCGGGAGAGAGCCGGGCCTCGGTATAGCGGGGGCCAGCAGGCGGGTCGTTGCCCTGGCTGCCGAAGTTTCCCCGCGGATCGACCAGCGGCACCTGCGTCACCCAGTCCCGCGCCGAGTCGACCAGGACCTCATAGCCGTATCCGCGCGGGACGGCGCTGCTGTCCTCCACCACCGCCAGGACCCTTTCGCACTGGCGATATCCGCGGCCCGGCCGCGCGCCCAGGGAATCGAGGGCCTCTAGTATTGCCAGTTCGACGACGCCCACTCCGCTTCGCTCGCTCACCTCACCACCTTTTGTACTGGCGCCGCAGCGCGTAGCAGTCTGCCGCCGACGCGACGAGCACGCCGACGTCGGTTACGTCGATGACATCGGCGCCTGGGCGCAGCCAGTCCCAGTCCTGCCGACCGCCCTCAAGCAGCAGATCGAGTTTCCCGAACGACGTCTGCACAGGAACAATCGACCGCATCGCCAGGCGCCACGGCGACACCAGCGCGCTGGCGTGCGTGGCGAGCGTCCTCAGGGCGTCGTGCAGCCGGTCAAGGTTGGCCTCGCCCGGCTCGATGACGACGTCCGTATCGCCGACGCTCACAGCCTCCCCGCGCAGCCACAGCGCGGCGCTCCCGACAAGAATGAAGCTGACCTCCTCGGCGGCGAGGATCGCCGCCGGAAACACGGCTGCCGGATAGTCAGCGACACCTGGCTGGCCCCATGCCATGTCCGGAAGGTAGCCGGCCAGAGCTCGTCGCAGCACAAGATCGGCCGTCGTGCGCCAGTCTTCCTACCCAGGCGCCAAGCTGTATTGCCGAATCCTCGCCATGGCAGAGCCACCCCTTACGGCGGCTGCCTTCGAGGGCTAGGGACAGGTCGTGTACGGCGGCCCCATATTTTATGCGCAAGCAATGGCGGACTCGAACCTCCTGTCTTGCCGCAGGCCGTGCACGGGCATGGTTAGCAGGCCACGATGACGGGGCGATTTCCGGCGGCTTCGGCCAGCCGGGCCAGGTCGCGTGGGTCGCTGGTCAGGATCCTGTCGCCCGGTGCGGCCAGCTGAACGCCTGGTCACGCTCGGGAACGGCTCATGCAGCAGGAGGCTGGCCCAGGCGCAGTTGCTGATCCCGCGGCTCTGCGGCTGGCTGCCCAGCCACCGCTGAAACCGAGGGAGCACGTCGTCCTTGGCGTAGCCCGGACGGTCTCGTCCTGCACGAAACGGTGCGCGAGGTTCTTTCCCGCCGCTGGCCACCGGTACGCGGTCGAGCCGGCGCAGCCGGTGGACGAAGCCCAGATCACCGCTATCGCTCGCGCGTATCAGCCAGCCGAGGCGGCCGCCTTGATGAGGTCGTGGTGG
>JASHOL010000124.1 GCA_030041135.1 Streptosporangiaceae bacterium | reverse complement strand
CGACCAGGCCAGCCGATCGGTCGCGCAGACCCTCCTAGCGGCGTCGCTCAGCCGCTAATGGCGCTGCATGCTGATCAGCTTCCGGGCCACGCTGCCCGGTGGCTACCGGCCAATCGCCACTGCGGGGCGCGCGCCGGCTGGCGCAAGCATGCCCCGCGGATCCCGCAGCCACCGCGTACCGGAGGCGTCGGTGAACTCGATCGCGACGAGCCACGTCTGCTCGTTGCCGTTCGCCTCCTCGGCCCTGAGGTGGTCAGGCATCTCGACGTGCTCCTCGCCGGGCGGAACGAGGCGCAGCGCGCCAAGGTATCGCTCCCCTTGCCGCCACGTCTGACCGGCCGAGGGGTCGACGGGGACGCAGAACGATACCCGCACGTTGTAAACGGGCAGCTCCGAGGCGTTGCTGATGATCGCCCCCCACCGCGCCCACTCGCGGGGGTCTGCTGCCATGCCAGGGCCTTTCACCACCGATGACCATCGGCCGTACCACGCGGCCACCCGGCTCGCCTGCTCCCAGCGTTGCGCATCCTCGCGCTCGCGCCGTTCCTCCACCGCCACCGAATCTCGCCCAGACTCGATGCGCAAAAGCTCATACGTCACCAGCGCGGCGAACGATGCGGCGACGAGGGCCAGCAGCGTAGTGACCGCGATCACCCAGGTCGGGACGTTCCCCCAGCTACCGTGCCGGCCGAAGACGGCGCCGGCCACGGTCAGCACGACCGCGGCGCCCGCCGCGTACGGCCATGACGCGCGCAGTGCCTTCCTTGCCAGCGCGAGCGGATCGGGCGCCGCGGCGCTCACGGCCGGCGCCTGGCTATCGACCACCCAGTTATCCAGCACCGGCGCGGGAGTGGCGGTGTCTTCACGTGAGTCCGTGTCCTCGCCGACCGCAGTATTGTCAAGCACTTCGCCCTCGCTTATGACGGAGATCGCCGGCCGAGATTGCCGGCCCGCCCAGTACCCCGGCGCGAGAGGCGCAAACGAGGCGCCTTACCAAGAGTCCGCGGCCTGACGACGAGACGCCTACCGTGCCTGCGCGGAAGCCCTCCCGAGCAGCTGCCGGGCTTCGGCGTCAAGCTCGAGGTGTGCCACGGCCAGGTTGTCCTCGAGGTGACGCAGTGACGAGGTCCCTGGAATCAGGAGCACATTCGGCCGCAGTTGGAGCAGCCAGGCGAGGGCCACCTGGGCGGGCGTGCATCCGAGGCGGACTGCGGTGGCGAGGACCGCGGGGTTGCCGAGGACGGGGTTGCTCCGGTCGAAGGCCGAGCCCAGCGGGAAGAACGGCACGAAGGCGATGCCGCGCTTGTCGCACTCCTCGAGCACTGGCATCGAGCTTAGGTCGGCCAGGTTCATCGGGTTCTGCACGCACGCGATGTCGGTACGAGTGAGCGCGTGCAGCAGATGCTCGCGGGTTATGTTGCTCAGGCCGATACCGTCGGTGAGACCGTCGTCGCGCGCCTGCATCATCGCGCCAAGCTGGTCGTCGAAGAGCTGACCTGGGCCCGCGGAGTCAGTCAGCCGCAGATTGACAGCGGCCAGGTGGTCGACGGCCAGGGTGCGCAGATTGTCGGTGATCCCCGACCGAAGCTCGGCCGGGGAGTCGTAGCGCAAGATAGCGCCCGCAGCGTCACGGCGGGCGCCGACCTTGCTCACCAGGGCCAGGCCCTCCGGGTACGGATACAGCGCCAACCTGATGAGCTCGTTCGCCACCACCGGACCGTAGTACTGCGCAGTATCGATGTGGTCGACGCCAAGCTCGGCGGCGCGGCGAAGCACGGCGATGGCCTCGTCTCGGTCGCGCGGCGGACCGAACACGCCAGGACCGGGCAGCTGCATGGCACCGAAGCCGATGCGCGACACCGTCTGCCTGCCCAAGCGGTAGCGCTGCGCGGTGTTGCCGGCCACAAGCACCAAGCCTCCCTCGAGGTAGCGTTGCGCGCTGCTGGCTGGCATTCCCTAGGGCCGACGTTACGGAGCCTGCCGTGATCGGACGTCACCAGGTTCAGGTGATTTGCGCCAGCGACCAAGACTCGGCCAGGCCGGGGCACGCTTCGTTCCCATTGTGGCGCCTGGGTTATATCGATAAATCAGACAGAGATTTACAGTCAACGATATGAGGGATATCAGCAAACATGCGGGAACCCGCGGCTGGCATCGCGCAGCCGTGGTGACCTTCGGGGCGCTCTTAGCCGCGCTGTCGCTCGTGGCCAGTCAGGCCGTGGCGGCGGCGCGGTCCGGCCCCCTGGGTGACAGGGGGCAGTCATGCGCGCCCCAGCGGCTGTCTCCGACGGCCGTCGACCCGCTACCCGGCGGCGGACAGGAGTACGTGTTCGGACGCGCCGGCTCGGTCGGCACCGTCCTCGTGGCCCCGGCGGGCTTCCGGCCGCTCACCGCGTCGGCCGCCAAGCTGGCCGAGTACGGGTTCCCGCCGCGCCCGTCCGGCGGGTCGGCGCTGGCCGGCTGGCGGTATGCGATGAGCCGGTACCGGCGCACGGCGCCGGAGGTGACCCTGGGGTGCGCCCAGGCCGAGGCCTCGACGTCCCCGACGGCGGCGACGGCGAGCGTCAGCCCGGCCGCCCGCCAGATATCGAAGAGCTCGCAGACCTGGGCCGGCTACGACGCGTACGGCTCCAATCACCACTACTTTGCCGCGGTGCACGGCTACTTCGTCCAGTCGAAGCTCGGGCCGAATGTGTGCTCTCCGCCCGGCATGGAGGGCTCGTGGATCGGCCTCGGCGGCGGGTATTACGGGTCGTCCGCCTCGCTGAGCACGTCGCTGATACAGGGCGGAACCGCCATCAACGGACCCAGCGGAGTGCACGGCAAGCCGCCGGGCACGTACGCGATGTTCTACGAGTACCTCGTTAACCCAACCCACGAGAACAAGCCCGTCTACGGCCCGAAGGTACGAACGGGCAACAAGATCTTCGTTTATGTCGACTACCAGACCAGCAGCCACAAGGCCGACATCTACGTCGAGGACACCAGCACCGGAAAAACGGAGGGCCTAGAACACAAGCTGGCCTCCTACTACTACGACGGCATCACCGCCGACTGGATCAACGAGCGACCTGGGGTGACCCTGGCCGACTTCACGCCGACCGCATTCACCGGTGCCCAGGCGCAGGTCAGGAGTACCGGCACGTGGGTAGACCTCGGTTCTGCGAATCGGTACCAGATCCCCATGGTCGAGACCGTCGGCAAGATGGGACGGCAGCTGGCGTCCCCCGGAGGCCTGTCAGCCAAGAAAAACTTCAAGGTGACCTGGGACGAATGCGAGTTCACTGGCACGTAAGCGGCGAGCATCAGGCCGGTTAGCCAGCGGAACTAGTGGTTGACCGGCCTGAGCCGTCCGCCGCCGTGGCCAGGACCGGCACATTGTTCGTCACGTCTCTTCGCTAGTTGCGGTTCGCTAGTTGCGCTTCTGGACGCCCGCGCGATGTCCAGCTATGGACGAATCCAATATCCGCAGCGAGATAGCCGCCCTTCGTGACCTTCTGGAGCGGCTGGCCGACAGCCGGTCCCGCCGGGACTGGGATGACCTGATGGATCGCGCGGACGCGCAGCTGATCGCGATCGCGGAATGCCTCGACGCGCTCCTGCAAACCGAAGGGCAGCTGGCTGGCCGTATAGCCCAGATTCTCGTCGAACGAGAGTCTGGTCCGGCGACCGAGCCGGCCGAGCCGGCCGAGCCCTGCGACGACGCTCCGTGAGACTGCGGCTGCGCCACTCGCGCGCCTCGCAGGCTAGCCGGGCGGGTTGAAGCCAACCCCTTCCCCGCGGGAGCGGCGGGTGCCCGATTCGCTGCCCTGGCCGGCTGGCTCAGGAGCCGGCCGGGCGGCGACCGCACGCACGATTTGCTCCGCCGGTCCGTACAGCAACGGCAGCGCACCGGCCACGACACCGCCGATCCGGTTGATGCGCATTACCCCGGGCCGGATGACCTTCGCATGGCCATCGATATCGCGGGCGAGATCGGCGGATTCTTCCAGGTTCGTGGCGATGCGGCTCAGCAGCGTCCCGACCCAGAACAGGTAGAGCGCCAGTCCGCCGGTGAGCACGGTGATCGCGATTACCGTCAGGACCACCAGACGCTTCATTTCTTAACCTTCTCGAGCACCCGGCCGAGGAACAGATGGTGCTGCAGGCCCTCGGCCAGCACGTCATCGACGGCGTCGGCGACCTGGGGGATGAGCGCCGCCTCGGCCGTAGTTGCTTCCGCGGCTTGCAGCGCATCCCGCACATCGGCCGCGCGCAGATCGATGCGCCGCACGCGAAGGACAAGCAGGCTCAGCAGCGCGGCCACGGCGCCATCGACGATGAAGCCGGCCATGATCGCCAACTGCCAGGCTCTGCGGTCGTAGGCGGGCATCGCTCAGCCTCCCAGCCGCGCCCGGCCGCGCTGCAGCCCGCCGACGATCGCGTTCACGTCGTCGACGGTGGTACGCAGCGCGCCCAGCGGAGCCGTATTCCGCTCGGCATCTCGGAGCGCCGCGTTGATCTTCGGCGCTTCGTCGCCAATGGACTGGGCGTACGTAAGGATCGCCGACACCAGTGCGACGACGACCGCCACGACGCCGGTGCCGATGGCGTAACCAGCTATCCAGCCGGTGCGGTGAGAGTCGCCTGCCGCAGGCTTGCCCAACGCGCGTCGCTGCATCGAGTTCACTCCTCTCACCCGGCTCAGACAGTGTCGGAGAACTCGCGGACCGGCCTGAGGCTGTCGTTTACCGATGTCAGGCGTTCCGGCACGGTGCTGGTCAGATCCGCGACAGCCTGCGTCGCGCTCGTCGTGACGGCAAGGTTGGCCAGGATGGCCCGCAGGTGGAAGATCACGCGGATGAGCCCTACCGCCGTAACTCCGACGATGAGCGCCGAGACCGCGAGCGTGGTCCTGGCGGTTGCTGGCATGAACAGCGCCTCCTTGTCCGCTTAGCTCAGGAGCTTGGCGACCGAGCCCGCGTACCTGGTCGCCCCGGCCGAAACATCCCTGACGGTCTGGTCGGTGATCTCCAGGTCCTCAGGCAGGTCAGCGAGGTCAACCACTAGTTCCGCGCCGGCGGCCACAATCTCGTCGCTCGCGTGCCTGATCCGCTCAAGCGCCGCCAGCACGCGGTTGAGTAGGTAGATCACCAACGGCAGCACCAGCAGCATGAGCAACGCGTTACCTATCCGCCACGAACGCATGACCTTCCCCCTGTGCTCAGTGCTGCACGCACGAGCCGCGCCGTTTAGGTGTACCCGCGGATCCGGGCCGGTGCACGCGTCGCGGCCGATTACCGCACCCGCGTGGTCCCACGCACGCCGCGCGGGCGGCGAGCAGGCCGGCGTTTTCCCCGCTGCTGAGCGAGCAGTCCGCGAGCCAGCCCTCCGGCCCGACCCAGTCACCGGCGATGAACACGCCAGGGCTGCCTGGGACGACGACCGCTGGACGGCCGGTCAGCCCTTGCTTGGGCGACGGTAGATGACTTGCGACCGTCATGCGCGGCAAGAAGCGGTCAACGACCACCTCATCGCGCATGATGCCAGCCGCCTTCGCGAAGGCCCAGAGCTCATCGCGGTCAGAGGCAGGTTTCGTGGTCCCGTAGCGCAACAAGTGCACCAGGCCCTGCCCGGCGGGCGCGAGGTCGCCCGGAGGCGCATGCGGCGACATGTACAGCGGCTGGTCGATGCCAAGGACGAACCGGGTATCGGCACGTCGCAGTCCTAGGTCCAGGCAGGCAGCTATCACCGGCGACCCAGGCGTTTCCCATTGCGGCCCGGCCGGAAGCAGGCGCTCGGTCGTCGCCGGGCGGCCGACCGCTACCACCACCGCGGCCGCCCGGATCACCTCGGACGTTGTGTGCACTTCCCACCGGCCCGGGCTGCCCGCAAGTTGCTCAACTCGGGCATGCGGCCTGATCTCGGCTCCGGCGTCCGTCGCGGTCGCGGCTAGCCCGCAGACGAGCTGCTGCCAGCCGCCATCCAGGTAAGAGACACCGCGCAGGGCAGTCTGCATCTGAGTGATGGCCAGGCTGGCCGGCAGCCGGTCCAGGTCGGCGACGTACGTCGTCAGCCGCACCGTGGCTGCCGCAAGCATTGCCGCATCGCCCCGCAGCCCGCTTGAGTCGATCCACTCCGCGGTGCTGGCGCCGGCGCACTCATCCGGAATGACCGGGGCCAGCTGGGCTAGGACCCGGGCATACTGGGCTGCCGGGAAGGGCCGCGGCGTGCCGGCGATCAGGGCTCGCGCTGTATGCAACGGCGGCGCGTGGCCGTGAGCGGTGACCCTGAGTCGCGACAGGACGCGAGCGCCAGGTCCGTCCTGGTACAGCGCGCGCGGTCCCTGGTTGAACTGGAACCCGTCGCGCTTCTGAGTGCGGGCCCGGCCGCCGGCGAGGCCGGAGTCCAGGATGATCACGCGGGCGCCGGCCCGCGCCGCGGTCGCTCCGGCGGCTAGCCCGGCCAGCCCTGCTCCTGCCACCACGACCGGCAGGTCCCTGTCAGCTGTTTGCATGCCTTATAGATCCGGCACCGCGCTGATTCGTGACAGCCTGGCTCGCTGTCCTCGCGGCTAGCTGCCGCCAGGCTGAGGGGCCTTGCGCAGCCAGCCGGCCTCGGCCGGGCAGGCCTGCGACACCCATCGCGCGGCATGGGCCAGCTTGCGCGGGGCAGTTATCAGCCACAGCGCCGTAACCGCGGAACCATCCGACTCCAGGATCAGCACCATGAGCAGGCGACCGTGGCTGTGCGCCAGCACCGCGAGCTCGCCATTCACTTCGGCCACTGAGAGCTGCGCCGCCGCGAACCGGGGGTCGGCTGCATACCGCCGGTAGCCGCGGCCGAACAGCTGGGCGATCCGAGACCGGCCAGCGACTGGCTTGCCCGCCACGGGAAGACCGCTGCCCTCCCCGTCTCCCGCGTAGACGACATCGTCGGCGAGCAACCGTTCCAGGCCGGGCACGTCGCCGCCCCTAGCCGCGGCAATGAACCGCTCGGTCAGCTCCCGCCACTGCCCGGCATCGGGCCGGAACCGCTGTGCTGCCTCCGGCATGCCCAGGCGCTGGACCGCGCGCCGGTGCAGCTGGCGGCAACTCGCTTCCGAGCGGACCACGACCTGCGCGAGCTCCGCGTAGTCGTAGCCGAATGCCTCACGCAAGACGAACACCGCGCGCTGTGCCGGGCTGAGCTTCTCGAGCAGGATGAGCATCCCGAACGACACCGAGTCGCGCTGCTCGGCCGTCTCGAGTGGCCCGAGTTCCCCGCCTGAGGTCACCACGGGCTCGGGCAGCCACGTGGTGGAAACCTCGCGGCGCCGCCGCGCTGAGCCAAGCTGCTTGAGGCAGAGGTTGGTCACCACCGTTGTGAGCCATGCCCTGGGTTCAGCCACGACAGCGTCGGCTGCGATCCATCTCTCGAACGCACTCTGCAGTACGTCTTCCGCGTCGGTGGCGGAGCCGAGGAGCCTGTAGGCAAGCGAGAACAGCCGCCGGCGTTCGGCCCAGAACACCTCGTCGACGCTAGCTGGCTCGGAGACCACGATGGCCAGCTTGCCCCGCGGTCTCTTCCGCCCGCAACCCTGGCCACCTGGCGGCCACCACCGAGGAGGGCCGCGGCTCGTGTCCCATGCGGGCAGGCCGACCCCGGCGACGGTGAAGACGACCGGGAGCCCGGCAGGCTCCGGCCACCTCCCGGTCAGTGAATCCCTGTCGTCGCCGTCCACGTAGGGGTTGCGCCGCTACGTTGTAGTGGTGCCTCGATACGGCGTCTCGAGAAGCGCCAGCACCTGATCGCAGCTGAAAATCCGCGCGTACCGGCCCTCGGTACGCTGGCGCAAGATTCCGACCTCGGTCAGCCTTGCCACTGCAGTGTTTGCTGCCTGCGCGCTGACTTCGTACAGGTCCTTGACCGTGTTCGCGGTGAGCATCGGATAGCCGATCAGGTCACCTGCCAGCCGCGCAGCTGTGCCCCTAACGCCGACGTTTTTGATCTGGTCCAGCAACCTCCTCCGAAGACTGAGGAGTTCCTGAACGCGCAAGACCCCCTCCCGGCCGTGAGCAACGAGGGCCTGGCAGAAGAACTCGATCCACGGGCCCCACTCACTGGTCGCGCTGACCTCAAATAGAGCGTCCTGGTACTCCTCCTGCCGCTCTTTCAGCCACGGCGATAGGTTCATCACCAGCGACTGCAGGTCTCCAGCGACAATCAGTTGCAGCAGTGAGATCAAGCGACCGAGGCGCCCGTTGCCGTCGTTGAACGGGTGCAGGGTCTCAAACTGGTAGTGAGCCATGGCGGCTTGGCTGATGACATGCCTGTCCGGCGAGGCTGCCTGCACCCATTCGAGCCATTCCTGAACGCCGTCGCGCAGAAGATCTCCCGGCGGTGGTGGCACGAAACGTGCCTCCGAGACCCGCTGTGCCTTCGCTAGGCCGATCATGACCTGGCTCGTCCTGACATGGCCTGCCTCAGAAGTGTCCGAGCTGGTGCCGCGGACCAGTGTGCTCTGAAGATCCTCTATGAGCTGAAGAGTAATCGGCCGACCTGCTGAGACCCAGCCGAGAGCCTGGTCAGCGGCCAGGACAAAGTTGCGGACCTCCGACACAGGCCTGGAGAGTTCCTCCTCGTCGAGGAAGTCGGCTTCCAGGACGTCCGTGAGGGCGGCAAACGTACCCTCTAGGGCTGAGGTGTCGACCGCCTCTCGGCGAATGGTTGGGCGCACCATCAGCGCCGGGTTGGGAAGCTGGCGGACGGCCTGGTCGGCCCGGGCAACCCACGAAGCGGCCTCGGCGATCAGCTTGTAGGTGGAGCCTGTCAGGCTGAGATCCTGCGGAAGCGGGCTGGGCATGAATGCCTCAATCCGGAACTCTTCACCGAATCTCTTGTCGAATCCGCTGATCTCGATCATGCGACCGATCGGCGACTTCGAGAGCCTGCTCGCATCCATAATTTCAAGGTTATCCAAGAAACCTTGAAATTACCGCGGCGAAATTCAAGCTTCTACGACAGGGACATAACTCCAGATGACACTCTCGTCGCTGCAGGCAACTGCGCGTAGCGCACCCTCCAGCCGTTACCCGTGTGCGCCGTGACCTCAGGGCCAAACTCAGCACCTGACGGCTGGGAACACGATCAGTGCCACGAGCGCGCCCGTCAAGACCAGGCTGACTACCGACAGCAGGACCAGGCGCGCTGACGCCCGGTCGGAGGCCTTGCCTGCTGCTCCTGCCTGTCCACCGCTGCCCAGCATGAATCATTGACCCGGATTGTGGTGGCTACAATGGCAGCACTCCCATTCACGTCATTCATAACGGATGCCGTGCCTGCCGATAAGTGAGCGCCCACCTCATGATCGCTGACAGCGTCCCGCCCGGAGTGAACCCTGACGTGCCTACGCCGGCGAGGCTCTACGACTACTTCCTGGGTGGCACAAACCACTACGAGGTAGACCGCCAGCTGGGCAAGCGCATCAAGGACCTGGTACCTGAGGTCAGCGACTCGGCCTGGGCCAATCGTGCCTTCCATCAGCGCGCGGCGGTCTGGCTGGCCAGGGAGCGCGGCGTGGATCAGTTCATTGACATCGGCGCCGGCCTGCCGACTCAGGGCAACACTCACGAACTGGTCAGGTCCGTCGTGCCAGACGCCCGAGTTGTCTACGTGGACAACGACCCGATGGTGCTGGCGCACGCCGGGGCGCTGCTCGCGGACGTACCGGGGGTCGAGATCGTCATGGCCGACCTGCGGGATCCCCAGGCCTTGCTGTCCGATCCGGTGCTGACCGCGCAGATCGACATGAGCCGCCCGGTGGGCTTCCTGATGACCGGCGTCCTGTACTTCGTCGCTGACGAGGCCGATCCGTGGGGCCTGGTGGCGACCTACGCTCGCGCGCTCGCTCCCGGCAGCTACCTCGTCCTGTCGCATCTGACCTCGGATAACAAGCCGCCGCGGTCCGTCCAGACAGGCGAGGAGGTGTACGCGCGGGCTACGGAGAACATCCACTTCCGTACGCGCGCTGACTTTGAGCGCTTTTTCGATGGCCTGGAACTGGTGCCCCCATATCCGGGAGCCGACGCTGGAGTGAGCTACGTCGGCGTCTGGGGAGCCGAAGACCCGGCCGCAGCCGACACTGACGACTCACGCTGGCTGTATTGCGGAGTTGCCAGGCGTCCGTGACGGGGACGAGCGACCCCTGGCCGAACTGTTCGACGGCCGCTCCCAGCTCGCTGAGCATCCGTTGACGGCTGCGGTCGTGATCGTCCTGGCCGAGCGCACGGCGCTGGCGATCGCCTCATCGGGCGAGAGCCCGCACAGGTCGGTCAGGATGAACAGCGCTTCGGCGCTGACCACGATCGCGAGGTCCTGCTTGAGCTGGCGGAACGCCTCAGGGACCTGCTCGCCGAGTGTGTTTTCGAGCGGGGCGAGAGCCTGGTCGATGAGGCCGAAGCGATAACCGGGACGGATGCCCGCTGCCTGTGGCCGCACCACCGAGGCAGCGATCATGGTCCGGACCGCGCCCTGGTAAGCCAGGACATGGCGCAGCAGTCTCTCGGTTGCGACGCCTATCCGCTCCACGACGTCCGCGTTGTGCTCGACCGAGGCCAGCGCCTGCTCAGGGCTTGGCCAGGTGCCGTCTACCGCTTCCCGCAGCAGCGAGACCAGATCGGGAAAGTACCGGTACGCCGTCGCCTCGGAGACCAGCGCGGCTTGGGCAACGGCGGGCATGGTGATCTCGGCGCTGCCGGTGATGAGATCACGGGCCGCGGCGACGATGGCAGCCCTGGTGCGCTGTTTCTGGTTCACCCGGCCTGCCGCGCCCGCTGTCATGCCCTCACTCTGCCGCGCCGGCAGAGTTCCGTCAAGTTAACTCTCATTATGAGAGTTAACTTGCACAAGGCTAGATGGTGAGTTAGCGTCGTTCGTGAGAGTCCACTCTTACGAACCTGAAGGGAATGTGCCATGATCAGCGCCGCTGCGCATCTCACCGTTCAGGGCATCGGGACGGTGCCGCTGACCTATACCGAGAGCGGCACCGGCCGGCCGGTACTGCTGCTCCACGGCGGCGCCGGCCCGTTCTCGGTAGCCGGATTTGCCGCGCTGATGAGCGACGCGGAGTTTCGCGTGATCGTCCCGGCCCATCCCGGTTTTGACGGCACGCCCAGGCCGGCGGAGCTAGCCAGCATCGCCGAGCTCGCCGCCGTTTACGCCGGACTGCTGCGCGAGCTTGACCTGACCGACGTCTGCGTCATCGGCAACTCAATCGGCGGCTGGATCGCGGTCGAGCTCGCGCTGGCTGAAAGCTCCGCCGCCGACCGCCGGGTCAGCTCGGTCGTCCTGGTCGATGCGGCCGGGCTGCAGCTCGACAGCGCGCCGGTTCCCGACTTCTTCTCGCTGCCGCTTGACCAGGTCGCCGAGCTGAGCTACTTCGACCCGGCCGCCTTCCGGATCGACCCGGCTGCGCTGCCTCCTGAGCGAGCCGCTGCCATGGCGGCGAACCGGGCTGCGCTGCAGGCGTACGCGGGAACCGCGATGGCAGATCCGAGCTTGAAGGACCGCCTGCCGGCAGTCGCACTGCCGACCCTGATCGTATGGGGTGCGGCCGATCGGATGATTCCCGTCGAGCACGGCCGGGCCTACGCGGACGCGATTCCCGGCGCGCGGCTGCGGCTGCTCGATCACGCCGGCCACTTGCCGCAGCTGGAAACCCCCGACCAGCTGCTGGCGGTCGTGCGGGAATTCATCGCAGCCGGCCGCCTCGGTCCGGCCGAGCGGGCGGGAACCCCTGTCTCCGTTGTGCCGCCTGGCGGCGGCGAGACTGCCCTGGACGGGCCGGTCCGCCTGCGCATCCTCGAGGACGGAAGCACCACCGCGCACCGGCTTGGCGTCGCCGAGATCACCATTGCCCCGCACACCGCCGGGCCGCCGCAGCATCGGCACGGCCGCCACGACGAAGGCTTCTACGTCATAGCCGGAACCGCTACCTTCACCGTGGGCGAGGAGTCGTACGCCGCACCAGCCGGCACCCTGGTGATCATTCCGCCGGGAGCGCCGCACACGTTCGCTAACAGCAGCGATGAGCGCGTGATCCTGCTCAACACGTTCACGCCCGACTTGTACGTGCAGTACTTCCGTGACCTCCGCGACATGGCCTCGTCCAGCTCACCGCCGACCGTCGCCCGGATCATGGACGTGATGGCACGTTACGCGACCGAGCCGGCCACGGCTTATGCGGCCGAGCCGGCCACGGCTTTGCCGGACTGAGCGGCGGGCGGATACCGCGAACGCGGCCGGGCGCGGCGCCGGCGACACGACCGGGCGCCGGAAGCCCAGTTCGCGGGTGCACGACCTCGTTCCCCCCATAAAGCCACACGCTGAGGTAGGAGCGACGGGTCCGACGGCTCTCGGTCATCGGGCGGCAGAATACGTCGGGTGAGCATGAGAACCACGAGAAGCCCGATAGCGATCATCGGCGGCGGTCTCGCAGGCGGCAACGCCGCCGCAACCCTCCGGGCGGAGGGCTTCGGCGGACCGGTGGTGGTCATCGGCCAGGAACCAGGCGTCCCGTTCGGCCGTCCGCCGCTGTCGAAGACCTACCTGCGGTCGGAGGAAGATCTCGACGGCTGGTACGTAAAACCGGCCGACTGGTACGCCGGTCACGATGTCGAGCGCCGCAGCGCCACCGTGGCCGCCGTCGATCCGGCCGCGCACACAATCAGGCTGGCATCGGGCGAAGA
>JASHOL010000123.1 GCA_030041135.1 Streptosporangiaceae bacterium | reverse complement strand
CATCCGGACCGTGCCGACATCCTCGCGGAGACCTTGACCGTCCTCGCTGAAATGAGCGAGGTCACCCTCCGGTCAGCCGGGCAGGCCGACGAAGCCATCGGCCTGCTTCGGATCGCGTCGGGACTCGCCGGCGACGACCCGAATCCCGGAGTGCGCCAGGCACTCGGCCGCGCCCGGCAGGTCAGCGAGGTGATCGCCGAGCTGGCGCCCCGCGAAGCGGCTGCGGCAAGGGCCGCCGGTGCCTGGCCGTTCTGACGGCTCTGGCCGCCGGCGCCTGGCCGTTCTGACGGCTCTGGCCGCCTGCGCCTGGCCGTTCTGACGGCTCTGGCCGCCTGCTGCGACCGAGAGCGTTCGGGGAATCAGTCGCCGTGCGCCGGCTCCGCCGGTGCATCGTCCTGCTGCTCCTTCAACACCGCAGCGTTGCCTTGCGTGATGTCTCGCGCCGAGCGGCCCGTTTCTCGCAGGTACGCCACCGTATCGTCGTCCCCTCGCTGATGTCGGATGCGCACCAGCTGGGGGATGCCGATGGCCGCCGTAGCGATCAGGAGTCCGAGTACGGCGGCAATAATCGCGATTATCATGTCATCCTCCACACGCCGGGACGTGGGCCGCGCCGTCATCCCGTCTGTTCTCCAGGGCGGCCGGCACGCTGGTGAGCAGCATGATCCGGTCGCCTGCGGCGAGCTTGAAACTAGGGTCGGGATCTTGCACGCGGCGGCTTCGCAGAACCGACACCGGGATAATCCCGGTCGGCCAGCTGACCTGCCCGAGCTTGGCTCCGCTGGCGGGCGAGGACGCTCCGACCGCCAGCTCGATGACCCGGTAACCGGTCGAGGGTGTCGGGGGCGCGTTCCCACGGCCAGCCGGCGCAGTCGCGGCGGCAGCGGCGGGCCTGCTGCCGTGCGGCCGCGCGGCGCCCATCCGCCCGGCGAGTGTCGCCAGGACGCTCGCGCTCGTGATCCAGCCTTCGACCTCGCGGCCATCGGAGGACAGGACTGGCAGCCCGTCGCGTCCGTGGGCCTCGAGCCGAGGTAGCGCCTGGGCCAGGGGCTCACTCGCGCGGACCGGTTGCGGATCCGCCTGATAGACCACGGTGCCTGGCAGTTCTGACGCCCGGTCGCCGGCGTCGCCTGTGTTGCCGTGCTCCGCTGCTGGCACGGCCAGCGGCACTGCGAACGGGCGCATAGCGTCGGCGACCTTCAGATCTTCGAACGCACGCCACGGAACGGCGCGGTCGATGTCCTCGCCGCGGCGCAGCAGCTTGGTGGTGTAGATGGTGCCGTAACCGAGCGCCCGCGAGACCGCGGTAGCGATCGCGACCGCGAGCATGACCGGCAGGGTCAGGGCGTAGTCGCCGGTCATTTCGACCACGCTGGCCACCGAGGTCAGCGGCGCGCGAGCAGCCGAAGCGAACACTGCGCCCATGGCCACGGCCGCATACAGGGCTGGCTGGCCGGCACTCGGCCCAAGCAGGTGCTGCGCGGTCAAGCCGAAGGCCATGCCCGACGTGGCGCCGACGAACAGCGAGGGCGCGAACACGCCGCCCGACCCGCCGATTCCCAGGGTCAGGCTGCAGGCCAAGATCTTCCCGGCCGCGAGCACGAGCAGGAACCACAACACGTAGTCCCCGGCCACGGCCTTGTACATCACCGGGTAGCCGACTCCGTACATCTGCGGCAGCGCGAGCAGCAGCAGGCCGAGCCCGACGCCGCCAACCGCGGGCCTGGCCCACTCAGGCCTGCCCTTCCACCAGAGGTCCCACACGTCCTCGACCTTGTAGAGAACTGTTTTGAACGCCAGCCCGACCAGGCCGGCCATCACGGCCAGGACCGCGACGAGCAGGTAGTCGCTCGTGTGCGCCAGGGTGACGCCGGCTGGGAAGCCGGTCAGAAACCGGTGGCTGCCGAGGAACGGGATGGCGACCACGTCGGCCAGCATTGCCGACAGCATCACCGTGAACATCGCGTCGATGGCGAACTCGCGCAGGATGATCTCGACGCCGAAGAACACCCCGGTAAGCGGCGCGTTGAACGTGGCCGCGATGCCGCCGGCCGCTCCGCAGGCGACCAGGATCCGCATCCGGTCCTGTGGCATCTTCGTCCACTGGCCGAAGGCGGAGGCCAGAGCGGAGCCGATCTGCACGATCGGGCCCTCCCGTCCCACCGACCCCCCCGTTCCGATGCATACCGCCGAGGCCAGGGCCTTCACGACGCTGACCTGCGGGCGGATCCGGCCGCCCTTCTCCGCGACCGCGTCCATGACCTCCGGCACCCCGTGGCCGCGGGCCTCGCGCGCGTACCGGTAGATCAGCGGTCCGTAAACCAGGCCGCCGACCGCAGGGATCAGCACGAAGAATCCCAGGCCCAGCCACGGCAGGTGCGAGCTGCCCGCATAACCGGCCTGGCCGAACTGGCTGTGCCCCGTCGCCAGCCAGGTGACGAAATAGATGAGGTAGCGGAACGCTACCGCCCCCAGACCCGACCCGGCGCCGACCAGCGCCGCGACCACGAACAGCCCGGCCCGTGTGCTGCGCAGCCAGGCTGCCGGGCGCACGAACGCTGCAGGCACGCTTCTGCCGCTGCTAGCTGCCTCCGCGGTCATGCCTGCTCCGCGGCGCTGCCCGTCGCCGCCCGGCCGCGGGCGGACACGCTTCGTGCTCCTGCCCGGCTGGCGGCCGGCGGGACGGCACCTGTGTCGGCTGCAGCCGCCGGCACCGGCCACTCGCTGTCAGGGACCTCGCCCGCCGCCGCGGCAAATGACCGGAACGCCGAGGCCACCGCCGCCTGCCGCCGGTCTGGTAGCCGACCTAGGATCTCGGCCAGCAACTCGCGGCGCCGCGCCGTCGCCTCGTCCACCACATCACGGCCGGCGGCGGTGATCGTCACCTGAACCTCCCGCCGGTCCGCCCGGGCCCGGTGCCGTCGGACCAGGCCCTTGCGGACCAGCCGGTCGCACATCCGCCCGGCCGTCGGCGGCGTCACATCCAGCGCCCTGGCCAGGTCGACCATCCGCTGCGGGCCGCGGGATGCCAGCACGACGAGCGCCCGGTACTGGGCGAGCGTCGTCTCCTCCGCCGCAGCGCCGAGGGACCGCTCGGCTACGGCGACGAGCGTCCGGCTCGCGGTCAGCACCGCATCGACGATCGCGTCGTCCGGCGCTTTCCCGCCCATGCCTGCTCCCGACTTTGATTGCCTACTGCAATGATTTCATAGTCACTCTAACAGTCGGGTCAAGTGCTTCGCTGCCTGGTGTCGGAGGAGTTACGCGCTCGGGCTGGTTACGGGCCGCACCGCCGCCGAGGGCCAACCGGCCCGCTGGAGCTGATCGTCAGCGGCGCGGATCAGGACGCCGCGGCGACCGCGCGAGTACCTGGCGCCTGCGCGTCCGGTGGTTGGCCACGTTGACCTGGTTGGCGCATCGGACGCTGCAGAAGTGACGGCGCCCGTTCCTGGAGACGTCGAGGAACACGATGCCGCACCCGGCTCGGCTGCACGCCCGCAGACGCGACCCTCCCCCGTCGTCGATCACGTGCGCCAGGCCCGCCGCGGTCAGGGCCTTGACCCGTCCGGTCAGCCCAGTTCGCACCGGGGCGTAGTGGAAGTGGTAAGGCAAGCCGGGGCCGTGGCTAACGAGCCGCGGGCGGCAGTCGCTGGCGACCAGTAGCTCATCGGCCCGCTCTGCCTTCTCGGCGATGGTCTCGGCCTCGAAGATCGTGCGCAGCCGTTGCGCCCAGGGCCGCAGCGCCTGCACCTGCGCGGGAGTTGCCGTCGGCTCATGGACGTCGTATTCGCGCAGCGTCGCGGCAAGAGATGATGCGTCCGGCGTGGGCTGGTTGACCAGCCAGACGGCGATATGCGCACCCGCGTATGTGTAAGTATTGAACTGCACAAGACCATTACAACATGATTGCCCCACGCACGACGCGGACCGAACGGATTGGTGCGGGAACCAGGCCACCCTTCTGTGGCCAGCCCGCCGCCGCCCACGTCGCCCGCACCGGACCGACTAGAGAAAGGACCAGCTATGACACTCTCTATGTCAACGTCGAGCCGCGATTTGCCTGGATTGCTGTTCGGCGAGTGCGGCAGCGGCGCCGTGCCGGGCTGGGTCGTAGGGGACGCGGTCGAGCCAGCAGCGGTAGATGACGCGTATCCGGGCGCGCGCGAGGATCCGGGTGGCGTGGGGGTGGTCCTTGCCGGCGGCGCGGGCGTCGTTGTAGATCTGCGCGGCCCAGGGGCTGGCGTGGCGGCTGTTATCGGCGTAGATGGTGATGGCTCGCCGGAATCGCTTGTTGCAGGCCCAGCGGAAGTACACGGCGCGGTGCTTGCCGGACTGGCTGGTGACGGGGGTGACGCCGGCGAGGGCGGCGACGGAGTCGGGGTGCTCGTAGGCTGGCTCGTGCAGTGGATGGACCCCGAAGGCCCGCACTCGGTCGAGAACATCGACCAGCACCGCTACCACGCCATCCGCATCGAGCTCTAGTGTTCGGGCGGCCGCGCCTCAACGGTTCGGCGACTTTCCTCGTCTATGGGTGCATGGAACGCACACACAAGAACAGGGGCCGGTTCGCATTGCTGGCCGCCGCCCCGCTACTAGCAGCATCCCTGGCTCCGGCGCTGTCGGCGTGCGGCAGCTCAGAACCGGTGAGCAGCTCACGGCTGGCCACGGGTACCGCCGCCAGCACCGACGCGCACCTCCAGCTCGAGCGGGCGGTCAAGGCAGCGGCCGAGCCCGCCGGTGACCCCGTGACCGTGACCGTCACGCCTACGGCCATATGTCCGGGGAAGCGGGCCACGATCACTGCGACGGTAGGCGGTGCGTTCAAGCTCGGGCATCCGCCGATGAAGGTAGTCGGTGCCGAATGGGACATAAGGCTGTACAACGAGGACGGTGATCTAATAGGCCTTCCTACACTCCTGCACAGCCGCGGCAAGACCCTGGAGTTCGAGTGGGGTTCCCGCGTGCCGGGCGTTTACGTGATGTTCGTCGACGTCTCCGGCGCGCCCGGCTCGTCGGGTTCGACCATGGCGTGGTTCGTCGTCCTGCCCGAGTACGCGTGCCAGGGCAAGGAGCCGAAGCCAGCGCCAGCTCCGACGCCAGCGCCTAAGCCGACGCCGACGCCGACGAAGCCGACTGCAACGCCCAAGCCGACTGCGACACCGACGATGACCGCTACGCCGACGCCGACTACGACTAAGCCATAGCCCGCTAAGCGCTGGCCGCGCCGAGACTGCCGGCGCGGCCAGCGCGCGGGCGCCACAATCACCTCCAGTCGCGGTCGACTACCCCTCCGGTTGAAGGCAGGATTAGTGGGTGCCAGAAATTGCCGTCAGCGTGC
Organism: Streptosporangiaceae bacterium; assembly: GCA_030041135.1. Lineage (GTDB taxonomy): Bacteria > Actinomycetota > Actinomycetes > Streptosporangiales > Streptosporangiaceae > JAJYUU01. The sequence continues at coordinate 6,236 of JASHOL010000123.1, read as the reverse complement.
AAGCGGAGCCGACCGACCTGAAGTCCTGGCTGGCTCTGGCTCAGCGACTTGAGGCCTCAGGCTTCCGCGCACTCCTCTTGGGCGATCATCCCGGATCGGGCGCCTCACCCATGCCCGCGCTCGGCGCTGCCGCAGCGGTGACGGACACTCTGGAGCTGGGCACGTACGTGATCCAGGCGGGCGTCCGGGAGCCCACGCACGTGGCAGCCGACGCGGCGACGCTTGACCTGCTGGCACCGGGCCGGGTCGTGCTGGGTCTCGGCGCTGGTCATACTCCGCGTGAGTGGTCAGACATAGGCAGGGAACGGCCGGCACCCGGCGAGAGGGCGGAGCGGCTTGCCGAGTTCGTCGAGGTCGTGAGCAGGCTGCTTCGAGGAGAGACCGTCACCCTCGAGGGCGGCCGTCTGGCATTGAGCGACGCGCGGCTTGATGACCTTCCGGTCGGCGGGCGAGTAAGGCTCGCGGTGGGCGGCGGGAACCCGCGGATCCTGCGAGCGGCAGCGCGCCACGCCGACATCGTCGGCCTCAGCGGGCTCGGGCGCACGTTGCCCGACGGCCATCGGCACGAGACACGGTGGACGCTGACTGACCTGCGGCGCCAGCTGCAGCTTGTCGAAGACGAAGCCAGCCAAGCAGGCAGGGCACCCGTTATCGAGGCCCTTGTACAGGCGGTCGTGGTCACTCGTGACAGGGGCGCCGCCGCAGCGGAACTCGCCGAGAGACTTTCCGGTGCCTCGGCCGAGGACATCGCGCGCACGCCGTTCGTCCTGATCGGCAGCCACGAGGGGATGGCCAGCCAGCTAGTCCGCCAGGCCGAAGAATTCGGGATCACCAGCTATGTCGTCCGCGAACCAGCGGTGCCCGACCTCGAGCCCGTGCTCGCCCTGATCAACCCGAGCGGATAGAGCGCGTCCCATCGCAGGAGCCGGGTGCCTGACCAGCCCAGCGCGACCCAGGCTGACCACGGAGCCGCCTGCGTCCTACCGCGAATTCCTATGCGGTCAGCATTCCACAGGAGTAGCTCAGGGTAGCAGCTCGAACACGTCGGCGTGACGAGGCCGGACAACCCGGAAGTCACGGTGGTTGAGGGTGGCGATCCGGGTTACGCCGAGCCGTTCGGCGATAGTAACCACGGAGGCGTCGGTGCCACCCAGCCGCAAGTCAGCATAGGTGACGACCAGCTCGCCGATGCGCGCCCAGTCGTCCCGGTCAAGGCTGGCGACTTCGAGCTGCCCGCTGGTGATGGAGGTATAGAGACTGGCCTCGGCCTGCGCACCGAGCTGCCGTCGATCAGGTAGGCAGCCTCAGCGATAACCAGGGCGGTGGTGACCAGCGGCCCTTCGTCGCCTTCGAGCAGTGCTTGGCAGACGGCGTGGTCCTTGTCGGCGCGGTCAGCGGTCGCGACCAGCGGGCCGGTATCGACGACCAGCACTACTGGTCGCGCCCGAAGCCTTCGGCCAGCATCTCATCGGCATCGGCGGCATTCCGGCCTGAGGATGAGGAGCCGATACCGGCGAACGCCAGCCTCCGCCGCCGATGGCCGGGGGGCGGGAGCTGAGCTGCTAGCAGGTCAGCTGCGACCTGGTCGGTGCTTTGGCCGCGGCGGGCGGCCTCGGCTTCCAGCGCCGCGGCGACCCCCTCGGGCAGGTGCACGGTCAGGGACATGACATCAAGGGTAGGCCCTTGCGATGCCGGCCCGCCGGACTGTCACAGCCGCGGCGCATCCTGGGGCCGTGGGCAAGTCCAGGCGACGGTCCGGCCCGCAGGTGAAGTTCGTGCGGCGCCTATCGATCACCGGGTAGTAGCCGAGGAGATGAGGATTGCCGCCGTGGCGGGGTCTGCGGGCAGGAACGCCTCCAGCTTCAGCTCAGAGACCGTGACGTCTACCGCGGTGGCGAAGCTCATGATCGTGGTCATCAGGTGCAGCTCCCCGCGGTCCGAGCGCAGCTCAAGCGGAACGGCGAAGCCCAGGTGGCCGGGTTTCGGCCGGGCGGGCGGTACGTATCCACTCAGCTCGTCGTAGACAGCGGCGAGCCTCTCGTCCGGACTGCGGTCGAGCTCCGCGCGAATGCCCTGGAGCACGTGCGTGGCCCACTCGGGGAAGTTGACGATCCGCGGCGCCATGCCCTCGGGATGCAGCGCGATGCGGAACGCGTTGGCCGGCGGGGCCAGCAGTTCGGCTGCGCAGCCTTCGAACAGGAGGTCCGCGGCCGCGTTCATCGAGACCAGGTCACCGGGCCGGTCGATGATGATGGCCGGGTAGGGCATGTGCGCGGCCAGGATGTGATCGAGCGCGTCCTTGACCGGGGCGAGCGCGCTGCCGTCCAGCGGCGTCTCCGGGTACGCAGGCGCGTACCCCGCCGTCAGCAGCATCACGTTCCGCTCCCGAAGCGGGAGGCCGAGCGACTCGGAGAGCCGGATCACCATGTCGCGGCCCGGCGCCGACCGGCCGCTCTCGATGAAGCTGAGATGGCGCTGGGTCGTTCCGGCTCGCAGGGCCAGCTCCAACTGGCTGAGCCGGCGGCTGGCCCGCCGCTCGCGCAGGACTTCGGCGAATTCCACGCCTTCCAGTTGTAGCGGGCACCGCGGCAACGCGCGATTCCCTGCGGGGAATTGCGGCTCGTCGTCGCCATTCACACGATGGCGGGCATGGATGATGACATTCGACTCGGCGTCCTCGTGCCCATCGGCCAGGCGCAGTGGGGCAAGGGAACCGACCCGCGCGGGCTCATCGACTTCGCGGTCAGGGCCGAGGAACTCGGCTACGCCTCGCTGTGGGTAAACGACTTCCTGCTGACCCCGCGCATCGAAGCGCTGACGATGCTGGCCGCCGCCGCGCCGGTAACCACCAGCATCACGCTCGGGACGGCGGCGCTGCTGCCGGTATTGAGGCGGCCGGTGCAGGCCGCTCAAACGCTCGCCTCCATCGACCTGCTGTCGGGCGGGCGCCTGGTGCTCGCCGTCGGGGCCGCGTTCGGCGGCCGGTTCGGCCTCCCCCAGCACGAGCTGTCCGGCGTCCCGTGGGAGCGCAGGTTCACTCGCCTGGACGAGACTGTCGCCCTGTGGCGCCAGCTGTGGACCAGCCCGGACGCCAGGTCCTTCCACGGGGAACTGCTGCGCTTCGACGAGCTGCCGCCGATGACCACTCCCTACCAGGCCGGAGGCCCGCCGATCTGGCTCGGCGGCGGCTCGCCGTCCGCGCTGCGCCGGGTTGGCCGCAAGTACGACGGCTGGCTGCCCTACCCGCCGGAGGCCACGACCTACGCCGACGGCCTCGCCGCCGTGCGCGCGGCCACCGCGGACGCGGGGAGGTCTGCGGCTGAGGTCACCCCCGCCCTGTTCGTGAGCGTCGTGATCACCGACTCGGTGCGCAGCGGCCGCGCGGCGCTCGAGGAATTCAGCCGGGCCAGCTACGGCCTGCCGCTCGACCAACTGGAGACGATCCAGGCCCTGGCGGCCGGCCCGGCCGAGCACGTCGCCGCCCGCCTGCGCGAGTACGTGGCGGCCGGGGCTCGCCACCTCGTCTGCCGCATTGCCACCACCAGCCTCGCCAGCCAGCGCGCGCAACTGGAGCAGGTCATCCAGCTCCGGACGGCGCTGCTGGCCGACCACGCCAACTAGCAACCCCCCAGCCAGCCAGCGACCAGCCACTAGCGAAAGCGCTAGCCTGACGCATGCCCGAGCTACCTGAGGTTGAGACGGCCCGCTTGGTCATCGAAGACGCGGCGCTGGAGCGCGTGATCGCGGACGTCGACGACAGCGACACATACGTGTGCCGGCCGCACCAGCCGGGCGAGATCCGCGCGGCGCTGCTCGGCCGGCGCCTGGCCGCGGTTCACCGCCGTGGCAAGAGCGTCTGGTGCGACACCTCGGGTGTGGGCGACTCTGGCCCGCCCGGCCCGGCGCTCGGCATTCACCTGGGCATGTCGGGCAAGATCGTGGTCACCGACCGACATGGCGACGAGATCGAAGGCGGCGATTATTGGGAACGAGGTCGGGCCCTGGGTGACCACCGCTACACCCGGTTTGGCCTGACCTTCGCTGACCGGGGGTCGCTGCTGCTGATCGATCCCCGTCGGCTCGGCCGGGTCCGGCTCGATCCGCCGGTCGACGCGCTCGGTCCTGACGCGCTCGATATCACGCCCAGGCAGTTCAGGGCCGCGTTCGGCAAGGGCACTGCGCCGGTGAAGGCGCGCCTGCTCGATCAGCATGTGATCGCGGGCATCGGCAACCTGCTAGCCGACCAGACCCTGTGGCAAGCGAAGATCAACCCGGCGCGACCGGTCGGCGAGCTCACCAGCGCGGAGGTCAGCCGGCTGCTCAAAGCCGCGCGGAACACGGTCAAGACCGCGGTGAGCGGCGGGGGCGTCCACATATTGCCGATGATCGAGTTCCGCGCACCCGGAGCCAGGTGCCCCCGGTGCGGCGCCCCGATGGCGCACGGCACGGTCGGCGGCCGGACCACTTGGTGGTGTTCGTGCGAGCAGGCCTGAGCACGGCCAGACGGCTTCGGCGCCGTCATATCGTGAAACGATCCTGCCGTGGACAGGAACCGGCTGCCACCGAGCCTCCTGTACGACGCCGGCATCGCGCTGAGCCCGACCGCCATCCGGCCGAGGGAAGGCGCCATTTTCACCGCCAGATGGAACGGGATCCAGGCGACTTTGCGATCGCTGCCGACTCCCGCCGGGTTGTCCGGTGCCGATCACGCCGAGAGCGTGGAGTGGCTCCACCGCTACCTGATCCGCCTGACCGCGCTCGGCTTCCCGGCTCCGCGGCCGCTGCCGGCGTTCGACGGCGGGTCATGGACGAGTCATGACGGCACGCTCTGGGAGATTGTCTCGTTCCTGCCCGGCGAGGCAGTGCGCTGGTCGGCCCAGCCGGCGATGGAGCAAGTCGGCGAGTTCCTCGGTCGCTACCACCAGGCGGCAGCGCAGATCCACGTGGCGTCGCAGCGGCCGGGGTCGCTGCCGCTGTCGGAGGTTCCGCGAGTACTGCTTGCAGCGGATTTCGGCGCGCTGCGCATTCACCGCGATCATGCCGACCGGATCCGGCGGCTCGCTGAGCGGCTTGCCAGGGATCTGACCGAGCACGACGCGCTGGCCAGCGAGCGCCTGGTCATTCACGGCGACTTCACCAATGACAACGTGATTGCCTCCGGCGCCGCGCCCCGGCCGACAGGAGCAATCGACTTCGGGCTCGCCCACCTGGAGGCGCCGCTGGCCGACGTCGGCTATGCGCTGTGGCGCAGCGGCCGCCCGGACGAGCACGCCCACCACGTGGATCTGGTCAGGGCCAGGCAGTACATGCGCGGCTATGCGGGCATGGTGCCGGTGTCGGCGGCCGAGGCTCATGCCGTTCCCGTCTATCTCATGGGTCGCGGGCTGCAGATGATCGCCAAGCGCGTGCGTAAGGGTCCGCCCGACATCGGGATGCTCGAGGAGGTCCAGTGGCTGAGCGCCAACGCCCCGGTTGTCGGTGACGCCCTGGAAGCGGCCCTTAGCTGACCGGCTGGTCAGCAACCTTGCGGTTCTGGCAGCGGCGGGTTCCGCTGAGCCACCGGGGTGGACACCACGATGGACGTCGTGGTGTTGCCGTAGGTGAGGAAGCGGTCGAGGATCTCCTCGAGTTCGTCGATCGCGTGGGCGTGCAGCTTGACCAGGAAGCAGTCCTCGCCCGTGATCCGGTAGCACTCGCTTACCCAGGGAATCTCGGCGGCCAGTTCGGCGATCTTGGGGAGGCTGCCGGGCATCGGGCGGATCCGGGCGAATGCCGTCACCGGCAGGCCGAGCGCGGCCGGGTCGGTCTCGATCCGGTACCCCTTGATGACCCCGGCCCGCTCCAGCCGCTGCACTCGCTCGGTAACAGCCGGGGCCGACATCGCGACCCTGCGCGCGAGCTCGGCCATGGACAGCCGCGGGTCGGCCTGCAACTCGGTCAGCAGGCGCAGGTTCACCTGGTCGAACAGCCTGGCTGCCGGATCATAAGACTCTGGGCGAAGAAGACGTCGATTCTTAGGCAATTCGCACTCCATGCCTGGGTTATCTGCCTCAGCTAGCCAAATTACCTGTCATGGTCGCCAGCAGCCAACGTAACTCAAAAGCGGTTCCAGACCAGCAGGATCGTGGACGCGGCCAGCAGCGCCGCCATGACGACGTTGAGCACGCGGCCGGCCCGTGGTACTAGGAGGAAATGCTGCAGCACAGCGCCGAACGCCAGCCAGGGCAGGCAGCATG
>JASHOL010000122.1 GCA_030041135.1 Streptosporangiaceae bacterium | reverse complement strand
CCAATGGCTTCAGCACCGCCCTCGGTCGTTAGCGCCGAACAGAGCGATGACTGTCTGCTGACCCTGCGGCATAACCCAGTCGGGCTAGTTTTCTCGGCCAGCCTCTGGCGCTCGGCCGGCTACCTGCTTGGCTACCTGCTGGCGAGCAGCGTGCTGTTCGCGGTCGCACTGACCAGCATCACCGTCGCCATCGTCCTGAGCATCACGGTCGTGGCCGTCCCGCTGCTGATCGCGGCGGCCCGCGTCATCCGTGGCTGCGCCGACCTGGAGCGGGCCCGGCTCCGGCCGGTGTTCGCCGAGCCGGTCAGCGGCTACTACCGGCCCGCGGAGCGCGGCCTGTGGCGGCAGGCCACGGCCCGGTGGTACGACGGCACGACCAGGCGTGATCTTGCATACATGATCGGGCTGTGGCCGATGCTGTTCACGCTGGACTGCGTCGTGCTGAGCGTCTGGCTGACGTTCCTGGCCGGGGTCACGCTGCCTGTGTGGTACGCCCATGCCAGCGACATCTGCGTGGGGGACTGCACGGTGCAGAACGTGCCAGGCGCGATGATCGGCTACTTCCCGCACGGCCCGCACGGGCCTGGGCATCACGGCCTGTACGTTGACTCGCTGCGGAGCGCGCTGCTAGTGGCCGCCGGATTCGCCGTCTTGCTCCTGTTGTTCAACTACGTCCTGGTTGCTGCAGCACGATTGCAGGCCCAGGCGGCAAGGGCCATGCTCGGGCGGCCCTCCGACCCGCTCGCCCAGGCCAGGGCGGTGCTGGCCGGCCCAGGGCCGCTTGGACCGCTTGTCCGGACGGACCCGCTCGTCCAGACCGACCCGCTCGTCCAGACCGACCCGCCGGGGGCTGCCCGGTCCGGGAACGGCGCACTGTCCCCTTAAGCAAAGGCGCCCCCGCCCGCGAGTGCCAGCTCGCGGGCGAGGGCCAGACGACCAACACACGACACCCAGGAGAGGTCACCATGCGCCAATCGCACAGTTCAGTATTGCCCGAAACAGGGCGCAGTCGCGAAACCCCCCGCCGCCACCGGCAGAAGTCGTACAGGGCGCCACTAGTCGAGCGCATCGCCGGCTGGAGCGCCAGGCACCGCAAGACGGCAGTATTCGGCTGGCTTGCCCTGGTGGCGATCATCTTCGTGGTCGGCCAGAGCATCTCGGCCAAGAACGTCACCCAGTACGACCCCGGCCAGTCAGGCGTGGCCGAGCACGCGCTGGCCAGGCTGAACGACAACGGGCCGCCGCCCGCCGAGGACGTGCTGATACAGGCCCGCGGCAACGGCACGTTCCGCACCGACCCTGACATGCGCCAGGCGACGCGGCAGGTTGTCGCGGCGCTGAGCAGGCTGCCCCGGACGACGGCCAGCGACATCCGCTCGCCGCTGAGTCCGGGCGGCGCCTCGCTGATCTCAGCCAACGGTCGGTCGGTCCTCGTTACTTTCAACGTCACAGGGGCTAACGAGGACCAGGCGGTGGTACCTGCCCTGAACGCCGTCGCGGCGGTACAGGGCAGGTACCCCGGTCTGCGGGTTGCCGAGGCCGGCGACGCCAGCGAGGACCGGGCGGGCAACGCGCTGCTCAGCAACGACTTCCGGAAGGCCGAGTCGACGTCGCTGCCGATCACGCTGATCCTGCTGGTCTGCGTGTTCGGCGCGCTGATCGCCGCAGGCATTCCGATCCTGCTGGCGCTCACCGCCGTCATCTCGGCCATCTCGCTGACCTCGGTCATCGGCCAGTGGCTGCCGACCGGAACGAGCACGTCGGAGGTCGTACTGATCATCGGGATGGCTGTCGGCATTGACTACACGCTGTTCTACCTGCGCCGGGAGCGGGAGGAACGGGCAAGGGGTGCCAGCACCCGCGAGGCGCTGGCCATCGCGGCCAGGACGTCAGGCCGGGCCATCGTCGTGTCCGGGCTGACCGTGATGATCGCGCTGGCCGGGCTGTTCCTGACCGGGTACTCGGTGTTCACCGGCATCGGGCTCGGCACGATCGCGGTCGTCGGCGCCACCGTCATCGGCTCGCTGACGTTCCTGCCGGCGCTGCTGTCCTGGCTGGGCCCGTGGGCCGACCGCGGCAAGATCCCCTTCTTCGGACGCCGCCGGACCGCGTCCCGGCCGTCCCGGCTCTGGGCCGCCGTGGTGCGCCGGGTCGTGCGCCGGCCGGCTGCCTGGGGCGCCGCCGCCACGATCGCGATGCTCGCCCTCGCCTCGCCGGTCCTGGGGATGCGACTGGGCACCGCGCCATACGGCGGGTTCTCAGGGAATGCGCCGATCATCCAGACTGCCGACCGGATCCAGGCGGCCTTCCCCGAGGCACCCTCACCGGCGCAGGTGGTCGTCACCGGCCAGGGCCTGCACGGCCAGGCAATGATCAGCGCGGTGGCCGCGCTCCAGCGGGACGCGACGACGACGGGCCCCATCCGCCCGCCCGTGACGGCCGCCTTCATCGCCGGCGGCCGGGGGCTGGTCGTCAACGTTCCCCTGCAGGGCAACGGCACGAACGCAAGCTCCGATGCGGCGCTGCTCGACCTGCGCAATCACGTACTGCCGGCCGCCCTCGGAAAGGTCAGCGGCATCACCTGGGCCGTCACCGGGGCCACCGCCAACAACTACGACGACATCGCCGACCTGCACTCGCGCACGCCCCTCGTGCTCGCGGTCGTGGCCGTGGTGGCGTTCATCCTGCTGCTGGTGGCGTTCCGGTCGATCGCGATACCGCTGGTCTCGATCGGGCTGAACCTGTTGTCGGTCGGCGCGGCGTTCGGGATCGTCACGCTGATCTTCCAGGACGGGCGGCTCCAGGGCCTGCTCGGGTACACGGGCTTCGGCGCGATCGAATCCTGGGTGCCGCTGTTCATCTTCGTGTTCCTGTTCGGGATGAGCATGGACTACCACGTGTTCATCCTGAGCCGGATACGCGAGCTGCGCTCTCGCGGCGCCGCGACCAAGGACGCGGTCGTCGGCGGCATCGCCAGCAGCGCCGGGGTCGTGACTAGCGCCGCCGTGATCATGGTCGCCGTGTTCTCGATCCTGGCCACGCTGTCGCTCGTCTCCCTCAAGATGCTCGGCGTCGGGCTGGCCGCGGCCGTGCTCATCGACGCCACCGTGGTGAGGGGCATCCTGGTGCCGGCGGCCCTGGCTCTGCTCGGCGAGCGCGCCTGGTACCTGCCCCGCTGGCTAGGTGGCGGCCGGGCTCCGGCCGGGGAGGCGAACCGCGTGGCGGCGGAGGCCGGCGGTGCCAGCTGGCCGGCCGAGGTAACCAGATAACAGACCGGGCCTGACACCCTCAGGTCCCTCATCAGCCGAAATCCGGCGCGTCCCGGTCTAACGCGCCGGATTTCGGCCTATGGCTGACCCAGTAGCGCCGTCCGGCTACAGTTGCTGCAACGTCCGGCAAGGCGCCCCTGGAACCTGGTGCGTGTCCGGCATAACACGCCGATCACACCGAGCCAGAGAGCGTCCTGATGGGTCAGCTCCCGCACACTGCCGTGCGGCCGGTGCGTGCCGCGCACACTGCCATCCGCTCGGGTCGTCCTGAGGCTCGCAGGCCGTTCGTCGAACGCGTTGCCTGCTGGAGCGCCAAGTACCGCAAGACCGCCGTCGGGCTCTGGCTGGCGTTCATGGCCACCGCGTTCATCGGCGGTCAGTTCGTCACCTCCGCGGGCGTACAGCAGTACGACCCTGGCCAGGCCGGACGGGGCGAGCAGATCCTGACCCAGCTCGGCGTCGTGACCCCGCCCACTGAGAGCGTCCTGATCCAGGCCAAGGCGGGTGAGCGGCAGCTCGCAAGCGACACGGCCAGGCAGGTCAGGCGGGCGGCCCACGATGTCGTGGCCGCGCTGGAGGAACTGCCGCAGGCAGCGGCCAACATCCGGTCGCCGTTCGGCCGCGGCGGCGCTGCGCTGCGAGCCCAGGACGGGACGGCCGACCTGGTGACCTTCACCGTCGCCGGGCCGAACGCGGACGCCGACGCCACCGTCCTGGCCGACATGGCCGCCGTGCACCGGATCCAGGCAGCCAACCCTGACCTGCTGGTCCGCGAGGCCGGCGACGCCACCACCGACATCGCCGCCAACGCGCTGCTCAGCCATGACTACCGCCAGTCGGAGTGGACGTCGATCCCGCTCACGCTGATCTTGCTAGTCGCGGTATTCGGTGCGCTGATCGCGGCCGGCATACCGGTTCTGCTGGCGGGGACGGCCGTCGTTACCGCGGTATCCCTGCTCAGCATCGCCGCGCAGTGGCTACCCGTCGGTTCGGGGACCTCGGAGCTCGTGCTGGTCATCGGGATGGCGGTGGGAGTCGACTACTCGCTGTTCTACCTGCGGCGCGAACGCGAGGAAAGGGCAGCAGGGCACGACAGCGACACGGTGACCAGGATTGCCGCCGCCACCTCGGGCCGGGCGATCCTGGTGTCGGGCGTCACCGTGATGATCTCGCTGGCGGGGCTGTTCCTGACCGGGATCGACATCTTCACCGGGATAGCGACCGGCACGATCATGGTCGTCGGTGTCGCGGTCATCGGCTCGCTGACGTTCCTGCCGGCCCTGCTGTCGTGGCTGGGCCCGTGGGCCGACCGGGGCAAGCTGCCGCACCTCGGCCACCGCCGGACGCAGGCCAGGCCCTGCCGGACCTGGGCCGGCCTGGCGGGCCGGGTGGTGCGGCGGCCGGCGCTCTATGGCGGGATTGCGGCGGCCGCGCTGCTCGCGCTCAGTGCGCCGGCGCTGGGAATGCGGCTGGGCAGCCCGTCGCTCGACCTGCCGAGCAACCTCGGCGTGGTCCAGGTGCTTGACGACATCCAGCACGAGTTTCCGGGCAAGCCCGCTCCCGCGGACGTGGTCGTGACCGGGCAGAACCTGTCAAGCCCGGCGATGGCGACCGAACTGGCGGCGCTGCGCAGCGATGCCAGCCCGACCGGGCCGGTCCGCGGCCCGGTGACCACGAGCGTGGTCGCCGGCGGCAAGGCCCTGGTCGTGGAGGTCCCGCTGGCCGGCAGCGGGTCGGGGAAGGTTTCTGACGACGCCCTGCTGGCACTGCAGAACCGGGTGCTGCCCGCGACGATCGGCCGGGTGCCGGGCGCCAGCTTCGCGGTGACCGGCAACACCGCGGCAAATTACGACTTCGCCTCGACGCTGGACTCAAGGACGCCGCTGGTCTTCGGCGTCGTGGCGCTGCTCGCCTTCATCCTGCTGTTGTGCGCGTTCCGAAGTATCACGATCCCGCTGGTGTCGATCGGGCTTAACCTGCTGTCGGTCGGCGCCGCTTACGGGCTGGTCACTCTCATCTTCCAGGACGGCCACCTGGAGTCCTTGCTTGGCTTCACGTCGTTCGGCGCCCTGGTGCCGTGGGTGCCGTTGTTCACGTTCACGCTGCTCTTCGGCCTGAGCATGGACTACCACGTGTTCATCCTGAGCCGGGTCCGCGAGCACTGGGCCGGCGGCGCTACGGCGCGCGAGGCCATCGTGACCGGCATCGGCCGCACCGCGGGGGTGGTGAGCAGCGCCGCGCTGATCATGGTCGCGGTGTTCTCGATCTTCGCGACGCTCCAGATGATCGACGTGAAGATGCTCGGCGTGGGCCTCGCGGCGGCGGTGCTGATCGACGCGACCCTGGTCCGCGGCGTGGTCCTGCCCGCTTGCCTGGCGCTGCTCGGAGAGCGTGCCTGGTACATGCCCCGCTGGCTGGCCTGGCTGCCAGGTCGCCGCCTGCTGGCGGAGGGCGCGCAGCCGGTCTCGCCCGCGCCCGCGCCGGCTGAGGTGAGCGCCCCGGCGGCCGTTACTGCCGCAGTGGCCTCATAACGGAACGAGGCGCGACCGGGCTCGGCCTTGCCCAGGCGCGAGGCGCGCTGGTCAGGGCAGGGTCAGGATCTCGTGGCCGTCGGCTGTGACGGCGATCGTGTGCTCGAACTGCGCAGTGCGCTTGCGATCCGCGGTGAGCACGGTCCAGCCGTCGGGCCAGATGTCGTACTCGATCGTGCCCAGCGTCAGCATGGGCTCGATGGTAAAGGTCATTCCCGGTTCCATGATCACCTGGACCGAGGGGTCGTCGAAATGCGGGACGACGAGGCCAGAGTGGAACGTGGTGCCGATGCCGTGCCCGGTGAAGTCGCGCACCACTCCGTAGCCGAACCGCCGGGCGTAGGACTCGATGACCCGGCCGACCGCGTTGAGCGGCCGCCCGGGCGCGACCGCCCGGATCCCCCGCATCATGGCTTCCCTGGTCCGCTCGACCAGCAGCCGGTCCTCCTCGCGGGCCTCACCGGCCAGGAACGTGGCATTTGTGTCGCCATGCACCCCGCCGATGAAGGCCGTGATGTCGATATTGACGATGTCGCCGTCGGCGATCACGGTGTCGTCGGGGATCCCGTGGCAGATGACCTCGTTCAGCGACGTGCACAGCGACTTGGGGAAGCCGCGATAGCCGAGCGTGCTGGGGTAGGCACCGTGGTCGCACATGAACTCATGGCCGATGCGGTCCAGCTCGTCGGTTGTCACGCCAGGTACTACGTGCTTACCGACTTCGACCAGGGCCTGGGCCGCGATCCTCCCGGCGACGCGCATCCGCTCGATCGTCTCGGCATCCTTGATGTCGCGCTCGCCGCCGCGGGGCGCCTTCCTGCCGACGTACTCCGGACGGGTGATGTGCGCGGGGACACCGCGTGGGGGAGAAATCCAGCCTGGCTGGAGCGTTGCCGCCATGATCTGAAAGTCTAATGGTCATGGACGATGACAAGAGCTGGTGGTTCTGCCTCAAGGACAACAGGGTGGAGCAAGGACCCGGATGTGCGGGCAAGGACAGGATGGGACCGTACGCAACGCGGGAAGACGCAGAGAACTGGCAGGAGATCGCGAAGCGGCGGAATGAGGAATGGGACGAGCAGGACAAGTGGCCATCAGAGAAGGACTAGCTCCTGGCCTAAAATGAGCGACTGTGGACACCGCAGGGAATACTCAGCTGCATGCCAGGGGCGTAATTAGCGCGGGCGCAATCGCCGGGGAAAGCTCTCCGGCTAACGGTGCCATTACCGAGGCGGCTGCTATGGCTAGCGTCCGCAGGTCTTGTAGGGTAAGTGCGGGGCGGCAGAAAGCGCAGCAAGGGGGCGCAAATTGACCGTGGATCAGCCGAGCGGCTGGCTTCCACCGGCCGCCGAGGCCCGGATGGCCGAAATCCGGCGGAGCGGCACGTGGGGCTCCGCGTTGACGGCCGACGAATTCACGGCGATCAAGAGCACGGGCTTTGAGCCGGTCGGCCAGGTCCTCGGCGCGGCCGTTTACAACCTTGGTTATACCGGCGGCTACGGCTGCCCGGCGTACGGCATGGTGGGCATGGGCCGGATGGGCATTGCCGGCTACATGGGGCCCTACAGCAGCCAGACTTCCACCTCCGGTGGCGGATCGTTCGGCTCGTACGCGCCGCTTGTACGGACCATGTACGAGGCCAGGCGCCTGGCGATCAGCCGGATGACCACGGAATGCACCGAGCTTGGCGGGCACGGCGTCGTCGGCGTGCGGCTGACGATCGGGGCATTCGCGGCCGGCGGCCTGGAGTTCAAGGCGATCGGAACGGCGGTGCGGGCTCCGGGCGCCGGCAAGCTGCGTGAGCCGTTCACTTCCGACCTGACGGGCCAGGACTTCGCCAAGCTGATCCTGGCCGGCTGGGTTCCGGCCGGGCTTGTCCTCGGCATCTCGGTCGGGGCCAGGCATGACGACTGGATTACCGTCAACCAGACCCGCTGGGGCAGCGGAAACATCGAGGTGCAGGGATATACGGACCTGGTGAACGACACCAGGCACGACGCCCGCCAGCAACTGCAGCGCGACGTCACCAGGCACGGTGCCGACGGAGTGGTCGTGCAGCGTATGGAGATGCGGGTTGGCGAGCATGAGTGCCCCGCGCAAGAGGGGCGCCGCGATCATGTCGTCGAGGCGACGATTATCGGCACCGCGATCACGCACTTCGGCCGCCGCCGTGCGGGCCAGGAGCCGCCGCCGCTGGCGATCATGTCGCTAGACCCGCAGCGGCGGCAGGCGGCGCGGGTGCGGCTGGGGCCCTGACGGGCACGCGGAGCCGGGCAGGAACCGGACTAGGGCGGCGGTGCCGCCAGGGCCGGCGGCAGGACGGAATTGGTAACGGCTAAGGAGCGACAATGACCGAGCAGCAGGGCACCGACATGCAGGTCCTGGGCGTACCCCAGGACGCGATGCGCAGGCTCGCCGAGCTGCGGCCGGGGGCGCCCGGCGCGATTTTCACCTCCGACCTGTCGGTGAACGAGTTCCTGCTCGTGCGGGAGGTTGGATTCCGCCCGGTGGGACTGGTGCTCGGCAGCTCGATCTACCACGTCGGGCTGCAGATCGGCCGGTGGGGCCAGAGCCAGGAACTTGACGTGCTGTCGCAGGCCATGTACCACGCACGCGAGCTGGCCATGACCCGGATGGAGGCGGAGGCCAACGCGCTCGGGGCGGACGGCGTGGTCGGGGTCAGGCTCGATGTGGAGATGAAGGAGTTCGGCGCGGACATCGCCGAATTCATCGCGGTCGGGACCGCGGTCGTGGCCGAGCATGGCGCTGGCGGGGGTGGAGTCAGCAACTGGCGCAACAACAAGAACATGCCGTTCACCTCCGACCTGTCCGGTCAGGATTTCTGGACCCTGATCCGGGCCGGCTACGCGCCGCTCGGCATGGTGATGGGGTCGTGCGTGTACCACATCGCGCACCAGCGGCTCGGGGCCAAGATGGGCAACATCGGCCGGAATGTGGAACTCGAGCAGTTCACCCAGGCTCTCTATGACGCGCGGGAGCTGGCGATGAGCCGGATGCAGGCCGAGGCCGAGGAACTCGCGGCCGAGGGCATCGTCGGCGTGCAGTTGCGGCAGCACAGTCACACCTGGGGTTCGCACACGACCGAGTTCTTCGCGATCGGGACGGCCGTCCGTCCGCTGCGCGAGGACCACGTCATCCAGACGCCGACCATGGTTCTCAGCCTTGATGCCTGAGCCGCGCGTGCGCGCGGCCAAGTAAGGATGTCCCCGGTGAGACCTGACTCCGGTCCAGGCCTGCCGCCGACCGCGGAGGCCCGCCTGGCCGACATGGCGAGCCACCGCAGCTGGGGTTCCTCGCTGGCGGTACCCGAGTTCGCCGCGATCTCCAAGGTCGGATTCCAGCCGGTTGGCCAGGTCCTGGGCGCGGCGGTCTGGAATATCGGTGATACCGGCGGCGAGGAGTGCCCCTACGGCCGGGCCGTGTGGCGACGCGAGGGCACGCCGACCGGCCAGTCCGCGATGGGGCTGATCCGGCACGTGCAGGCGCCGCAGGGCGCGGCCGCGGTCGGTTCGGCCCGGCCGCTGGTGTCCTCGCTTTATCAGGCCAGGCGCACCGCCCTGAGCCGAATGACGGCCGAGTGCGCGGCGCTTGGCGGTCACGGCGTCATCGGCGTGACCCTGACCGTCGGGCCGTTCGCCGAGGAAAGCCTGGAGTTCCGCGCGTTCGGCACCGCGGTGCGGGCGCCGGGTGCGATCCGGCTGAGCCAGCCCTTCGCCTCGGACCTGTCAGGGCAGGACTTCACCAAGCTCATCGGCTACGGCTGGGTGCCGGTCGGGCTCGCACTTGGCATCGCGGTCGGCTTTCGCCACGACGACTGGCTCACCACCGGGCAGACCCGGTGGAACGCCGGCAACGTCGAGGTCGAGGGATACAGCTACCTCGTCAGCCAGATGCGCAGGGACGCACGCAACGAGATGGAACTGGATCTCGTGCGCATGGGTGCGGAGGGCGTCGTCGTGAAGGAAATGGAGACCCGGATCAGCGAGCGGTCGTGCCCGGTCGTGCCGCGCGGCAAGGACCACGTGGTCGAGGCGACGATTGTCGGTACCGCCATCGCCCAGTTTGCCCGGCTCGCCTCGCCGCCGATATTCGGGATCCACAAGATGAGCACCCGCCGGGCGACCGGGGCGGCTAGTCCGCAGGTGTCGGTGAGCCTGGAGGGCGAGGCCGAGAAGGCTGCAGAGTCTCCGGCCGAGACCGGCAACGGGGAACAGGGCGAGCCGGGCGGCAACGGCCAGGGCTAGCCATCCGCCCCGTGTGGCGGCAGTCAGCCGCAGTGTGAGCACGCCAGGGCCGCGATTTTGCCGGCGAAGCGCAGTGCCGCATGTGACAGCCCGGCTAGCTCTGGATCCTGCCAGAGCCGCGGATGCCATCGAGGGTCGTTAAAGATGGCGGCGCCAGTCGGAGTTGCCGGCGGTCTTGAAGTGCATGGCCGACATGACGTCGCGCGCGAGCAAGCGCGCTTCGCGCCGGCCCGTGGCGCCTCACTCGGCGGGCGTTCCGGTGACTGAGTCGAGCAGGCGAGCCAGCCAGGGCCGGAATCCAGTCGGCGGTTCACGGTCGGGCGGCCCTCGCCGGGCCCGACGCCCGCTGCCGGAGACGGGAGGACGGCCAGCCGCGGCGCTGACCAGGTGCTGAGCGGCGTCGAAGGACACCGGCGCCGTCGCCTCGGGCACGGCCAGCGACTCGTGCGCGAGGCCCTCGAGTTCCGGGTCGCCGCGGTCGAGCGCGAGGACCGTGGCGCCGAGGCGGCGCACGTCATCGACGCGCTCGAGCAAGTCAGCCTGCGCCATCCCGGCGCTGACGACCAACAGGGTGTGGTTCCGGTCAGCCTCGCGGAGCCGCTGCAGGCCGACGGATAGGTGCGCGGGCGCACCGGGCGGCGGCGCCCATCGCACCAGCGTCGGCCTCAGTTCGGGCAATCCGGCCAGGCGGCTCTCGTCTTCTAAGTGCGCGGTCATGTGCCAGGGCTCGTAGATGGCCGAGCCGAAGATGAGCAGGCCGTGCGGCGTGCGGGCGCTGCGCCGCAGCGCGCCAGCGAACAGCGCGGTGCGCTCGAGCCAGCCAGTGGGCGCTAACAGGGCCCGCAGCGATTCCACCTCGTCGGCATTCACATCCATCATCGTGCCGGATGCGGCCGGTACTTGGCGGTCCCATTCGCGCCGGCGGGTCGGCTCGGGGCGCCGAACGCCCAGCGGAGGCATCGCAAAGGCGGCCGAGTGGCAGCCGTGCCCGGCCGCCACCCCCGCAAACCACGCCGATCGGGCAATCAGTACCAGGAACCAGAGGCAGAAACGACATCCGAGGGCGCTCTACTGCCGCAAGAGCGGCAGTAAAGTGCGCTGCGATGCCGTTGGCTGACGACTCTCTGATGAATGGTTGAAGCAGAGTGACGCCTGGTGTAACCGGGCGGAGCGACCGCCCTGCGCTAGCGCCGGTTCGGGCAGATGGCCTGGCGGTCGGCCGGCCTCGTCGTCCGGTCTCGCTCGCAACCCGCAGACGGCGGCGCGGATCGCCGGCTCCTGTCGTCCGGGGTGCCCGACTATGCCAGGATCGGGCCATGGCAGACCTCACCAAGCTGGTAATCGGCGTGCTTGGCGGAACTGGTGACCAGGGCCGAGGACTGGCCAGGCGGCTGGCGATGGCCGGGCACCGGATCGTCATCGGCTCGCGGGATGCAAGCCGGGCGGCCGCCGCGGCGGAGGGCCTGAACGCAGGTCCGCGGGTGAGCGGCGGGCTGAACCGGGATGCGGCCGAGCAGTCCGACGTCGTGATCGCCGCCATGCCCTGGGAGGGGCATCGAGACCTGCTCGCCAGCCTGGCCGCGCCGCTGGCCGGCAAGGTGCTGGTGGACTGCGTGAACCCGCTGGGATTTGACGGCAAGGGAGCCTACCCGCTGCGGGTGCCCGAGGGCAGCGCCGCCGAGCAGGCCGCGGCGGTGTTGCCGGACGCCACCGTCGTCGGGGCATTCCACCACGTATCGGCGACGCTGCTGCTGGACCCCGAGGTCGGGCGGATGGACCTGGACGTGCTGGTGCTCGGCGACGACCGGCAGGCCACCGACCTGGTCGCGGCCCTCGCGAGCGAGATTCCTGGGATGCGCGGCATCTACGGCGGGCGGCTCCGCAACTGCGGCCAGGTCGAGGCCCTGACGGCCAACCTGGTGTCGATCAACCGGCGTTACAAGGCGCACGCGGGCCTGCGCATCACCGACGTCTGATACTGCCCCTAGGCAGGGGCCTGCTGAGCAGCCGGGCCGGGCTGGGCTTCGACCTGACCTGCGGCTGTCCCGGTCCGGCTGTGTAAGGTCACTGCTTGTGATGAACCGTGCACTATGGGCTATCTCTGGGCTCAGCAGTGATCCGGATCTGTCCCCGGTCTCACTGCCATCGCACCGGACCAGCCCGCTGCGCGCGGTCCTGGCCAGGGCAGCCCTGGCCCTTTTCCTGCTCGTGCTCGCGACCGTCATCGTCTACCTGGGGCGTTACGGCTACCGCGACGACGCCGACCCCCAGGCCCCGCTAACTTTCCTCGACTGTGCGTACTTCGCGACCGTCACGCTGTCCACGACCGGCTACGGGGACATCGTTCCGGTCAGCGCCTCGGCGCGAGTGGTGAACACGGTCGTCATCACCCCGATCCGGGTGATCTTCCTGATAGTCCTGATCGGCACCACCCTGGAGGTGCTCACCGAGCGCACCAGGCGGGGCTGGCGCATTGCCCGATGGAGGTCACGAGTGTCCGGTCACACGGTTGTCGTCGGCTACGGAACGAAGGGGCGTGCCGCGCTGGCGACGCTGCGGGAGGCCGGCACGCCTCCGGATTCCATCGTCGTCGTGGACCACTCGCCTCAGGCCATGAGCGAGGCCAACCAGGCCGGGCTGGTCGGCGTGACCGGCGACGCGACCCGGCGCGACGTGCTCGCCAGCGCCGAGATCGAGCAGGCCGCGAGGGTGGTGGTGGCAGTCGGCCGGGACGACACGGCCGTGCTCATCACGCTGACCGCCCGGCAGCTAGGCCCGGCCCTCGCCATCACCGTGGCGGTCAGGGACGCAGAGAACGAGCCGCTCCTGCGCCAGAGCGGCGCGGACCAGGTGGTCGTGTCGTCGGAGACGGCCGGGCGGCTGCTCGGGCTGTCAACGCTGAGTCCGGGGATCGGCCAGGTCATAGGCGAGCTGCTCGATCGCGGGCACGGCCTTGACCTGACCGAGCGCGTCTGCACCAGTGCGGAGGTCGGCCGGCCGATCCGGACAGCGGTGCCAGAAGCCGTCGCGGTACTCAGGGACGGCCACGTCCTCGCCGCCGACGACCCGCGGGCCGCTCAGCTGCTCGACGGCGACCGGCTAGTCCTGATCGCGATGACAGCGCCCGGCACCGTCCGCCCGTAGCAAGCGCGCCCGTGGCCAGCGCCGGTAACCAGCGCGGCCGTTACCGGTCGGGCCGGTCCTGCCGTCAGCGGTAGGAGTACTCCTCGGTGGGGAAGGCCCCGCCGGCAACATCGGCGGCGAATTCCTGAGCGGCTCTGCTGAGCATGCCCGCCATGTCGGCATACTTCTTCACGAACTTGGCCGTCCGGGGCGAGAGGCCCGCCATGTCCTGCCACACCAGGACCTGTGCGTCGCAGTCAGGGCCGGCTCCGATCCCGATCGTCGGGATGTCCAGGCCTTGTGTCACCCGGCGGGCGAGCGAGGCGGGCACGCACTCAAGGACCACGGCGAACGCGCCCGCGGCCTGGAGCGACTTGGCGTCGCGGAGCACCCGCTCACCGTCTTCGCCCCGGCCCTGGACCTTGTAGCCGCCGAACGCGTTGACCGACTGGGGAGTTAGCCCCAGGTGGGCCATGACCGGGATCCCGGCCGCGACCAGTTCCTCGACCTGCCGTACCACGCGGTCGCCGCCCTCGAGCTTGACCGCCTGTGCGCCCGTCTCCTTGAGGAACCGGGTCGCGGCCTCAAGCGCGGCCGTCGGTGAGGCCTGGTAGGAGCCAAACGGGAGGTCAGCGACGATCAGCGCC
The DNA here is from genome assembly GCA_030041135.1 of Streptosporangiaceae bacterium. Classification (GTDB taxonomy): domain Bacteria; phylum Actinomycetota; class Actinomycetes; order Streptosporangiales; family Streptosporangiaceae; genus JAJYUU01. The sequence goes on along the minus strand of JASHOL010000122.1, from coordinate 8,967 downwards.
CGCTGGGTGCCGCGGACCACCGCCGCGGTCAGCGGGATCAGGTCGTCGACCGTCACCGGGATGGTCGAGTCGTGGCCGTATACCACCATGGCCGCCGAGTCGCCCACCAGCAGCACGGGGATGCCCGCGTCGTCGAGCACCCGCGCGGTAAGCGCGTCGTAGGCGGTCAACATCGGCCACTTCTCGCCGCTGGCCTTGGCTGCCGCGATATCCCTGATGGTCAGCCGTCGGCCGGTCGCGCCGCCGTAGAGCGGCCCGGCCGCCCCGGCACGTGACGGAGCCGCAGCTTGCTCGGGGCGGCCAGAAATAGCAGTCATTGCTGTGTCCTCCGTGTCTCGTTGCGCCCTCGTGGCGTCCCCGGACTCCTCGATGATCGCATGACTTCGTGCCGCCTGCCACCGGCGGCCGGCATTGCTTCGCCAATGCGAAATAACTAGTTGCGATACGGTGTTGTTCCGTATCGTTAGCGGGTCACAACGGCTGGAGCCAAGGGACGGGCATGGACAGTCAGGCAGTGCAAAACCGGCGCTGGATGATTCTCGGCGTGCTGATCATCAGCCTTGCGGCGATCGTGCTGGACAACACGATCCTGAACATCGCGCTGAAGACGATCTCCGAGCCGCGGGTGGGACTGGGCGCCAGCCAGAGCCAGCTGGAGTGGGCGATCAACTCCTACACCCTGGTGTTCGCCGGGCTGCTGTTCACCTTCGGCGTCATCGGAGACCGGATCGGGCGCCGCCGAATGCTGATGATCGGCATGGCCCTGTTCGGCCTGTCCTCGCTGCTGTGCTCCTACGCGCAGACCCCCGACCAGCTGATCTGGGCCCGCGCGGCGATGGGCCTGGGCGGTGCCGCGGTCATGCCGCAGACGCTGTCGATCATCACGAACGTCTTTGACCCGAGGGAACGGGCTCGCGCCATCGGGATCTGGGCCTCGGCGGTGGGCGTTGCCATCGCCATCGGCCCGATAGTAGGCGGACTGCTGCTTGACCACTTCTGGTGGGGCTCGGTCTTCCTGATCAACGTGCCGCTCACCGCCATCGGGATCATCGCGATCACCGCGCTCGTGCCGGAGTCCAAGAGCCCGACGCCGGGCAAGGTCGACCTGCCCGGCGTGCTCCTGTCGATCGCCGGCCTCGTGCTGGTGGTCTACGGGATCATCAACGGTGGCGACACCGGCTCCTGGCTTGCCGCCAGCGTGCTCGGGCCGGTCACGGCCGGACTGGCGGCGATCGCCGCGTTCGTGTGGCACGAGGCCAGGACTGACCATCCGTCCCTCGACGTGCGGCTGTTCCGCGACAAGCGCCTGTCCTCGGCCGCGGCGGCCATTGCGCTGGTGTTCTTCGCTATGGGCGGCGTGTACTTCTTCATCAGCTTCTACACCCAGAACGTGCGCGGCTATAGTCCGCTGCATGCCGGCCTGCTGACGATCCCCCTGGCCGCCGGCCAGCTGCTGTTCGCCACTCGCAGCGCCCGGCTGGTTGGCAGGTTCGGCGCCAGGGCGGTCTGCACCTCCGGCCTGGTCGTGATGGCCGCGGCGCTGGTCGGCTACCACTTCCTCGGTACCAGCACGTCGCCCTGGCTGCTCGAGGTCACGTTCCTGGTCCAGGGCGCGGGGATGGGGCTGGTCATGCCGGCCGCGACCGAGGGCGTGATGTCGGTGGTGCCGCGCGAGCGCGGCGGAGCGGGCTCGGCCATTACCAACACCTCACGCCAGGTCGCCGTAGCGCTGGGTGTCGCGGTGCTCGGCTCCGTGCTGGCGCAGGTGTACCGAAGCAGGCTGAATCCGTTCCTGACCGTCGTCCCGGCAAACGCCAGGGCGGGTGCGACGGTGTCCATCGCGCAAACCCAGCAGCTGGCGCAGCAGCTCGGCCCGGCCGGGCACAGGCTGCTGACCGCCGCCAGTGCGTCATTTGTGGACGCAATGCATGTCACGTCGCTAATCTCGGTATTGATCGCGGTTGTGGGAGCGGCCGCGGTTGCAGTCTGGATGCCCGGTCGGCGCGGGGCGCGCCAGCGGGCTCCGGCGCTGGGGCATGATGAGTCCGCCCTGGCCGGAGAGCTAGCCGGCCGCCCGGCGGTGGGGGAGTGACGGTGGCGAAGGTGAGCACAGCCGCAGTCTCAGGTGGCACAACGACGACCGGAGCAGCGGGCTCCGTGACGCGGGAAGGCGAGCACCGCAGGCCCGGCAGGCCGCGGAGCGAGCACGCGGATCACGCGATCATGTCGGCGGCCCTTGACTTGTTTGCCGAGAGCGGGCCCGCCGGCCTGTGCATGGAGCAGGTGGCCGCGCGGGCCGGGGTAGGCAAGGCGACGATCTACCGCCGCTGGCCGGGCAAGGAAGACATGCTGCTTGACGGGCTGGCCGAGCTCGCGGCCCCGCTGCCGGCACCGCAGGGCAGGTCGGTACGGGCCGACCTGACCACGCTGCTCGACGCCATGTGCAAGGAGGCGGCCGATCCCAGGCGGGTCCGGCTGGTCGCGCTGCTGCAGGGTGAGGGCAGGCAGTACCCGCGGCTGAAGGCCAGGTACCTGGAGACCGTCGTGCAGCCCCGGCGCGAGGCCATCAGGACTGTGCTTCGCCGCGGCGTGGCCACCGGTGAGTTGCGCGAGAACACCGACATTGAAGCGGCGATGCACCTGCTGAACGGGGCCGTCCTGGCGAGCATCCATGCCGAGCACGTTGACGGCCGCTACGCGCGCCGAGTGGTCGAGGAGTTGCTTCGGGGTCTTTCCGCCCGCTAGCGGCGGCCCGCGGACCGCTCGGTAGTCTGGCCCGCATGCAGCTGACCAAGCTGGGCCATGCCTGCGTCGGGCTTCAGAAGGACGGAGCCAGGCTGGTCATCGATCCGGGCGTCTGGAGTGGCAGCGACGTGCTCACGGACGCCGATGCCGTCCTGGTAACGCACGAGCACCCTGACCACCTCGACGCGGATGCGCTCCGCGGCGCGCTAGCGTCGGATCCCGGTCTCCAGCTGTGGACGAATGCCTCTGTTGCCCGGCAGTTCGGGCAGTTCGGTCGGCAAGTGCACGTGGTCGCACACGGAGACAGCTTCACCACGGCCGGCTTCGACGTGCATGTATACGGCCGCGACCATGCCCGGATCGTTCCCGAGATCCCGGTAATCGCCAATACCGGCTTCGCCGTCGACAGCCAGGTATTTCATCCAGGCGACTCTTTCACGGTGCCGGAGGAGAAGGTCGCGACGATGCTGGTGCCGGTGAGCGCGCCGTGGCTGAAGTTCGCTGAGGTCGCCGACTACATCCAGGCGACCGGCGCCGTGCGCGGGTTCGCGATCCATGACGCCATCCTGAGCGAGTTCGGCCTTGGTCTGGTGAGTAGCCTGCTTAAGGTGGTGTCCGGGCCTGACGCGCCGGTGACCAGGCTTGAGCCCGGTACGACCGTCGAGCTATGACCAGGCAGGACACGGCCGGGCTGGTCGGCGACTGGCAGGCCCTGCTGCGCGAGCACGCGGCCGGCTTTGCCAGGACCGCCATGGAGAACATCGGCCGGGAGTATCCCGCGCTCGTGACTCACCTCATGACCGGGCCCGATGACCTCCCGAATCGTCCCAGGGACCGGAACCCGGCATTCTTCGGCAGCCTGGACTGGCATTCCTGCGTGGAAATGCACTGGCTGCTTGTCCGCCTGTTGCGGCTCATGCCAGATGCCGTCCCCGAGGACGAGATCCGCGCGCTACTCGACGCGCAGTTCGACGCCAGGAAGCTTGACGCCGAGGTCGAGTTTGTCGCCAGCCGCGACGGCCGGCACGAGCGCCCTTACGGCTGGGCGTGGGCGCTCGCGCTCGTGCAGGAACTGGCCTGGTTCGGGGATCCTGATGCAGCCCGCTGGCTTGAGGCGCTGGCGCCGCTGGAGACGGCGCTCGTGGCCGGGTTCCTTGAGTGGCTGCCGAAGGCCACCTACCCGAACCGGTACGGCGTGCATGGGAACACCGCGTTCGCGTTTTCGCGGCTGCTTCCCTGTGCGCTCGAGCGGTCATCGGGCCTGGCGGACGCGGTGACGGCGAAGGCGCTTGGCTGGTACCGGGGTGATGCCGGCTATCCGGCCCAGTTCGAGCCGTCGGGCCACGACTTCCTGTCTCCTGCGCTGACCGAGGCCGAGCTCGTGTCGCAGCTGCTCGGGCCGCAGGCGTTCTCGGCCTGGCTGGCGCGGTTCCTGCCGGATATCGAGAACGGCGATCCCGGCACCCTCTTCACCCCGGCCATTGTGTCCGACGCCAGTGAGGGGCAGATCGCGCACCTGCACGGGCTCAACGCCAGCCGTGCCTGGTGCTGGCGGCGGCTGGCCGAGGGGCTGCCGCCCGGTGACGCACGGATTGGCCAGGCGGAAGCCGCCGCGCGCACGCATCTGGATGCCGCTCTCCCGCACGTGACCGGCAGCGACTACATGGTCGAGCACTGGCTCGCGGCCTATGCGGTCCTCGCGCTCAGCTGAGCCGCGGGCAGTACGAGCGCCGACGGGCGCGCCGGGTCGTGGAAGACCCGCTGATGTGCGCTCGCGAGCGTGCGCGCCGTCGCAAGCGGCTCGCCCGTTCCGGCGTTGCGGGCGTACCGAGGGTGCGCACCGCTTGACACTTGCAGCCGCAGCCGGTTCCCGGCGCCGAACCGGTGCGCGACCGGCCACAACTCGAACGCCACCCGCAGTGTCCCGTCGGCCGCCGGCGTCGGCCGGCCTGGCGCGAGCCGCAGCAGCCCGTCGCAGATGTTGACGGATACGCCCGCCGGGCTGACCTCGCACAGCCGGGCGAAGAAGTCGGTGTGCTCGCGATCGGAGGAGACCCGGAGGTCCACCTCGGGCACGCCGATGACCTCCAGATCGTGCGGCAGCGCCGGGCTCGTGTACGTCAGCACGTCCGGTCTCGCCTCGAGGATCCGGTTGTCGACCCGCGCGATGCCATTCAGCCCGACCGGGCCAGCCAGGTTCGGCGTCGGGTCGGCCGGGTCGTAGGTGTACTGGTCGGGCGGGCATTCACCGGGCTCGGTCGTCCGCAATCCGCCCGCTGGGTGCAGATACCACCGCTGCGCAGTGCTGGAGGGCGGCCAGGATGGCAGCTCAAGCCAGTGGTCCGCGCCGGTCACGAATAGCCGCACTGGGCTGGCAGGCGGCCCGGTATCGTCCGCCGACAGCCGCGCGGTCAGGAACTCGAGCCCCTCGCGTAGCCAGATGCCCGGGGCATTTTTGTCGGCGTGCCGCCACGGGCCGATCGTCAGCCGGGGCTCGTGACCGGCCGCACGCAGGGCCGCGTAATCACGAAGCTGGGCGGGCAGGAAGAAGTCGTACCAGCCGCCGAGCATGCTGACTGCCGCGGTCACCTTGCCTGGACCGGCGGTGAAGGAGTGCTGGCCCCAGTAGCCGGTGTCATCATCGTCCAGCCAGTGCTGCCAATACGGCCTCGTCGCCCCGGTGGCGAGCCGGTCAAGCTGGCCAACCGGCAGCCGGATCGCCAGGGCCCTGAGCTTCCTTTCCCGCAGCCGCTGGCGCACCTTCGCGCCCCTGCGCTCTTGCCCGGCGACCTCATCGATCCACCCGAGCATGGTCTCCAGGGCAAACGATCCGCCCGCCCTGACCATCGAGCGGGGGTCTGACGCGGTGACCTGGACCGCCATCGCCGCATGGTCGGGCAGCGCGCTAGCGGCCAGGGCCCACTGCACGATGCCGAGATAGCTCGGCCCGAAGGTCCCGAACGAGCCCGGATACCACGGCTGCTTTCGCAGCCATTCGACAGTGGCTACGGCGTCGTCCTGCTCGGCCCGGCCGAAGGGGTCAAGGTCGCCGCCTGACCCGAACGTGCCCCGGCAGCTCTGCACCACGGCCTGAAAGCCGCGTTCGGCGAAGAGCCGGCCGGCCATCATGCCCCATACTCCGCGGCGGCCATACGGAGAGCGCGCCAGCACGAGCGGCGGCTTGTCCGCGCCGCGGGCGACGTACCGATCGGCCAGGAGGGTGGCGCCGTCCGCCATCGGGACGCGCAGGTCGCGCTGCACCAGGACGTCACGGGTGTGCGCGGGCGGCAGGGCCATCGCCCGTTCGAAGAATGTACTGACCAGCGTCATCGCGGTGCCTGCTTCGCGATCAAGACTGGTCGCGCCCTGACTGGACCAGCGGGCCCGCCTCAACCGCGCCGATCACCGGCGACCTCCTCGCGGCCGGCGACGGCCAGCCAGGTCACGGTGGCCGGCTCGCCGATCCAGACCGCCTTCAGGTCATCTTTGAGCGTCTGGGCGTGGGTAGGCGCGATGGCGAAATGCCATGCCGCGCCTCCGGCCGAGTCTGGGACCCACGAGCCGTGAACCTGCTCGGTCAGATAGGTCAGCAGGTGAACGGTGACGGCCAGCTTGCCGCGGTTCAGGATCGCGTCACCGGAAGTGACGGTCAGGACGACTTCGGACGCCTGCCCGGCGGGATGGGACATGCTCTGCCTCCTTGGTTGGGGAGTGCGCGCTCTCGGCCCGTCCCCGGCCAGGCGCCGCGTGTAGCGTCCGCGGAAGTCACGCAGTTCCGGCCGGAACGTTCGACCGGCCCGGATCCGGCTGCTTGCCGCCTCCGGCCGCCCGTCGCGTCGCGCTGCTTGAGAGCTTCTTGCAATCGGCATGCAGCGGCCTGCTCACGAATTCACTAGCTTGCACAGGGCCCTACAAGCCGATCATCCGACTGCTCCGCCCACAAGTGAAGGGGTTACCTGGACGGATGCTCAGCGGAAAGACCCGCCGATCGGTTACGTCACGATGCTGGCCGGCCGGACCTCCCAGGATGTCCACAGCGGCCGGTAGCCCATCCGGCTCCAGAACGGCGCTGACAGCGGGTTGAGCTGAGCGTAATGCAGCAGCGTGACTGCAGCCCCGGCCGCATCGAGTTCGCGGTGCAGATGCTGGACCAGGGCGGCTCCGACGCCGGACCCGCGGCATCCCGGCAGGACCGACATCTGCCCCAGGTATGCGGCAGGCTGGGCCGAGACCAGCGGTGCGAGCCATCCCGACCCTCTGGGCGGGTCGGCGTACACCATCCCGACTGCCTCGCCGTCACGTTCAGCCAGCCAGATCCACGACTGCGCCGCATCCAGGATCGGCGCTGCGGATTCGCGCACGTTGCGGGCCGTGTGCGGGCGAACGGTGACGGAGCCGAAGTGCGCGTCGTAACGCATCATCTCCATGCTCAGTCGCTCAAGAGCATCGAGGTCGCTTCGATCCGCCGCACGGATATGCAGGTCGCGAGGGCTGGTGGCGGCAGTCGCGCGGTCGGCGGCCCGGCCCGCGGGCCTGGCCGCTATGACCACGAGCGGGCGCAGCCCGTGCTCGAGCAGCGTTCGCACTCCGTCGACGTCCCGGCTCGGCCATCGGACCAGGGCCTCGCTATCCTCGCTGACGGCATCCTCCTGGCCGTCCAGGTGCCTTCGCCACCGATCGAGCAACTGGCCGAGACCCTCGCCGACATCGGGCCCGACGACCCACGGCGTCAGCGCAAACTGGTCGGCTGCGCCCCAGGCCAGCACCAGGCTTCCAGGCTCGAGGTGCACGTGCCGGCACGCCCCGGCGGCGACAACTTGCCCGCCGGCCGAGGTTACGGTCAGATCAGCGCCGCACGTCGTGGCCGGCTCGCTGGGCTCCGGCAGTAGCGGATCGAGAGCCTGCCAGCGGCTCGCGACCGCGCGCCGCGCCGCCCTGGCGGCGGACGTTGCGTTCATCGGCTGCCCTTTCCGCGAGTCGCCGGCCAGCACGCACATGATCACGTGCCGACTGTCCCGCCCGCCAGCGTAGCTGTGCGAGATGCGATGATTAAAGGCTTATGGGAGCCCCGGTCGGTCACCGGTCATATTCTGCGCATGTGGGCACGAGCCATGACCTGTGCATGCACGACGCCATTGCCATCGCCGGGATGCTGCGCCGCCGGGAGGTGTCGGCCCGCGAGGTCGTGTCGGCACACATCGCGCGGATTGAGGCCTTCGACTCGGCCATCAACGCGATCGTCACCCGGACCTTCGATGCTGCCCTCGCCCGCGCCGCGACCGCCGACGACGCGATGGCCGGTGGCCGCGCGCTCGGCCTGTTGCACGGCCTGCCGGTGGCGCACAAGGACCTCGCCGAGACCGAAGGCGTCCGCACGACGTACGGGTCGCCGCTGTTCGCGGCGAACGTGCCGCAGCGCGATGCGCTGGTCGTCCAGCGCATGGCGGGCGCTGGCGCCATCAGCCTCGGGAAGACCAACGTGCCCGAGTTCGGTGCCGGCTCGCATACGGTCAACCCGGTCTTCGGCGCGACTCACAACCCCTATGACCACGGCCGCAGTCCGGGCGGCAGCAGCGGCGGTGCCGCTGCCGCGCTGGCCGCACGGTTCATCGCCCTGGCCGACGGCAGTGACCTGGGCGGGTCGCTGCGCAACCCGGCCAGCTTCTGCAATGTCGTCGGACTGCGGCCGAGCCCCGGCCGGGTCCCCGAGTGGCCGTTCGCCGACGTCGCTGACATGTTCGGCGTGGCCGGGCCCATGGGCCGCACCGTCGCCGATGCTGCGCTGCTGCTGGCCGTCCTGGCCGGCCCGGACCCTCGGGTCCCGATGGCGCTTGACCAGCCGCCGCCGACTGTCAGCGATCCCGCTCAGATCCTCGCGCTGCTTGACCGGGACCTGACCGGAGTCAGGATCGCCTGGAGCGCTGATCTGGGTCTGCCCGTCGAGTCGGATGTGCTGGATGTCCTCGGTCCCGCCAGGCAGGTCCTGGCCGGTCTGGGCAGCGAGGTTATCGACGCGGTGCCGGATCTGTCCGGTGCGGACGAGATCTTCCGCACGTTCCGCGCGTTCGCCTTCGCCACCTTCCGAGCCGATCTCCTAGCCAGGCATCCGGACCAGCTGGGCCCGAACGTGACCTGGAATATCCAGCAAGGCCTCGCGCTCACCACCGCCGATCTGAGCCGTGCGACGGTGCTCCGCGCCGAATTGACGGAGCGGGTAAACGC
>JASHOL010000011.1 GCA_030041135.1 Streptosporangiaceae bacterium | reverse complement strand
TGATGAGCCGACCGGGAACCTTGACTCTGCCACCGGCGCGTCCATCCTGGCCCTGCTCGAAGAGCTGAACGTCGCCGGGACCACGATCGTCGTGATCACCCACGACCACGCGATCGCCGCCAGGATGCGCCGCCGCATCCAGATGCTCGACGGGCGGGTCGTCCACGACACCGCCACCGCAGGACGGCCGGCCTGGCCCGTGCCCGTGCCCATGCCCGTGCAAGAAGGACGATCATGACCACCACATCCGCTCCGGCTCCGGCCCGGCTACGCCCGGCCGACCTGGCCGGCCTGGCCAGCATCGGGCTGGCGGCCCGCAAGCTGCGGGCGGCGCTGTCGGCCCTGGGCATCGCGATCGGAGTGGCCGCGATAGTGGCCGTGCTTGGCCTGGCAAGTTCCTCAGAAGCCGGGCTGCTGGCCGAGATCAGCCGCCTTGGTACCAACCTGCTGACCGTTACCAACGGGCAGACGCTCACCGGCCAGCCCGCCGAGCTGCCCGACGCCGCCCCGGGCATGGTCGGCCGGCTTGCCGGTGTCGCCGCCGTCCAGGACACCGGCACCGTCAGCGGCGACGTGTACCGCAGCCCGCTGGTCCCCTCGATCGACACCAACGCGCTGGGGGTGGAAGCCGCCAGCCTGGGCCTGCCCGCCGTGGCCGGCACATCGATCGCCGAGGGCAGCTACCTGAACGCCGCCACCGCCCGCGAGCCGGTCGCAGTGCTCGGCGCCGCGGCCGCGCAGCTCATGGGCGTCGACCGGATCTGGCCGGGGGAGCGGATCTGGGTCGGCGGCCAGTGGTTCTATGTGGTCGGCATCCTCAACCCCGCCGCGCTGGCATCACAGCTGGACACCTCGGTTCTGGTCGGCTTCCCGGCGGCCGAGCGTTACCTCGGCTTCGACGGGCACCCATCAGAGCTCTATGTGCGCACGGTCAACGCCCCGGCCGTCACTGCCGCCGTCGACAACCTGCTGGCCGCGCAGGCCGACCCGGAAAACCCCGACGAGGTCGACGTCTCCCAGCCGTCGACCGCGCTGACCGCGCAGGCCGACGCGGCTGGCGCGTTCGACACCTTGTTCCTCGGCCTGGGCGCGGTGGCGCTGCTGGTCGGCGCGGTCGGGGTGGCGAACATCATGGTGATCTCGGTGCTGGAACGCCGCTCCGAGATCGGCCTGCGCCGCGCCCTGGGCGCCACCCGCGGCCAGATCCGCACGCAGTTCCTGTCCGAGGCGATCCTGCTCGCGCTGACCGGTGGCGTCGTCGGGGTCGCCGTCGGCGCTGCCGCCACCGCCGTCTACGCCCACGCCAAGGGCTGGGCCATCGTCATCCCCGCCGACGCCTGGGTCGGCGGTCTGGCCGCCGCCGTCCTCATCGGTGCCCTTGCCGGACTGCTGCCCGCCATCCGCGCCGCCCGCCTGTCACCCACGCGCGCGCTCTGGTCCTTGTGAGCCGCTTACGCCAGCGCAGCATCGAAGCGGGCCCGCAAGTCGCCGAGCCGCTCGATCGGCTCGTTGGCGAAGACGAATCTGAGGTAGCGCTCTCCGCTGGGTCCCCATCCCGCCATCGGCGTAGCCGCGATCTCAGCGCGGTCGAAGAGACGCTGCGATGCTTGCCCGGCAGACAGGCCCATGGCGGCGCAGTCGATGAGCAGTGACCACCCTCCGTCGGGGCGGATGCAGGGATAGCCGTCTAGCTGACCGAGCATGTGCTCGCATCGTTGCTGCCAGATCTGCGTCGCCGCGGCCACGTCCTGGGTCGCACCGGGATCGCGCAACGCCGCGGCCACGGCCTCCTGGGCGATGCCAACCTGGCAGACCACGTTGGTCAGGCCGACCAGGCCAATGTCTTTCATGATCGGCTCAGGGCCGACGACCCAGCCGACGCGCCAGCCGATCATGCGCAGTTCCTTGGACGCCGAGCCCACGGTGATGGTCCGCGACGCCAGGTCCGGATGGCTGCCTGGATGTACGGGCGGGCGGGTTCCGAACACAAGCCGCTCCATCGCGGCGTCCCAGATGACCCAGGCCCCGTGGCGGTTGACCGGGCCGGCGATCGCATCGAAGTGCGCAGCCGAGAGGACCGCTCCAGTAGGCATGGCCGGACTCATCAGCAGCACGGCAGCGGTTTGCGGGCCGATCGCTGCCGCGAGTTCCGCTGGATCCGTCACCCAGCCGCGCTCACCCGGAACACAGCGCACATGCCTGGGGATCCCGCCCGCTAGCCGGATGCGGTTGACGAGCCCGGCATAAATAGGGTCGCAGATCACAACCTCTTGACCCGGCTCCACGGTAGCCAGCAAGACGTTGAGAATGCCGTTGAGGCCGCCGGCCACGCTGACGCACTGCGATCCGGGCTCGTAGTGGTTCCCGGTGATCGCGCTGACGTGTTCGGTCGCGGCCTCGCGCAGTGAACGAGTCCCCTGGAACGGCAGATAGCTGTTGGCGTCGTCGTCCTCCACGGCGGCGTGGGTAACCAGGCGGGCAACTGCAGGGGGCGGGACGTCGGTGTCGAGGTTTTCCAACCGGAGAATGTTGGGGTTGGCGGCGGCGTCGGCGGCATCGCCGACCTCGTCCACGCCGATTCCCGGGATGTGTGCGAGGCGGGACACGGGCATGAATGGTCCTCCGTGAGTCTTTGCCGACCAGCCGCGCGTCTACGAGGGCCCGGAGGCCGACAACCGGGGCCCTGTTTCTGATGCTCTATCCCTGACTCACATGCCCGCTCGAAACCAGCAGCAAATCTTCTTGGCCGGCCCGCTGGCCGTTGCGCGCTGCCCGTGCCGGGTCAGAGCGGCCAAGGCTGCGCGCGGCTCGATCGACCTGGCTGACCGCCATGATGCTGCTTAGCGGGCCGGCCAGCACCTTGGGCTGATACGGGCTTCCCGAGGCGGCCTCCTCGAACCGGAAGCCCGGCAAGCCCAGGTCCGCACCGGACCCGAACGCTAGCGTGCCGACCGAGAACGAGCCGGGGACGACCGGGTGCCAGCCGTCCGCCAGCAGGACCGAGATGATCCTGCCCGCGGCAACGTCGCTGTCGTTCATCCCGCCGCCTCTCGCTTTCGCGTCTCGCGCGGCGAGGTTGCGGCTGCGTGCCGGTGGAGCAGCGCGGCGACCTCGCCGTGCCCGTTGGCCTCGGCATCGGACTTCGGCGTGCCGCCCCAGCGGTCCACCGGCTGCGGATCAGCACCGGCCGCCAGCAGGTACCGGACGACAGGAATCTGGCCCTCGGCGGCAGCCAGGTGCAGTGGCGTGCGGCCGTCGTAGTCAGCCGTGCCTGGCTCGACCCCGCCGGCGATCAGCCCGCGGACTTCGTTCAGGTCACCCTGGCTGGCCGCCCAGGTCAGCGCGACCACGGCCTCGGTCTGGGTCTGGTTCTTCTTCCGCCTTGGGTCGCGCTTGGCTGACCGGCCACTCCTTGCGACCAGGGAGTCGAAGACGTGCACGTTGTACTCGGCGACCAGCTTGCGGCAAAACTCGATGCCTCGAACCGAGTTGCCGTGCTCGTCCAGCCGCGGTGACCAGACGCAGATGCCCATCAGGCCGGGGATGACCAGCATGAGCGCGCCCGAAACGCCGCTCTTCGCCGGGATACCGATGCTGAACGCGAACTCGCCGGAGAAGTCGTACATGCCGCAGGAGGACATCAGGGAGAGGCAGCTTTGCACGGTGCCCTGGCTGAACACGGGATCCTCGGTCAGCGGGCAGACTCCGGCATTGGCCAGCGATGCGGCCGCGATCGCCAGCAGCTCCGCATCCACTTCGATAGAGCAGATCTGGAAGTAGAACTCCAGCGTTTGCAGCAGGTCGGTGCCCGGCCGGAACGCGCCGTTTTCCCGCATCGAGTAACCGAGCGCGAAATTCCGATCCGCCGTCTGCCGCTCGGACAGGTAGACCGCGTTGTTAAACCCCGGTCGCCTCCCGCCGGCCAGGCGCCGCCAGGTGTCTGCGACAAGGTCGAACCGGTCGGCGATATCCTCGTCCGGGCGGATCAGCGAGGTGGTCATGATCCCGCCGGCGTTGACCAGCGGGTTGTGCGGCAGTCCCTGCGGGTTGAGCGCGAGCTCGTTGAACGACACTCCGGATGGCTCGCGGCCCACATGCCGGTGCACGGCCTCGATGCCGTGCTGGTCGAGAGCCAGGCAATAGCTCACCGCCTTCGACACAGACTGGAGGCAGAACGCCGTTGTTGAGTTGCCCACGGAGAGCCGCTGCCCGTCTACCGTACACAACGCGATCGCGAGCTGATCCGGGTCGACCCGCTTGAGCTGGGGAATGTAGTCGGCGACGGCGCCGGAGTCGACCGGCAGCAACTCGTCATGCATCCGCTTGATATCGGCGCTGAGCGCGGCGAAATCGGGTACGGCGAGGTTCCCCTCGACCGCACGCCTGATCAGGCTGCTGTTGTGCCTGGCGAGGTTCTTGAACTGCGTGAAGGTGATCTGCCGGGATCCGCCTCCCGCGCCAGCCAGTCCGGCCAGCGCCTCGGCAATGCGCGGATCGTCGGGCCTAAGTCCGGAGCGCTCAAGTCGGCTGAGCACCTCGAGCGGTGAGATCCGGTCATCCTTGTCCGGGTTGAACGAATCAAACAGGCCGCGGTAGATGGCGTCGGCAGCGGCCACGGCATCCGGCCGGCGGCTCTCGGTGACCGGTTCAGGCATCGTAGTTCCCTTCTGTTTCACTGCGCAGGTTCCCCGTCGCGGCTCAGGCGACGAGGCCGGCCGGCGCTCGCTCGAGCGCCTCGCGGGCCGCGACGCGGCCAGCCTCGCGAGCCGCGTCGAGCTGCTCGAACTCGAGCAATCCGACGCCCTCTGCTCGCGGCCTGATCACCAGGTCAGCGTGGCGCCTGGCACTTGCGGACGTGTTCTCGCTGCCGAGCAGCAGGATCCTCGTGAGGGTCTCACCAAGACCCGGCAGCCGAGGCGGCCGATCGCCAGCGCCGCGGTCACGGTCGTCAGGCCCGTCGGTCCGGCGTTCGGGCTTCGCCTTCACGTCGACCGCTATCACCGGGCCTTCTCCCATGTCGGCCATCGCCTTCACGGGCAAGTTGTCGATCAGCGAGCCGTCGACGAAGATGTCGCGGCCGCGGACCTCAGGGGGCGCAATGATCGGCAGACAGATGCTGAGCCCGACCGCCTCCCAGAGCGGCCCATACCGCGCGATTTCCAGACGATGGCTGCGAAGCTCGGCGCTGCCGCAGATGAAGCTCCGTGGCAGTTCCTCGATCAGCCGTGTGCCGAACCTGCGGTGCAGCATCGACCGCATGCGGTTGCCGCGGATCAGCGAGTGGCGGGGGAAGGCGAAGTCCCGCAGCGGACGGCGCTGCACCGACTCCTCAAAGCAGATCGCATCAATCTCATCGGCGTCGTGACCCATAGCGAACAGCCCGCCGATCACGGCGCCCATGCTGACGCCCGCGATCCGGTCGATCGTCACGCCGGCTGCTGTCAGCTCCTCGAGCACTCCGATATGCGAGAACGCACGGGCGCCGCCGCCCGACAGCACGACCCCGACGGACGTACCGGCCAGCCTGCGGGCCATGCGGGCGACGTCGGTCCTGAACTCACTCTCGCGGATGACGTGCGACGCGACCGGATCGAGCGCGTCCGCCCAGCCGTTCAGTGCGCCCGGACCGACGTCGCAAGCGACCAGTTCGCAGCCCTGCAGCTCTGGATAGCTGCGAAGCGCGGATGGAACCGGACCGCCGCCGGTCACCGCGAGGATCCGGTCGGCGTGCTGCCGGCAGAACCTCGTCCACGGCTCATCCGGGTCGAGTCCGCCGACGAGCACAACCAGGTCGTGCGCTGCCTCCGCGCCGTCCAGCAGCGGCCCGTACACAGCGGCCGGATCGTCTGCGAGTTCCGCGCGCGGAACCTCCGCGCTGTCGAGCACGCCGACCGACATGTAAGCCTTCAGGGCGGCGCCCAACCGGGCGGCAAGCAGCCACGGCCGGACCCGCCCGTCGACGGCGAGCAGGGCCACGGTCGCCGGCCGCGCCCGAGGCGCGGATGTCTCGGCGCGCGCATCCTGGAGCCGACGACTCAGCGATCGGTTAAGTGCCGACGACAGGGCCGGCGAGGTGCGCAACAGCCAGGAGAAGTCGGCCTGGTCCACGGCGATAAGCTCGGTTGGTCGCGCGGCGCGGATGGAGCAAGATCGCGGCGAGTCCCTTAGCAGCGCGAGCTCGCCGAGGGCGTCTCCGCGCCGATGCTCGCGAATTACGGAGTTGGCGTGCTCGTCGACCACCGCGAGCCGGCCGGCCCGGACTACGTACATCTCGCGGGCGGGGTCTCGCTCGCGGAACAGCCACTTGCCGGCGGGCAGGTGTCGCGTGCGCGCTTTCGCCGCGAGCTGCTCAACCAGCTCCGGGTCAGTGGCGGCAAACAACGGCGTACGGGCCAGGAACTGGGCCGCCGACTCCGCCGGCGGGGCGGTCGGAAGGAAGGTCGCGCCCGCGGTCGCGCCACGCGGGCGCGGGCGCGGTGCATGCAAAGCGGCTTGGGGCACGGCTTCGCCGAGAGCCGCTCGGTCAGGTTCACCGCGGGCAGTCTCTGTGTCGGCCGCCGCAGGCGTGCTGGCCGCTCGGCCGCGGCCGACAAGCAGGCCGCCGAGGCCAGCGGCCAGGAGGCTGATCGCGCCGAACGTCCACGCGGCGTGAAACAGCGAATGAGCGCTCGCAGGCGATGGCGTGCCGATGATAGCGACGACGACCGCAACGCCGAGCGCCGCTCCGAACTGCCGCGCAACGGTGTTCATCCCAGTCGCCGTGGCGAATCTTCCGCCAGGTGCCGACGCGACCGCAGTTCCGCTGAGGTTGGGAAAGAGCGTGCCCGCGCCGATCCCGAGCAGCACCATGCCCGGTAGCCATTGACCGGTGAAGTCGGGAACCGAGCCGACTCGTTCGACGAGCCACATTACCGCCCCGCCCCAGAGCAGGCCGCCCGCGACCAGAATCGGACGAGGGCCGATGCGCAGCGCCAGCCGACTCGTCGGCCCGGCAACCAGCACCGCCACGAGCGGGCCGATAGTCAGCGCCAGGCCGGCCTGGAGGATCGAGTATCGCCACACCCCGGTCAGGAACAAGACGTTGGCTAGCGTATAGCCGAAGAAGCCGGCCGCGCCGAGGATCATCATCGCGTTGCCGATGCTGAACGTCCGGATTCTGAGCAGCGAGAGGTCAATAACCGGCGAGCGGTGCCAGGTGCAGCGCCAGACCACCACCCCGCCCGTAGCCAGCGCTATCGCCAGGCAGCCGAGAGTCGGCGCGCTGCCCCAGCCCCAGTCCTGGCCCTTGACAACGCCGAGTACCAGCACTCCGATCGCGATCGCGAAAAGCAGTGTGCCCGGCAGGTCAGGAATGCCCCGGCGGTCAAGCGCCCTGCTTTCGGCCACCCGGCGCCTGGCCAGCAGCGCCGCTGCCACGCCGATCGGCACGTTGACGATGAAGACCAGGCGCCAGCTCGCCGCGGTGACGAGCAGCCCGCCGAGCGAGGGACCGAGCCCCGCGGCTGCCGCGCCAACCGCGGACAGCATCGCAACGCCGTGGGATCGACGCGCGGGCGGGAATGCGTGCAGGACCAGGGCAAGGCCTGCAGGCACGAGGAACGCGGCGCCAAGCGCCAGCACGACGCGGAAGGCAATCAGAGCGCCGGCCGACGGTGCCACGGCGCACAGCAGCGAGGCAACGGTGAAGAGCCTCAGGCCGAACACAAACGTGCGCCGACGACCGACCGTTTCCGCGATCCCCGCGCCCGCCATGAGAAACGCCGCGAATACGACGTTGTAACCGTTCAGCACCCAGGACAGGGTCGTGATCGACGTGCCGGGGAAGGAGCGCGCGATGTCCGGGAACGCGATGTTCACGATCGTTGCGTCGACGAAGGCGACCGCGCTGCCCAGGGATGCGATCGCGAGCACGCGCCCTGGTGAGCGTCTGCGCCGCTCCCGTCGGCCAGGAGCCGGCAACTCCGCCTCAGTGCATCGTGCCCCGGCGCGCCGACCTGGCCGCAGCTTGCGCGCGGCGCGGGCACAGGTGGCGCGTTTAGCCTGGTGCCGCAGGTCGGATGCGCGGGCCTGAGCAAGCTCGTAACTGAAGCTGGGGTGCATTGCTGTCTCCTCGGCGTGGCCTGGGCGGTGGTTCCGAGGATTGGCTGACCGACACCTCGCTCCCCGTGCTCGGACCCACCTGCGACAGCGGCGCAGGCGGATTCGATGCCCCGTTGGTTAAGTGGTACCGCGCAGCGCACCGGTGTCGCTTCGCCCAGACGGGCCAGATTGAGCTTGCGGCGGCAGATGGCCCGATCGGGCGAGACTCAGACCAGCCCGGAACGGACGCCCCACGCCGCGGCTGCGGCGCGCGAGGAGAGGTCGAGCTTTCTGAGGATGTTGGCCAGGTGCCGGTGGACCGTGTGCTCACTCAGCACGAGCCGCCGGGCGATGTCCGGGTTGCTTAGTCCCTGCGCGACCAGGGTCAGCACGTCGACCTCGCGTGGCGTCAGCACCGTCACGGCCTCGGCCGAGGAAGCCGCTCCCGCCCGCTCTGACGCAGCGTCCCTGCGCGATAGCACAGCAGACAGTTGGGCCAGGTCAAGGCGGCGGCCGACGGCGTGTTCGGCCTCGAAGGCATCATCGCCCATCGCGGCGCGCAGGCGCTGGCAGTCGAGCTCGGCCAGCCGGCCTTCCAGAGGCTCGACGGCCTCGCCCAGATCATCGAAGGCCTGATCGGCGGCGCCATGGAGCCGGGCTGGCCAGCCCGAGTCGCGCCCGTCGTGACCGGCCAGGGCCAGACCGATCAGTGCATAAGCGGTTTGCCGCTTCATTCCCATGCGCCGGGCTAGGGCAAGCGATTCTGCGAACAAGGCCTCGGCTGCGGCCAGCGAGCCCCCAAGGTAGTCAGCCAGGCCGAGGTTGAAGGTTGTGTAGACGATTCCGTCACGGGCATTGAGCGCGCGGGCGATGTCGAGCGCTTCGGCCAAGTGGCCGCGGGCGGCGTCCAGGTCGCTCGCTGTCAGCTCGTAGTAGCCGAGGTTGCCGAGCGCCTGCCCGGCCTGGAGCCGGTCACCGGCCTGGCGGAACAGCGGCAGGGACTCGGCGGTGTCGCGGGCAGCGCCGGCGTGGTCTCCCGCAACGTTCTCAGCCTGCGCCCTAGTGGTAAGCAGGCGGCCGGTGAGGTGAGGTTCGCCGAGGCGCCGGGCCTGCGTCAGGCCCTGCTCGGCCAGCAGCAACGCCGCGTCGACCTGCCCCTGTCTCGCCTGCAGCCAGGCTTGTTCTTGCAGCAGGTCGGCGACCAGGCGCTCATCGCCGGCGGCGCCGGCGATAGCCAGCGCCTCCTGGCAGTAGTTCCACGCGACCGCGTAACTGCCCGCCTGCCCGAGGAGGTGGGCTGCCGCCACGAGCGCCCTTGCGCGGGCCA
Organism: Streptosporangiaceae bacterium; assembly: GCA_030041135.1. Taxonomy (GTDB): domain Bacteria; phylum Actinomycetota; class Actinomycetes; order Streptosporangiales; family Streptosporangiaceae; genus JAJYUU01. Next base: position 15,411 of record JASHOL010000011.1, on the reverse strand, counting down.
GTGTCGCGCCCTGGACTGTGGGCGCGTCCGCGAGCGCGCGCAGCGCCTCGGCTCCTTCGGCCGCGTGGCCGCGTGCCGCCCAATACACGCGCAGCGAGGCGGCCAGCCGCAGGCCAGGCTCGGGGTCAGGCTGCGTCATGCTGAACGCGATCGCGGCTCGCAGATTGCCCAGCTCGGCGTCGAGCCGATCTAACCAGGCAGCCTGATCAGCGGCCACCAGCTGCGGCGCGGCCGCCTCGGCCAGGGAGAGGTAGTAGTCGAAGTGTGCGGCCCGGGCACCGCCTGCCGCGTCCTGGCCCATTCTGTCCAGTCGGCCGGCCGCGTACTGCCGTACTGTCTCAAGCAACCGGTACCGAGCCGGCGCGACCCCAGGGCCGCCGAACTGCGCCAGGCTCTTATCTACCAGCGCGCCCAGATGGCCGACGACCTCCCCCGCAGGCATGTCCGGTTCGCTGGCCACTGCCTCGGCCGCGGCCAGCCCGAACCCGCCGGCGAACACCGACAGCCGGGCCAGCACGGCCCGCTCGGTGGCGGTCAGGAGCTCCCAGGACCAGTCGACCATGGCCCGCAGCGTCTGCTGCCGCGGCAGCGCAGCCCGCGACCCGCCGGTCAGCAGCGCGAACCGCTCATCCAGCCGGGCCTCCAGGTCGGCCAGCGGCATCACCCGCAGGCGGGCCGCGGCTAACTCAAGCGCCAACGGAATGCCATCCAGCCGGCGGCAGACCCGTCCCGCCATGGCGGCCGCGGGCTCGTCCCAGGCGAGCTGTACTCCCTGCGCAGCCGCCCGGTCTGCCAGCAGCCGCACGGCCTCGCTGGCCCGAATCGCGGCGACGTCGTCACCGTCAGCCGGCAAGCCCATCGACGGGACCCGGTACACCTGCTCCCCGTCGATGCCCAACGGCTCGCGGCTGGTCACCAGCAGCACCAGGCCCGGGCAGCCGCGCAGCAGCGCGTCGGCCAGCTTTGCGCACGCGCGAACTACATGCTCGCAGTTGTCCAGCAGAACCAACATGCTCCGCCGGCCTAGCGCCTCGGCCAGCGTCTCCAGCACCGGGCGGTCCGCTTCCTCGCGGATCCCGAGCACATCGGCCACGGTCGCCGCGACCAGATCCGGGTCCTGCAGCGGGGCTAGTTCGACGAACCACACGCCGTCCCCGGCGCCATCGGCCAGCGTCACCGCGACTTGCAGCGCGAGCCTGGTCTTGCCCGCGCCGCCCGCACCAGTCAGCGTAACCAGCCGTGACGCGGTCATCAGCACGCGCACCTCGGCCAGCTCAGCGTCGCGCCCTATGAAGCTCGACACCTGGGCTGGCAGGTTGCTCAGGAACTGTTGCTTACTGGGAGGCGTCACTGCCGTGGATGCCCATCCGCGTCCCGACCCGCTCCGGGCCCGTGCCAGGTATGCGATGCCAGTGTCTGTTGCATCGGCCAGAACATCATACGTCCAGGCCCGGCACCCGGATTGACAGCCGAGATCTCTCCCGCCAGCCGAGATTGCTCATCCGGGCATGGCCCAGTCGGGCCACGCGTGCTGGCACAGCAAGTTGGCCCTGTCGGGCGAAGCGACTGCGCTGCCGTAGCTCGTATTACTGGAGAGCACGAGCAACCACTGCAGGGAGGAAGCAACGATGGGTCTGCAACTAGGCGACACGGCACCCGACTTTGTGGCGCTGACGACACAGGGAACGATGCGGTTCCACGAGTGGATCGGCGATTCGTGGGCGGTGTTGTTCTCGCATCCCAAAGACTTCACGCCGATCTGCTCCACGGAACTCGGCTCGGTGGCGAAGCTGAGCCCCGAGTTCCGGCGCAGGAACGTGAAGCTCATCGGCCTGTCGGTGGACTCGGTCGATGACCACTACGAGTGGCTTGACGACATTAACGAGACCGAGGGTGTACGGCCCGGCTACCCGATCATCGCCGACACCGACCTGACCGTCTCCAAGCTCTACGGGATGCTGGCGGCCGACGCCGAGGGTGACGCCGCGTCGCGCTGCGCGATGGACAACCGGACCGTTCGCGGGACCTTCGTGATAGATCCCAGCAAAAGGATCAGGCTCATCACGATGTATCCGATGCAGACCGGCCGCAACTTCGCCGAGGTGCTGCGGGCCGTCGCCTCGGTCCAGCTCACGACCAGGCACCCGGTCGCGACGCCAGCCAGCTGGCAGCCCGGCGACGACGTGATGATCTCCCTCTTGGTCACCGACGAGAAGGCAAAGATGCTGTTCGGCGACTTCAAGGCGCCCAAGCCCTACATGCGGATCATCCCCTCGCCTGCGTGACCCTTGTGTCGCTGGAGGAAGCACCAATGTTTGTGCACGGTGAAGCGGAAGCCGAGGCCGGCCGCGCGCAGGCAACCGTGGCCGAGGTGCCGTCGCCGCCGGTGTGCGCGCTCCGCCGCTTGCGAGCCTTGGGTCCCGGCATCATCTGTGCCGTAGCCGTGGCCGCATCTGCCACGCTGCTTGGCGACCTGGCACCGGTCGTTGGCGCGCCAGTGTTCGCCGTCCTGTCTGGCATCGCCATAGCTGTCGTCAGGAAGCCGTCGCGGCGTCTGCGGCCGGGCATCGCTTTCACCTCGAAGAAGGTGCTGCAGAGCTCGATCGTGCTGATGGGACTTGGGCTGTCGCTCGGCCAGGTTCTCTCGACCGGAGCCCGTTCGATGCCGGTCCTGCTCGGAACTCTCGCGGCCGCCCTGGTCATGACGCGGGTGGCAGGCCAGATGCTTGGCCTGCCAGGAAACGCCAGAACGCTCATCGGGGTGGGCACTGCCATTTGCGGCGCGTCGGCTATCGCGGCGACCGATGCGGTCATAAGCGCTGACGAGGCCGACGTGAGCTACGCCATCGCCACGATATTCACGTTCAACATCGTGGCCATCCTCCTCTTCCCGACCGTCGGGCACATCATCGGCTTTTCCCAGCGCTCGTTCGGCCTGTGGGCCGGAACGGCAATCAACGACCTGTCCTCAGTCGTTGCGGCTTCGACGATCTACGGCCATACGGCTGCTTCTTACGGGGTAGTCGTCAAGCTCACGCGCACACTGGCGATCATCCCGATCTGCCTCGCCCTTGCTGTCGTTCGTGGCCGGCACCGGAAGGACGCAAACACGGAACCGGTGCGTCAACCGGTCAACGCCCGCCGCATCTTGCCGGTGTTCATCGTGGCGTTCATCGCTGCGGTGGCGGCTAACACGCTCGGGCTGGTGCCGGCCTTCTGGCACGGCGGCCTCTCACACCTGTCGACATGGATGATCACCACAGCGCTTGCCGCGATCGGTCTGTCGACCGACGTGCGCCACATTCGGCTGGCCGGGTTCAGGCCGCTGGCCCTCGGCGCGGTGCTGTGGGTTACCGTGGCGCTGACCAGCCTCGGCCTCCAGGCGCTGACCGGCACGTTGACTTCCAGATGAACACCTGGCTGTCCAATGCTCTGGCCAGTTTCATCCGGCACCGCACCTGACATGCTCGGGTTATTGACGTCCCGCCTTCAGATTCAGTAGCCAGCGCGCTGCCCGAACGTGCGCCGGTGGATGCCAGCGTGCCTCGGCGAGTCGAGGCCACGGCCCGGTCAATGGGCCTGGCCGAGCTGCGTTCGGTGTATCGGTGCCCAGGCAACGCTGTGCGGGTCTACTTCGAGGTAATGATCGCCGTGTGCTTCGCGGCCGGCACGGCGCAGAATGCGGGCTCCGGCCAGGGCCTGGCCGGCAACCACAGCACGTGGGCCGTGGTCGCGGCGAGTCTGATCTTTGGCCTGCCGGTGCCGGCGTTGGTAGCGATGGCAGTGATGACCCGGCTGAACCGGAGGCTGTACCTGTACTCGGGCGGCCTGGTGATCACTGGCATAACCGGCCGGATCTGGCGAGCCGCGGTCTGGGCCGACGCGAAAGTCTACTGGTCGGCCAGGAACTCCTTAGTTGACGGCTACCTGGTCACGTTCGCACAGGGCGGACAGCTCAGGTTCGGCCGCCCTGGCCTGCGGAAGCCGGGCGTTCTCACTAACGGGGCTGGCCCTCAGCTACGGATAATCAGCTGCGCCGCCAAGCTGCCCGATGCCCTGCGACAGCTTGAGGCCGACGAGCCGATGGGGTTCGGGCCGTTGAGCATCGACGGTCAGGGCATTACCCACGGGGAGACGACGCTGCCCTGGCGCGACGTCAACCTGGCCACAATCTTGTTCAGCACGAGATTGCTTGTTGAGGCGTCTGATCGGCGCAAGATCATAGTGCGATGCAGCGCGATCGCTGACCTGAACGTGCTGGAGATACTCATCGCCCAGGCGACTGGCACCCGTTTCTTGCCGCAGGTTTCTGACTCGCTGGATCTTCCCGCTGCCGAGTGGCGTGCCGCCCAGGCATCCGTCTACGGCTGGACCATTCGGCCACGGGCGAGGCCGCACCGGTGACACTGGCCGAAATAGAGGCGGCCGCCCTTGCAAAGGACTGCGCCGAGGGCCCAGAATCCCTCCTGGTCGCTTTGACTGAACGGCCAAACAGGACTCGAATGCCCGCTGAACTACTGGTATCGCTCCGCGCACCTGGACGTAACCAGCCATGACCCCCATCGCAGGTTGCCGGCTATTGCCGCGTCTGTCGCGCTTACCTGGGCCGGACTCGTTCTCGCGAGTCCCTGCGCATCCGCGCTGGCCGCGCCGGCGAGCTTAGGTCAGCAGGCGACGGCCCGCGCCAACGCGCCGTCCCTGGCCAGATTCGGGCCCAACCTGCTCCGCAATCCAGGCGCGCAGGCTGGGGCGTTTGCGGTCGGCGGCTGGGACGCGGTGACGATCCCCGGCTGGCAGGTCGTCGCGGGCCTGCCGACGGTGGTCACGTACGGCACCACGCATTTCCCGCCGGTGACGGGCCGGGCGTCGGCGGTGCGCGGTGGCCGGCCGATCCTCATCGGGATCTACTCCTACCCGACCGCGATCCAACTGGCGCCGACCGGGACGACCGCGGTCGTCGTCAGCCCGTACGCGGGGCAGGTGACCCTGCTCGACACTGCCTCGCGGAGAGCGGTCGCGACCGTAAATGTCGGGAACTATCCTGTCGCGGCCGCGATAGCCCAGTGACCGCGCAGCCGACCCGGCGGCGTGCGGCCGCCGGGCCACCAGGCACGGTTGACCGGCGTGGTGTTGGATCAATCCATGCAGACCTGGGATGCCATCACCTCGCGCCGGAACGTGCGGTCATTCTCCGACCGGCCGATCAGCCGGGAGCACCTCGATCAGATTCTGGAGGCGGGCCGTCGCGCGCCGTCCTCACAGAACACGCAGCCGTGGGGCTTCGTGGTCGTGACCGACCGGGCCCAGCTGCGAGATCTGTCCACCGTCTGGGTCGGTGCCAAGCACGTGTCCTCGTCGGCGGCAACCATCGCGCTCGTGATCAGCGACGACCCAGAGCCGGGCCGCCGGGTCCAGTTCGATCTCGGGCAGGCGACCATGATCATGATGATCGCTGCCGCAGACCTGGGGATCGGCAGCGGCCACGCGGGCGTGGGCGACCAGGCCGCGGCGAACCGCCTGCTCGGGCTGCCGGCCGGCCGGACGTGCTCGTTCCTCATCGCGCTCGGCTATCCGAGCGGACGGCCGCTCGCGCCGATCAGCAAGCCTGACCGGAAGCCGTTCGACGAGGTCGTGCACTGGGGCACCTGGTAGGGCCTGGCCGGCGAGGCTGGGCCGGCCCGCAGGCCGTTTCAGCCTGCCCGCTGGCCGCTTCGGCCGGCCCGCAGGTTGCCTGGTCGCGGCAGGTGTGCGGTGATCTCACTCACTCGTAGCGCTTCAAGTGCGGCCAGATTATGGGCCAGCTCGCGACCGGGCCGGTGCAGACGCCGATCTGCAGGTCGGTCCAGTCGTTATCCACGTGGTACGGGGCATAGTAGGTGGTCAGCAGCCGGCAGCTGGCGAAGTACGGCCTGAGCTGGCCGAGCGCGTCGACCGCGAGCACGGTGCGGTCCGAAGCGCCTCCAGGACCCCACATCCAGTAGGCGTTATGGCCGGACAGCACGGGCGGCAGGTGATCATGCCCGCCGAGCACCTGGATCGCGGCGGCCTCGCCGTAGTAGCCCGCGAAGATCGAGGTAGGCCGCTCGCCGGACCGGATGAGCGCCGCGTCCTGCGCCGCCACCGCGGCGGTGAGCTGCGGCCAGCCGACCGTGTCGCCGACCTGCGAGCTCTGCTGCACGCTGACGGGCAGGCTGTGCACGTCCGTGATCGGCAAGACCGGGAACACGACGACCATGGCCAGTGCCAGGTCGACTATCGGGGCTGCCACCAGCAGGCAGCCGCGGACGGTGGGCCGGTGACCGCGGGCTGCCCAGCTCTCGGCCGCGGCCGCGCCGGCCGCCAGAACGGCGGGCGCCAGCCCGTCGGTGTAGTAACCCTTGCCCGGCACCCAGGCGAGCACGTATATCAAGACAAGGGCGGTGGCGATGGCCAGGAAGCGCAGCTCCGCTGTCCGCCACAGCCGGATGAAGCCGGCCACCACGAGCGGCGACACCAGAATGCCGATATCGATTAGCTGATCCGGGATGCCGCCCACGTAGGCGCCCGCCGAGTCGTTCTCCCGGTGCAGCGCTGCCGACATGGCCAGCTGCGGCCAGCCGTGGGTCGCCTGCCAAATCAGGTCCGGCGTCCAGATGACCAGCGCGATGGCGGACCCGAGCCACGGCCACGGGGTGCGCAGCACCGGCCGCTGCGCGGAGAAGAGGATGCCGACAGCCAAGGCGGCGAGCAGCAGGATCACGATGTTGTCGTCCTGCAGCCCGAGGCCGGCCGCCACGCCCGCGCCCAGCCACCAGCGCGGCCGGTCCCGCAGTAGCGCAGTGCTGACGCAGACAACGACGACCGTCCAGGCCAGCAGGTCCCACGGCGTGGTGTTGGCGACGCGATCCGCGCCGAGAAGCACTGAGGAGCAGGCCATCGCCAGCGCGGCCAGGACACGGCCGGTCCGCCCGGCGCCGAACAAGGCGGCCTGACGGGCGGTCAGCACCACGGTGGCGCCGCCGGCCAGCGCCGGCGCGATCCTGATCGCCGTCGGGCTGACGCCGAGGATGTCCGTGATGCGGGTGAGCAGCGGCGCGAGTGGCGGCTGGTCCACGTAGCCGAAGGAGAGATGGTGGGCGGCGACGATGAAGTACAGCTCGTCCTGCATGAAACCGTAGCGGCCGCTGAAGGCGAGTTCGACCGCCAGGAACGCGGCAGCGGTCAACCAGACCAGAGCGGGCAGCCGGTCGGCGGAGCGGCTCGGCTGCGAGACGGCAGCGGTCGGCTCGGTCAAGGAGATGCCAGGCGGCGGTTCCGGCGCCGTCGCCGGGGTGGATGTCATCGGTACCTCCGAGGCCGGGCCGTGGGCTGTTCCATAGATAGCTTGACATAGACATACATAGCCGTATGAGTCTACGGGGCACCACGGCCTGAGATCAGGACGCGGTCGTGGCAGGCACTGCTCCGCTCACGTTTGTACCTCGCGGTGACGTGGACGACTTGATGGCCGTGCACCTGCGCTCGCGTCTCGACCTGCTCCAGTTGCTCCAGCGGAAGCAACCAGCTTGAACAGCGGCTGACAGCCGCCTAGTCGGGCGGATAGCAGTAGGAGTCGCTCGAGGCGTCGCCGCCCTGCAACCTGACCTGGTGGGTCCGGCGGCCCCGGAATGCGTCGCCCTCGACGAAGAAACGCTCGTCGAAGCTGATGCTGCCGTCGTCGGCCACGTCGAGCTTGGCCATCCAGGCTCCGACCCCGTCCGGGTAGAACTGCTCGTCCCACGCGCCGTACAGCGAGTTGGTGAAGTAGACCCGCTTGCTGTCCCTGCTCACCTCCACCATCTGCGGGCCGCCTGCCAGCGGCTGATCGGGCCTGGCCGGATGCGCCTCGCGCGCCACGATCCCGCCGATGTGGACGGACCCGGTCTCCCGAGGGTGGAACGGGTCGGAAACGTCGTAGGCCTTCATCTCGCCGGTACCCCAGCACGACACGTAGAGCCGCTGGTCGTCCACGGACAGCGCGAGGTCGGTGACGAGTGGCGGCACCGCGGAGAACGGCTTGAGCGCCGGCGGCAGGTCGTCCGGGTCAGCCGGCACAGCCGGGATCGAGATGACCTTCTGAGCCTCCCAACGGCCGTCATCGCCCTGGTGCCACAGCCAGATGGACGAGGAGAGGTCCTCGACGCTGATCACGACCCCCACAAATCCGTAGGTCTTATCCGGGTTGTGGGCTGGCCGCAGTTCCAGCGCCATCTGGTGCTGGTCGCCTAGGTCGATGGTCTGGATATTGGTCCGGGTCTTCATGTCCCAGAAGTGCAGCCGGTGCCCGTACTTCCGGCCGAGCAGCAGGTCGGGGACGATACCGTCCTCGATCATGGACGGCGTGCCCCACTCGGACGTGATCGCGACGTCGTGCATGATGTGCCACCACACGTCGTAGGCGAGGTACTGGTCGCCACGGTCGGCTTCCCATTGCCCGGTGACCTCAAAGGTGTTGTGGTCGAGCAGCGCGACCCCGCCGGGACCATCCTCGCTGCCGCCGCCCAGGCAGGACACGAACAGGCCACCGGGGCCGCAGTGCACGGTGTGCGGCCGGGAGTAGTTCGCCCGCTTGCCGAGTTCGTCGGGGCCGAGCACCTTGACGATCTCGGGTTGCGCCGGCGCGTCCTTGGTGTCCAGAACGTAGATGCGGGAGGAGCGGAGGCCGGGGACGATCAGGTACCGGCGGTCGCCGTGGTCATGCCCGCCCCCCGGACACAGTGCGCTCGAGCATGCGTTCCAGCCGAAGTGGTGCAGCTCATCCCCGCTGTAGGTGAGCTCGGTGAAGCCGATCACCGATCCGTAACTGGCGGAACCAGGGTCGACGTCGACGACCGCGATCCCGTCGGGCTTGTCGGCGGGCCGGGCGAAGGTCGCCACGTAGGCGAGCTTCTCGGCGGGAGCCGCCGCGGCGTCGCGCGGGGAGCGGTAGAACGTCGGATCGTCGTGATGCCCAGAGTGGTCGTGTCCGGCGTGCGGGTCGGTAGTCATATTCACGTCCTTCACCTGAGTAGTACAGGCATTATCCGGCTAAGTCTGCCAGGAAACTAGGGAATCATCCGATACTCAAGAGCGGCGGAGCACCGGGTCAGGCCGGACAGAGCGCGCTGTGCGCGAGCCCGTGGTCGATGTGCAGCCGGGCGACAAGCAACGCGGTGCCGGAGGCCATGCCAGGAGTGTCGGCGAGATTTCACGTCAGTGTCAACGGCCGGTATCACGGGAGGGCGCCCGGAGCCATAATCCGCGGCCCGGAAATGATCAACTGGCGTTCCCGGGCATGCCTGGCCGGCCGCGAGCGCGGACTCGGCGCCGTCGCGTTGTAGATTCGCTACTCAGCGCAACTAGTACTTCGCCGTTTCATGTAGTTTGTTCCCATGGCCGTCACGGAATCGGTATGACGGAGATTGATGCCCCGGCCCTTGCCTCTGGCCGGGCTGACGCTGGTGGAGCCCGGAAGGCGGCGGAGCCCGGCGGCATTAGGCTCGGCCAGCCTAACCGTGCGGCGCAGGCCCGGCCGGACCACCGCGGAGGTTAACTCGCTTGCCAACTCGACGGCTGTGGTACCAGGCCAGCGGCGTCCTGGCGGCGGCCGCGCTCGCGGTCACCGCTGGCTGCTCCAGCGGCGCCGCGCCCGGCCCCGGCGCCCATGCCGAGTCGTCGGCGCCGGACAAGCCGCGGCTCTCGGGCCAGCCCAGCGCGAGCCCGAGCACCACCGAGGACGCAGCTCAGAAGGCGGCCGAGGCCGTGCAGGGCCCGGCCGCGGTGCCGACCGCCACCCAGCTCGCGGCGCTCAAGGCCCAGGCCGGCGAGATCGCCAAGCTGTCGCCCGAGCAGATGGCCGGACAGCGGGTCATCTACAGCTACAAGGGGTTGTCCGCTCCTGCCGGACTGCTGAACCTGATCAGGCACGGTGACGTCGGCGGCGTGATCTTCTTCAGCTTCAACATCTCGAGCCAGCAGCAGATCAGCAGCGTGATCGCGCAGATGGTCGCGGCGAACGCGAGCCAGCAGAACCCGGCGCGCTCCTACCCCCTGCTGCTGATGACCGACCAGGAGGGCGGCCTGGTGCGGCGAATGCAGTGGGCCGGTCCCACGCAGACCGAGGCGGAGATCGGCTCGTCGCCCGATCCCGCGGCCGCCGCGACCGTAGCCGGGCAGCAGGCCGCCGCCGGCCTGCGCGCGGTGGGCATGAACGTGAACCTGGCGCCCGTCCTTGACGTGTACCGGCAACCGGGCGACTTCGACGACCAGTTCCAGCGGTCGTACAGCATGAACCCTGACGTAGTCGCGCAGGCAGGCGCGGCGTTCGTCGCGGCCCAGCAGGCCGGGCGTGTTGCCGCGACGGTCAAGCACTTCCCCGGGCTGGGCGCGGCCGCGACGACGCAGGACACAGACAACGAGCCGGTCACCATCGATCTCTCGGCCCAGACGCTGCGCAGCATCGACGAGGCCCCCTACACGGCAGCGTTCAAGGCCGGCGTGAAGCTGACGATGGTGTCGTGGGCGAACTACCCGGCCCTAGATCCCAGGCTGCCGGCGGGGCTGTCACCGACGATCATTCAGGGTGAGCTGGAGCGCAGGCTCGGCTTTACCGGCGTCACGATCACCGACGCGCTGGGGGCCGGGGCCCTGGGCGCCTATGGCTCGCTGCAGAACCGGTCGATGCTGGCGGCCAGGGCCGGCATGGATGCGCTGCTGTGCACCGCGACCAACCCGCTCCCCGGCTTGTCATGCGTGCGCGGAGTGCAGGCCGGCCTGCAGGACGGCGCGCTGCCCAGGAGTACATTCGAAGCCCAGCTCGCGCAGCTGCTCCAGCTCCGCGCGAGCCTGCCGACCTGACCCGCGCCAACCAGTGCCGACCCGGCTCAAGAGGCGAGGCGCGTCGTCGACCGCTCGATCGAGAGGTTCCGCCCGTTGCTCTGGTCCAAAACCTCCGGCATGACGGTCTGCGCGCTGGCGCTCATCGTCACGCTGCTGTGCACTGGCGCGGACGTCGGTCACCCCGCCGCGCCTGAGTCAGCCGGTGATCCGCCCGCTCCGGCCAGCCATGTCCATGCCGGGAACGAGGCGCTCATCGGCGAATCGCTCATTGATTACGCGAGTGAACTGGCCGCCAGCCAGAGCGCCGAGTCGGCACTAGCTGCCCGGATGTCGGTGCCTCAGCTGGCTGGCCAGCGAGTGATCTACAGCTATTCGGGCCTCACGCCGCCGGCCGGCCTGCTCAAGCTGATCAGGGAGGGCGAAGCCGCAGGCGTGATCTTCTTCGGGGGGAACTTCAAGAACCGAGCACAGTTCATTCGCGCGGTCGGCGACCTGGTTGCGGCCAACGACAGCCGGAGCAACCCGGCCAGGGCGTACCCGCTGCTGCTGATGACCGACCAGGAGGGCGGGCTGGTCCGCCGGCTGCCTGGTGCGCCGGTGCTGTCGGAGAAGCAGATCGGCGAGATCCGGCCGATTGCATCCGCCGAGGCCGCGGCTGCGCACGCGGGTGCGGCGGCGGCGGCGAACCTGCTCAGCTACCGCCTGAACGTCAACCTCGCTCCCGTACTTGATGTCTTCCGCAAGCCCGGCGACTTCGATGACCAGTACCAGCGGTCCTACAGCATGCGGCCTGGCGTTGTGTCCGCGCTCGGTGCCGACTTCATCAAGGCCCAGCAGAAGGGCAAGGTAGCGGCCACCGCGAAGCACTTCCCCGGCCTCGGCGCCGCCACCGCGGCCCAGAACACCGACGAGGTGCCGGTCACGCTCAAGCTCTCAGCCGCGACCATAGAACGGTTCGACGAGTATCCGTACCGGGCCGCGATCAGTGCCGGGGTCAAGCTCGTCATGGTGTCCTGGGCCAAGTACCCGGCCCTGGACCCTAAGTTCCCGGCCGGGCTGTCCTCCACGATCGTGCAGGGTCAGCTGCGGACCAGGCTCGGCTTCACCGGCGTGACGATCACCGATGCGATCGGAGCCGGCGCGCTCAGGGACTACGGCACGACCCAGAACCGGGCGCTGCTCGCGGCGGAGGCTGGCATGGAGCTGATCCTGTCGGCCGGCGAGAATCCCCAGGAAGGGGCCAACTGCTTGGCGGGCCTGGAGAAGGGCTACACATCGGGCAAGCTCGGGGCGGCCGCATTCAAGGCGGTAGTGGCCCAGATCCTGGCGCTGCGTAAAAGCCTTCCAGTCTGACGACATCCAGCCCGTAAGGTAATTCAGTGCGCAGGGTTTCCGTAGTCGGCAACAGCGGGTCAGGCAAGACCACGGTGGCCACCGCGATTGCCGTTGCTCTTGGCGTTCCGCACCTGGAACTCGACGCGGTGTTTCACCAGCCGAACTGGGAGCCGCTGGAGCGCGAGGATTTCCGGGCCAGGGTGGCGCAGTTCATCGCCGGCGATGGCTGGGTGGTCGACGGGAACTACAACGCGGTCCAGGATCTGGTCTGGCAACGGGCCGACACCGTCGTCTGGCTGGACCTGCCCAGGCGCCAGATCATGCGTCAGCTCCTGGCCAGAACTCTACGGCGCATGGTGATGCGCACCGAGCTCTGGAACGGCAACACCGAGCCGCTGCGCAACCTGTTCATGCTGGATCCGGAGCAGTCGATCCTGCGCTGGGCCTGGACCCAGCACCGTACCTACGCAGAGCGGTACGGTCCCGCCCAGGATGATCCGGCGAACCGGCACCTGACGTTCGTCCGGCTCACGAGCCGAGCCCGGGCCGCGCGGTTTCTGGCTGACCTCGACGCGGGGGCGGCTAGCGACCCGACAGCCCGTCGATCGCGGCGATCTGCTCGGGCGTGAGGCTGAATCCGAGCAGATCGATGTTGGCCGCGATCCGGTCAGGGTGCGCGGACTTCGGGATGACCGTGATGCCGTGCTCCAGGTGCCAGCGGAGCACCACCTGCGCGGTCGTCACACCGTGCGCGGCCGCTATCTGCGTCAGCACGGGATCGCCCAGCCGGGTGTCCTTCAGCGGGCTGTAACCCTCGAGGGCGATGCCGCGCTCGGCGTGAGCGGCCAGCACGGCGGGGTCGTACCGAGCCGGGTTCCAGTGCACCTGATTCACGGCCGGCGCCTTGCCCGATGCTGCCGTCACCTCGTCGAGTTGGACGGTGCTGTAGTTGCTCACACCGACGTCGCGCACGTACCCGGCCGCCTGCGCGCCAAGCAGCTCACGCCACATGCTGATGTTGGTCGCCGACCGTGACGGCCAGTGCTGCAGCCACAGGTCGAGGTAGTCGAGGCCGAGCTTGCGCAGCGACGCGCGCAGCACGCTCGCCTCGCGGCCCGCGTCCGAAGGCCTGACCTTTGTGGTGACGAACAGCTCGTCACGGTCCAATCCGCTCGCGCGGATCGCCTCGCCGACCTCGTCCTCGTTCCCGTACATCGTGGCCGTGTCAAGGTGCCGGTAGCCGTCCGAGAGCGCGGCCAGTACCGCGTCGCGGGCATGTCGATTGCGCAGCTTCCAGGTCCCGAAGCCGATCATCGGCATCTGGGCGCCGCTGGGCAGCGTAACCGTGGGCACATCCTCGGGCTTGGTCATCTGCTCATTATCACTGTCGCCATGATCACAGGTCGTTGATCGGGGATGGAGTTCTGTACCGGGTCCTCCGGTGGAATTCCCGCCGACGGGCAGGTCACGTCCGGCACCTAGGCCGGTGCAGATGCCGGCAGCCCTGCGGGTGGGGCCCCGGCCGGCGAGCGGGATCAGCAAGCCGGCCGGGGTGAGCAGCATCCTGCCGCAAAGCACCACTCGGGCGGTACAGAAACGCCTCACGGCCCGCCACCAGTGCCCGGCAGCAGCCTGCGAAGCCTAGCTGAGCCCGTTGTGCGCCGCCGCCAGGCCATGACCTCAGTTGGCCTGGCGCAGAGGATTCCGCCGGCGATACCCCAGGGGTCGCTTGCCGGGCATGCGATCACGCTGTGTTAGCGTGCGCTCACGCAACGATACCGCAGGTCGCGGGCTCTTGCGGGGGAAACACGAGCGATCTGCGGCCGGTTTCTTCGAGTCCGCTGCGGATGCCCGCCGGCTTCAAATCCGGCTATCGACAGCGATGTCCGCACCCCATGCGGGTGCTTGAGGCGGCCGGGGGCGCCAATGATACCGACGAGCGAGGCACCGCCGACCGCGGCGCGCCCGCCCACCGTCTATCACAAGGGCTCGATCCTGGCCGACTGGCTCTCAACCACCGACCATAAGATCATCGGGCACCTGTACCTGATCACCTCGTTCTTCTTCTTCCTGGCCGGCGGGGCGATGGCGATGGTGATGCGGGCCCAGCTGATGGGCCCGGACAACCACATCGTGTCCGACCAGCAGTACAACGAGCTGTTCACGATGCACGGCACGATCATGCTGCTGCTGTTCGCCACCCCGCTGTTCATCGGTTACGCGAACGAGATCATGCCGCTGCAGATCGGCGCGCCGGACGTGGCGTTCCCGCGGCTGAACCTGCTCAGCTACTACTTCTTCACCTTCGGCGGGCTGATCCTGCTGCTGAGCTTCCTGACCCCTGGCGGGGCGGCGGCGTTCGGCTGGTATGCGTACTCGCCGCTGACCAGCGTGCAGTACACGCCGGGCCTGGGCGGCGACATGTGGATCATGGGCCTGGTCCTGTCGGGCCTGGGCACGATCCTCAGCGGCGTCAACTTCATCACGACGATCGTGTGCATGCGCGCGCCGGGCATGACCATGTTCCGGATGCCCATCTTCACCTGGAACATCCTGCTGACCTCGATGCTGGTGATACTGGCGTTCCCGGTGCTGGCCGCGGCGCTGCTGGTGCTGGAGATCGACCGCAAGCTGGGCGCCCAGGTGTTCGCGGCCAACAGCGGCGGGGCCATCTTGTGGCAGCACCTGTTCTGGTTCTTCGGCCATCCGGAGGTCTATATCGTGGCGCTGCCGTTCTTCGGCATCGCCACCGAGGTCCTGCCGGTGTTTTCCCGCAAGCCGCTGTTCGGTTACAAGGGCCTGGTCGCCGCGACGATCGCGATCGCGGGCCTGTCGCTGACGGTGTGGGCGCACCACATGTTCACCACCGGGGCGGTGCTGCTGCCGTTCTTCTCCTTCATGACGTTCCTGATCGCGGTGCCCACCGGGGTGAAGTTCTTCAACTGGGTCGGCACGATCTGGCGCGGCCAGATCACGTTCGAGCCCGCGATGCTGTTCATCCTCGGCTTCATGATCGTGTTCCTGTTCGGCGGGCTGACCGGCGTCATCCTGGCCTCGCCGCCGCTGGACTTCGCGGTCAGCGACTCCTACTTCGTCGTCGCCCACTTCCACTACGTGCTGTTCGGCACCGTGGTGTTCTGCATGTTCGGCGGGTTCTACTTCTGGTGGCCGAAGTGGACCGGCAAGATGCTGGACAACCGGCTCGGCGCCTGGCACTTCTGGAGCGTGTTCATCGGGTTC
>JASHOL010000121.1 GCA_030041135.1 Streptosporangiaceae bacterium | reverse complement strand
TTCCGGATCGCCACCCAGCTGGTCGACCAGGGCCTCATCGACATGGACGAGGCGCTCACCAGGGTCACCGGCGCCCAGCTGGCGCAGCTGATGTTCCCCAGGTTTGACGCCGGGCCGGACGCGGAGAAGATCACCAAGGGCGTCTCGGCGTCGCCAGGGGCGGCCGTCGGAAAGGCGGTATTCGACTCGGCCACGGCGGTCGAGTGGGCCGACCGGGGTGAGGGCGTCATCCTCGTCCGGCGCGAGACCAACCCCGATGACCTGCACGGCATGATCGCGGCCAGGGGCATTCTGACCAGCCGCGGCGGCAAGACCAGCCACGCCGCAGTGGTCGCGCGGGGCATGGGCAAGACCTGCGTGTGCGGGGCGGACCAGCTTGAGGTCGACGTGGTCGGCCGGAAGTTCACTTCCACCGACGGGGTGACGGTCAACCAGGGCGACGTGATCTCGATCGACGGCACGTCCGGCCAGGTCTACCTGGGCGAGGTCCCCGTCGTCCCTTCGCCGGTCGTCGAGTACTTCGAGGGCAAGCTCGACCCCAAGTCCGACGAGCTGGTCGAGGCCGTGCACCGGCTCATGACCCACGCCGACGCCGAGCGCCGGCTTGGCGTGCGGGCCAACTCCGACACCGGCGAGGACTCGGCCCGGGCCGTCCGGTTCGGCGCCCAGGGCATCGGCCTCTGCCGCACCGAGCACATGTTCCTCGGCGAGCGGCGCCAGCTGGTGGAGCGGCTGATCCTGGCCGAGGATGAGGCCGCCCGGCACGCCGCGCTCGACGCGCTCGAGCCGCTGCAGCGAGGCGACTTCGTCGAGATCTTCGAGGCCATGGACGGGCTGCCGACGACGATCCGGCTGCTCGACCCGCCGCTGCACGAGTTCCTGCCCGACCTGACCGAGCTGTCGGTCAAGATCGCGCTGGCAGAGAAGGGGGTAGGGGAGGCGGGCGGGGCCACCGACGCCGACCGCAAGCTTTTGGACGCGGTCCGGCGGCTGCACGAGCAGAACCCGATGCTCGGCCTGCGCGGTGTCCGGCTCGGGCTGGTCATTCCCGGCCTGTACCAGATGCAGGTGCGGGCGATCGCCCACGCTGCGGTCGACCGGGTCAAGGCCGGCGGCAACCCGAAGCCGGAGATCATGATCCCGCTGGTCGGCGCGGTCCAGGAGCTCGAGGCGGCGCGCGAGGAGACCGAGAAGGTGCTGGCATCGGTGGCCGAGGAGACCGGGACCTCGGTGCACACGCTCATCGGCACGATGATCGAGGTGCCCAGGGCCGCGCTCACCGCCGGGCAGATTGCCCAGGCGGCCGAGTTCTTCTCGTTCGGCACCAACGACCTGACCCAGATGGGCTGGGGCTTCTCGCGTGACGACGTCGAGGGCTCGTTCTTCGGGCGGTACATCGACCTGGGCGTGTTCGGCGTTTCCCCGTTCGAGACGATCGACGTGGACGGCATCGGGCGGCTCGTGCGCATCGCGGTCGAGGAGGGCCGGGCCGCCAGGCCGGACCTGAAGATCGGCGTGTGTGGCGAGCACGGCGGCGACCCGGACTCGGTGCACTTCTTCCACTCGGCCGGACTCGACTACGTGTCCTGCTCGCCGTTCCGGGTGCCGGTGGCGAGGCTGGAGGCCGGGCGCGCTGCGGTCATGGAGCCATCAGGGGGCAGCGACAGCAGGTGAGCGAGGCCGGCGAGGTTGGCGGCTATGACGACCTGGCCAGGGCCAGGTGGGCTGAGGAGCCGCCCAAGCGCGCAGACGGTGCCGGGCGCGGCCCGTTCGTACGGGACCGCGCTCGGGTGCTGCACAGTGCCGCGCTCCGTCGCCTCGCGGCCAAGACGCAGGTCGTCGCTGTCGGATCTGCCGATTTCCCGCGCACCAGGCTGACCCACTCCCTCGAGTGCGCGCAGATCGGCCGCGAGCTAGCCGGCGTTCTCGGCTGTGACCCCGATCTGGTCGACGCCGCCTGCCTGGCGCACGACCTCGGGCATCCGCCGTTCGGACACAACGGCGAGGCGGCGCTGGCTGAGCTTGCGGCGGGCCACGGCGGCTTTGAGGGGAACGCGCAGAGCCTGCGGTTGCTCACGCGCCTAGAGGCCAAGGTGCCCGGTGCCGGCCTGAACCTGACCAGGGCGACGCTGGATGCCACGCTGAAGTACCCGTGGCTCGGGCCGGGAGAGGCGGCGAGCTCGTCAGGCAAGTACGGGGCGTACGGGGACGACGCCGACGCGTTCTCCTGGATCAGGCAAGGCGCCCCAGAGGAGCGGCCGTGCCTGGAAGCACAGGTCATGGACTGGGCCGATGATGTCGCCTACTCGGTGCACGACGTCGAGGACGGCCTGCACGCGGGCCTGGTCACCTTCGCGGTGCTGCGGGACCAGGCCGAACGGCAGGCCGTCGCCAAGCTCACGCTGACCGCGTACTGCCCGCCAGGTGAGACCACGGAGGCCGAGCTGACCGAGGTCTTCGGCGGGCTGCTTGAGCTCAGCTACTGGCCAGCGGAGTTCGACGGCAGCCCGTTCGCGGTCGCCGCGGTCAAGAACCTGACCAGCGAGCTGATCGGCCGGTTCTGCGGCGCTGCCGCGCGCGCGACCCGCCCGGCCGGGACGCCGCCGCTGTGCCGGTACGCCGCGGACCTGATCGTTCCCCGGCGGGAGCGCCTTGAGTGCGCGCTGCTCAAGGGCGTGGCAGCGCACTACGTGATGAGCCGGTCGGGCGTGGTCGCGGCGCAGGCGCGCGAGCGCGAGATCATCGCCGAGCTGGCCGAGAGCATCGCGGCGGGCGCCCCCGCGACGCTCGACCCGCTCTTCCGGCCCGCATTCGCGGCGGCGGCGGATGACCGGGGCCGCCTGCGCGTGGTGATCGACCAGATCGCGTCGCTGACCGACACCTCCGCGGTGGCCTGGCATCAGCGACTGCGGTCGGTCGGTACATAGGAATTGCCGCCTGGCCCGCCGGCCGCGACCGGCCGGATATTAAGGGGCGTGGGCCGGGCTCGCCAGCCAGCCGCTCACGCAGTGGGCGGCCATCGACCGTGCTCGGGCGGCGGGCCTGGCTCGTCAGCCAGCCGCTCGAGCAGTGTGGCCGCCAGCCGCAGCAGTTCGCGCTCGGTTCCGGTCAGGCGGCTGGCCATGACGGCGGCGAGCCAGTCGTCCCGCACGGCCATGTCGCTGCGCAGCGCGTCGAGCCCCGCCTCGGTCAGCGTCAGCATCGCGCGCCTGCCGTCCTGCGGGTGGGCCGCGCGCGCGATAAGGCCGCCGCGCTCCAGGCTTGTCAGCGTCCGGGTGAGGGTCTGCGGCTGGACGCGCTCGGCCGCGGCCAGCTCGCCAGGCGTCATCGGGCCGCGCCGGTGGAGATGCCCGAGCACGCTCAGCTCCAGCGATGGCCGGCCCTCGGCGGGCCGCTGCGCTTTCAGCCTCCGGCCGATGCTCAGCGTTGCCCGG
This sequence comes from Streptosporangiaceae bacterium, assembly GCA_030041135.1. Classification (GTDB taxonomy): domain Bacteria; phylum Actinomycetota; class Actinomycetes; order Streptosporangiales; family Streptosporangiaceae; genus JAJYUU01. The sequence goes on along the minus strand of JASHOL010000121.1, from coordinate 2,879 downwards.
CGGACGGCCACAGCCGCCTCGTAGTCCCGCTCGCTGACGCTCACTTGTACTACGCTATCACGTACTATCTTTCTCAGATATTTGATCGTCAGTGTGGTATCAGTTGCCAATACTGCTAAGGTTGAGCGTATGAGTTTTGACAGCGCGTCGTCGGCCGCTTCTGATCGCCAGACTGCTGGGGGACCTGGTATCTCCCGGACCAGCCAGGCCGTCGCGCTGACCAGGGCGGCGCTCGTCCGGCCGCACAGTGCCGAGGGGGATCCGGACGCGCAGCGAGCGTTGTGCGCCGGGCTGACCTTGGTCCCGCCCGCGTCGCTGCGGCCCAGCATTGAGGCGCGGACGAGGTTCATGGATGACCAGGTCGTCACCGCAGTTCGCCGCGGGGTGCGGCAGGTCGTCATCCTTGGTGCGGGCCTGGACGACCGCGCGCTGCGGTTCAGGACCGGGGGCGTCCAGTTCTTCGAGCTTGACCACCCGGCAACCCAGGCGGACAAGGCGCGGCGGCTGCGCGCCATGGGCGCGGCTGGACCGACGCTCGCGGCGTGCGACTTCGAGTCCGACTCGATCGTCGACGTGCTGGCTGCCTGCGGGCATACGCTTGCCTGGGCGACCCTGTTCCTGTGCGAGGGGCTGCTGGTCTACCTCGATCGGCGGGCATGCCTGCGCTTGCTGGCCGGAGCGGCGTCGTGCGCCGCGCCCGGCAGCGCGCTGGCCGCCAGCCTGGCAACGTATGAGTCACCGGCGCCCGCGGCGGAGGTGGTGGCGGCGGCCAACGCGCGGCGCCGGTCCGCCGCCGCCGAACCGTGGCGTACGATCCTGCCGCGCGAGGAGCACCTGGCCCTGCTGGCTGACGCCGGCTGGACGGTCACGGCCGTCACCGAGTCGCCCTCGGCCCTTGATGACGTCAGCCATGGCCGCGGGTCGCTCTTGGTGGCGGCGGCGCCCGCTCTCACGGCTGGCCCGGGCGTCGGTGCAGAACGCTGAGCGCCGTTAACCTCGCGCGCGCTCGGCGAGTCGGCCGCGCCGTGTCCATCAGCTGAAAGCCGCACATAGGTGGCTCGGCGGGCGATCTGTCCGCTTGCCCGGTAGCTCCCGATCGGTGCCTGCGGTGCTGGCGGGCGACATTTTTCTCAGGCCGGAGCGAGGCGGTCAGACCTTCGATCAACCTTTCCGCACGCCCGGCGGGCGACTACCGAGCGTGAGAAGGTGTCACGCATGGATACTCACCCCATCGACTTCATTCCGTGGGGCCTAGACGCCGGCTGGCCGACCCGGTGCTGGCTCGAGCCCATCTCCGGCCGGCGGAACGAGCCTCCCAGAGGGCTGCGACTCGCTCACGCGAGTGACACCGCGATGGTGCTTGTTTGCACGCATCCGCGAGCGCGGTTCGACGTCGAGATCGCCAGCGCGGGCGCGGACCCGCTCCGCGAGCTTGCCTACGAGACGACCTTCACCCTTATCAACCTTGTGCTGCACCAGATCCGCGTGCCAGGGGAACGGCCGGAAGGGCTCGTCAGCTCGCTCATGCAGTTCGCGGCCCAGCAGGCAAACCGGCACCGCGAGTGGGCCACTACGCACTGGGGTCTGGAGCCGGCCAGCATCATCGGGCTGGCCGGCTGGCAGTCCGGGTTCACGCTCGCCTACCCAGAAAGCTACGTGATCGTGCACGCATGCGGCATCGACAGCGACACGATCCGGCTCCAGCAAGTCAGGGACTTCAGCCCGTACGAGCCGGGCGGCAGTCCGTTCGACGGCTGCGCGATGCACTGGGAACTGTGGCGCAGCGAGTCGGCGCTGGGCTACGAGGACCTCACTCGAGTGCTGGTCAGCGGCTAGCACGCCGCCCCAGTTGAACATGATCACCTGCATGTGAACCGGCACGGCCTCACTCGCCGGTCGGGAGTGGGGTCGGGCCGGACGGGATGCTCGGCCGGGTAGAGGTCGGCGACGAAGCCTGAGTGTGCTGTCGGCGGAGCGCGGTATGGTGCTGAACTCGCCGACCAGCTTCGGCACCGTTGCCGTCGACGGCCAGCACCCGGAGAGTGACCGTGACCGAGCCCCTGACCATGCGCGCCTTCCACGCCGACGAGCGCACTGGCGACTGGCGGGTCGTCGGCGACGGCGCCGCCGCGGTCTTCCGGACTGGCTCGTTCGCCGCCGGCGCCCGGCTCGTCCAGGCGATCGCCGCGGCGGTCGGCGACGCCGGGCCGCACCATCCAGACGTCGACCTCCAGCACGACACCGTCACCGTCCGACTGCTCACCGCCACGCCCGACTACATGGGCATGACTACCGGCGACGTCGAGCTGGCGGCGCGGATCTCGGACCTGGCCCGCGAGCAGGGCCTCGCCGCCGACCCGACGCTGATCCAGACCGTGCAGGTGACCATCGACGCTCTGGTCAGCGCGGACGTGATGCCGTTCTGGGCGGCCGTGCTCGGGTACGAGCGACGCGCCGACAACCCGGACGAGGACCTTGTCGACCCGCGCTGGCGCGGCCCGTCGATCTGGTTCCAGGACATGGACGGGCCCCGCCCGCAGCGCAACCGCGTCCACATCGACGTCTGGGTGCCGCCGGAGCTGGCCGAGGCGCGCGTCGCCGCGGCCCTCGCGGCCGGCGGGCGGATGGTCCGCGACGCGTCGCCCACGTGGTGGACGCTCGCCGACGCCGAGGGCAACGAGGTCGACGTCACCTCGGCGACGGGGCGCGACTGACAGGCGCCGACCCTTTCGCGGCCGCCGCCTGTGCGCCCGTTACCCGCGGCCGGGACGAGGACAAGGGCTCGTCCCGGCCGACGGTCAGGTTATGCCACTAGCGGGCGCCAGCCATCGCGGTAGCGGACGCCGTCGCGTTTGAGCCTGATCTCTTCGTGCCAGGTG
>JASHOL010000120.1 GCA_030041135.1 Streptosporangiaceae bacterium | reverse complement strand
GGCGGGGGTCGGCGGCAGGGATCGCGGCACCGGGCTGTCGGACCGGGATGAGGCGATCGACCAGGCGCTGGCCGCCGTCTACGAGACGCGGCCGGGCACGGGCAGGCGCGGTGCCGGGCTGGCGGGCTCGGCCCCCGCCGTGCATCGCTGGCTCGGCGACATCCGGACGTACTTTCCGACGCCGGTCGTCCAGGTCTTGCAGCAGGATGCGCTGGAGCGGCTTGGCCTGCGCCAGCTCCTGCTCGAGCCGGAGATGCTCGCCGCCGTCCAGCCCGATGTCCACCTCGTGGCGACGCTGCTCTCGCTCCGGTCGGCCATGCCGGAGCAGACGCGGGAGACCGCGAGGATCGTCGTTGGCCAGGTCGTGGCCGAGATCGAGCGGCGGCTGCAAGAGCGGCTGCACCGGGCCGTGCTCGGCGCGCTTGACCACTCCGCCCGTAACCGGCGACCCCGGCTGGCCGACGTGGACTGGCCAGCCACTATCCGCGCCAACCTCAAGCACTACCAGCCGGAGCTGCGCACGATCATCGCCGAGCAGCTCACCGGCTACGCCCGCCGCCGGCGGATCGCCGCGCTCCAGGACGTCATCCTGCTCGTCGACCAGAGCGGGTCGATGGCGTCGTCGGTCGTCTACGCCAGCGTGATGGCCGCATCGCTGGCTTCGCTGCGCGCGGTGCGAACCAGGCTGGTGGTGTTCGACACCTCGGTCGCGGACCTGACCGACCACCTGGCCGACCCGGTGGATGTGCTGTTCGCGACGCAACTGGGCGGCGGCACGGACATCGCCAGCGCCGTCGCGTACGGCCAGTCGCTGGTCACCCGGCCCGCCGAAACCATCATGGTGCTGATATCGGACCTGTTCGAGGGCGGCGACGAGGCCGCGCTGATGCGCCGGCTCGGCGCGCTAGCCGACAGCGGCGTCCGGGTTGTGGTGCTGCTCGCGTTGTCGGATGACGGCGCCCCCGCCTACAACCACGAACTCGCCGCGCAGTGCGCCGCCCTCGGTGCCCCCGCGTTCGCGTGCACGCCCGACGCGTTTCCCGAGCTGCTGGCGAGCGCCATCCGGCGCGAGGACCCAGCCGGTTTCGTGGCCAGGAACGGCCTGGTCGCGGCCGGCTGAGCCAGCCGACCGAGAGACAGCAATCCAGTAGTCGCGGGCGGAATACTGTATTTACGATAGTATATTCCGATCACGCTCTGTCATTTCATCGACTCCGTCCCGGCAAATACGGACAGAAACGTCGAGAATCGGGACCGAATCGATGAAATCTGCGTGCGCTGGCCCGCGTCAGGCCCAGGATCGTTACGTTTGCTGTTCGGAGAACGACCGTTTAATCACGATTGCGGGTGGTGGCACAGCCCCGGAGCGGTCAGCCGGCCCGGTTGCGGGCGGCTCGACCGCGGCGAGAGACCACGCAATGTGACTCCCTGCGCGTGATCACGGCCGAACAGCCAGCGCGTGACTGGCCTGACGCATGACCCGGCCGGGAGGCTTCATGACTCGGCGTTGCTCGGGCTAAGTATGTGGTCTAACGCTCGGCGGCCGCGGCGCTGGCGAGGTAAGCCTGGCCTCTGGGCGACAGCCGGTAGCCAACGTCCAGGCTGATCGTGAGGCCGAGCGCCTTGAGGCGGCGCACATGCACCTTGAACTCGGCTCGTTCCCATCCGATCGCCTCAGCCAGGAATTCAGAGGAGACGGCAGGCTTCTCCGCGATCTGGGCGAGGATCGCGGCCGTCCAGGGTCCGCGCCGGCTGGCGGCGTCCATCCGCGCGAGCCTGGCCGCGATCGAGGCCGCCTCGGCCCCGGTCAGCGTGGCCGTCGCCGCCAGCGTGTCGCGCGGGTCGGGCTCATCCAGGCGCCTGAACCTGATCCGGTACAGCGGCAGCTCCGGATCGCCGCGCAGGTCGCCCACCAGCGCCGCGACATCCGGGTAGCCTGCCGCGCGGGCCTGCGTTCGTGTGATCTCGGCCGGGGTGACCTGGTCGATTGCCTCGGCGCGCACCATGTCGGACCCGGTGCGGTAGTGGTGTCCGGCCACCACCTGAGGGCGGCGCCAGCGCCGGAAGGCCAGCGTGATGCTCCCGTCGTGCAGGCCCTCGCGCAGCCGCTGCTCGAACAGCACCTGGCGACTGTACCCCGGCGGCAGCTACGGCACGGTAGACACGGCACGGGCCGGGTCTGCGCGACAATGGGGCCATGGCCCCCGTAGTTGGGAGCACTGTGGTCACTAGCGCTGTCGTCACCAGCACGGGCACGGGCGAGGTCGTCAACGACAGCGCCGTGCATGTTCCGGCGGACGCGCTGCGGCCGTTCGTGGCCAGCTGGACTGGCTACCGCCAGGCGGGCGAGCGGGCGGCCGTGCACCGCGGGCTGCCGGCGCCGTTCCTGACCGTCATCTTCACCCTCGACGATCCGCTCGTTATCGCGGCCCATCCCGACCCGGCGCAGCGGCCGGGCACCTTTGAGACGCTCGTCGGCGGGCTGCATACCTCGCCGGCGCTCATAACGTATGACGGGCGCCAGTCCGGTGTTCAGCTTGCCGTGACCCCGCTGGGCGCGCGGGCGCTGCTGAACATGCCGGCTGGGGAGCTGGCCGGCATCGACGTGCACGGGAGCGAGATATTCGGCCGGCTGGCGGGCCAAGTCCAGGACCGCCTGAGGGAGGCGCGCGGGTGGCCAGGGCGATTCGCGTTCCTTGAGCAGTGGCTGCTTGACCGGGTGCGGCAGGCTGACGAACGGGCCGGGGTCAGCGCCGAGGTGGGTCATGCCTGGCGGCGCCTGCTTCGCAGCGGCGGGACCTTGCCAGTATCCGAGCTGGTGGCCGAGACCGGCTGGAGCGACCGGCACCTGCGGACCCGGTTCCGGCTGGAGACCGGGCTGGCCCCGAAGGAGGCGGCCAGGGTGATCAGGTTCCACCGGACCAGGCGGCGGCTGCAGCAGCGGGCGCTGTCCGGGGAGCCGCTTGGGCTGGCCGAGCTGGCTGCCACGGCCGGCTATTTCGACCAGGCCCATCTGAACCGCGAGTTCCGCCGGCTGGCCGGGTGCGCGCCAACCACCTGGCTGGCCGACGAGTTCCAAAACGTCCAAGCCACGCCGCCGCGGGCGCCGGCAGACTGACGGGCATGACCGACAAGACTCCGCCACCTCAGGTGTGGCCATCGCTGCAGGCCTGCGATGCGCGGGCACTCATCAAGTTCCTCGTCGACGCCTTCGGCTTCACCGAGACCGTCGTGTACGGCGACGGCGACCGGGTTCATCACGCCGAGCTGGCGTGGCCGCCCGGCGGCGGCATCATGCTCGCCTCGGCCAGGGATCCCTCGTCGAGCCAGCCCGGCGAGTTCCAGGCTTACGCGGTTACCGACGAGCCGGACGCGCTGTTCGCCCGGGCGACGGCGGCCGGGGCCGAGGTCGTAAGAGGGCTCACCGACACCGATTACGGGTCGCGTGAGTTCTCGGTCAGGGATCCCGAGGGCAACGGCTGGTCGTTCGGCACCTACCGTGGTGCTCCGCCGAGCTGAACGCGCGGGACGGCTCGCCCGGCAGTGGCGACGCCCAACGCGGGGCGGAGCGTCGCTGCGCGGGTGGAGCGTCGCTGCGCGGGCGGAGCGTCGCTACGCGGGTGGACCGTCGCTGCGCGGCGGGCTGGCGTCGCTACGCGGCGGGCTGGCGGAGGCGTTGTCGTTTGCGCTCGCCAGCTTGGCGCGGACCTGGCCGGCGTCGGGGTGCTGCAGGTCGTCGAGGATGGCTCGAGCCTGCCGCCAGGCCTCCCCGGCCCGGTCCAGATCGCCGGCGTCCTGGTGGGTGTCGCCGAGATGGATGAGCGCTTCCGCTTCATAGAAGCGGGCGCCGGCCTCCCTGGCGATGACTATCGCGCGCTGATAGCAGGCGGCGGCTTCGGCGAAGTTGCCCAGATGGCGCTCGGCGTATCCGAGGCTGTCCCAGGCATGCCCCTCCAGCCAGCGGTTGCCGGTTTCCGCGCATAGCGTGAGTGACCGCTGGCAGAACGCGCGGGCCTGCTGGTAGTCACCGAGCAAGCCGTGGGAGTAGCCGGCGTTGTTAAGGGCGTGGGCCTGACCCGTCTTGTCGCCGATCGCCTGGTACAGGCGCAGCGCCTGCTCGGCGTGCTCGAGCGAGTCGGCGTGGCGGCCTTGCTGTTCGGCTAGCAGCCCGAGACCCTGCTGGACCTTGGCCTCGCCAAGGCGGTTTCCCAGCCGCTGGTACAGCGTCAGGCTGCTGGCGTAGTGGTGACGAGCCTGATCTTGGTCACCCAGATCGACGCAGGCGGCTGCCAGGAGGCGGCCGGACAGCGCCTGCCCCGCGGTATCCCCCATGCGGGTCGCGGCGGCCAGCGCCGTGCGCAAGGTCGCAGCCCGTTCCTGCCAGTGCCCGCGAATCTGCAAGTAGGACGCCATGGCCCAGGGGAGCTGCCAGGCGTGGCGGTCGAACCCGGAGCGGGCGGCCAGGCTGACCGCGGCGAGCAGGACCTGATGCTCGGCCTCGAACCAGGCCAGCAGCTGCGCGTAGTCGGCAGGCGGGCCCGCAGCGGTGCCGGGCCCTGGCGGGGGGAGAACCACCGGCTCCATTGTCGGGTCAAGCAGGCTGACGCGAGCGGCGGCGTGCAGATAGTGGTCGAGCACCCGGTTCGTGGCGTCGCGCCGGTCGGTGTCGCTGTCGGTCTGCCGTGCCTGCTCGGCGGCGTAGGCGCGCAGCAGGTCGTGGCAGGCGTACCGGCCGGGCGCATGCTCGGCGATCAGGTGCGCGCGGGCTAGCTCGGCCAGCAGGCGGCGGGCTTGCGGCTCGCCGATGGCCGCGAGGCTGGCCGCGGCGGGGATGGAGATATCGGGGCCTGGGTGCAGGCCCAGCAGCCGGAACATCCGCGCGGCCTCGCCGCTGAGCTGCCTGATGGACCAGGAGAACACGGCCCGGACGCTGGCCGTCGGGTCGCCAGCATCCAGGCTGTCCAGGCGGCCGGCCGAGTCGGCGAGCTCGGCCGCCAGGGCGGCCAGCGAGAACCCTGGCCGGG
>JASHOL010000119.1 GCA_030041135.1 Streptosporangiaceae bacterium | reverse complement strand
CGCGGTCCAAGACCCGGGCGGGGCGAGCCCGCATGTCCCTCGAGGAAATCACCTCGCGCATGAGCATGGGCAGCCCCGCCCGCCTGCTCCAACAGCTCGATTCACGGTGTCGGGACCAACCCGGTTGAAAGCTAGGCAGAGCACGAGCAGGCGGCGGAGCACCCGCCCGACTTGACACACGCCGCGTTACGGTGCTCTTGCCGAAAATAGTGCGTTGAGCAACTGACATTTCTATGCGTTAACCTGCATGCTCACTCACGTATCGGTCCTCGGCCGCGCCCGCCAAAGTGCGTTTTCCAGGCTTGTCAATGTCGTCAACGACGATCGCAGATCGCCGATTCGGGTCTCGCGGAAGTAGCGTTGTGCGCGGCAGTGGCGGCATGCAGATTGTCCCTGTTATGCGCGACTTCGGCGCGCGCAGAGGCCCATGGACGGCCGGTGATCACGGCCGTCGCGATCCGGGACGTCAACGACCAGTACGTCCGCCGCGTCCCGTTCGCCGATGCCCAGACACTCCTCGGCCGAGACGGGTGATGGAGAGCCGGTTACTTCGGGGAGTGCGCCCATCACCACGGCAGGCCCACCCAGGTGGGCGATAGTTGGCGAGGATGCGCGGCAACTCAGTTTTCGCGGTGGTGCCGGGCGTGCACGAGCAGATCAGCGATGTGCTGCGCCGCAGTCGGCTGCGGGTGGTCGAAGGATCCGGCGGCACCGTACGCGTACGGGGTGGCGCCAGCCTGGAAGCGCCAGCCTTCGCTGAGCAGGCCGACGTCGTAGGGGTCGTATCCGATGGCGTCGACGAAGGCGCTCGCGGTTTTTTGGCCAGCTGGTCGTCGCCAGCGATGGCCAGGCTGCTGCGGTCGGCGGCGCCGTGCGGCCGGGCCAGGACCAGGAGGTGCTCAAAGAATACGGTGTTGAAGGCCTTGACCACGTGCGAGCCGGCCAGGTGGGCTTGCAGCAGCTGTGATGATGTGGCGCTGTCGTTGTCGAGTTCCGCGATGTGGCCGTCCCGGTCGGGCATGTAGTTGGTGGCGTCGAGGACGACTTTGCCGACAAGTTGCTCAGTCGGTATCTCGCGATACGCCGAGAAGGGAACAGCCACTATAACAAGGTCCCCGGCCTCGGCCGCATCGGTCGGCGCGGCGGTGCGGGCCGTTGGGCCAAGCCTGGCGGCCAGGTCGCTGAGGGTGGCGGGCCCCCGGTTGTTACTCAGGATCAGGTGATAGCCGGCGTCGACCGCTAGCCCGGCGAGGGTCCCTCCGATGCGGCCGGCCCCGATGAGCCCGATGACTGCCGTCCGGGACGTTACCTTGACCAGGTCATAAGCCGCGTGCACGACGTCAGCGGGACGCGTAGCAGGCCGGCCAAGCAGATCGGCCAGGTCAGTATTGCTGGTCTCCAGGTCGCCGCGGGCGACTGCGACATCCAGGGCCGCGACGAAGTGGGCGGTGGCCTCGTCCGTGCCGGACCGCTGGAGTACGGCGGCGTATTCGTCTGGGGGCAGGTCGCGGTAGGTGACCTTTGTGCGGGTGACGTCGGTGATGATCTGGGCGAGTTCGGTGACGTCGTAGGCTGGGCCGCCGAGTTCGTGGGTCCGGTTCCCCGGCTCGTCGCTGAGCAGTGCCGCAGCTGCTGCGGTGGCGTAGTCCTGGCGGGTGGCGGTGGACATCCTGCCGTGGCCGGCCGCGCCGGTTATCTCGCCAGCGGCTAGGTACTCGCCGAGATGGTCGGGATATCCCTCGGTGTAGTAGCCGTTGCGCAGCACGGTGTGAGGCACAGCCGCCTCGCTCAGGACACGCTCGGTCTCGCGGTGCTCACCGGCTAGCGGGCTGGTCGAGTGATCGGCATTAAGCATGCTGGTGTATGCGATGCGGGAGACCCCGGCGTTCTTCGCGGCCTTGATGACGTTCGTGTGCTGAGGGACGAGGCGGCCGATTTCGCTCCCGGAGACAAGCAGCAGACGGTTGACTCCGGAGAGAGCGGCAGGCAGGGACGCAGGGCGGGAATAGTCCGCCTGGCGTACCTGCACGCCGGACGCTGCGAGGCTGACAGCCTTAGCCGGTGTACGGACCAGGGCGACGATATCCGACGGGGACACACCATTAGCCGTGAGCTGTTCGACTGCAAGCCGGCCAAGGCGGCCTGAGGCACCGGTGACGGCGTACACGGGTGTGGTCATGCGTCCTCCTGAAGCAACCTGGTAGCCAGAACTGACTGCGCGGCCATCGCTAGCCGGTGGCTCTGTGTTCGGCGCGGCCGGCTGGGGTCCGTCCGGACGGGCAGGCTCTTCGAGACGGCCTGCTGGCTGTCGGCGCTTGAGCTGGCGCTGCCGGTGGCGCGCCGTCGGCCCGTCCTGGTCGGCGGGTGGTCGGCTTCCGGCGCCGCGACACGTGGCTCGCCCCGCTCAGGCCTGCCGGCGCCGATTACGGCGAGCGCAGCTGCCGGGAAGACGAGCACTGACAGTAGGCCCGCGGCAACGAGCGCTGATGCCGTGACAGCTCGTATGGCGTGGATCGCCACTCCTATTGATGCTGCCGTGACGATGACCGGAAGGGAGGTGGCCTGCAGCAGCCCGGCGGCGACCGCGCCGCGCCTGCCGACAGTCCGCACGTAAAGGGCTGCCGGTGCGCCGCGGCTCGTCAACAGTGCGAGCAGGAACAGCAGGATCCTAGCTAGCGCTGAGGGGCTGTGCGTCAGGGCGGTGAGGTCGAACTGGACGCCGCTGGAGACGAAGAACACCGGGACGAGGAAGCCGTAGCCCAGCGCGTTGAGCTTCGTCCGGAAGAGCGGGTGACTGGCCGCGTCGCGGTCGACGATGTTGAGGATGACGCCAGCGAGGAAGGCGCCGAGGATGATCTGCAACCCGATCTTCGCCGCGAGGGCAACGAATCCGACCAGGAGCACGACGGCGAACCGGACCCGGATCTCAGCCGTCGTGTCCTGCAGCCGAGTGACCAAGGCGTCAAGTCGCACGCTGCGGTCCGCGCGGCTGAGGGTCAGCCCCACCACGGCGGCGGCGACACCGAAGATCCCGAACGTGACGAGATTGCTGATGGTCCCTGCCCGGGTCGCCGAGAAGAACAGCGACAGCAGCGTGATTGCCCCGAACTCACCGAGGGTCGCGCCCGCGATCGTCAACTGGCCAAAGAGTGTCTTGGACTGGGAAGCGTCGGCGAGAACCGGCGCGACGAGTCCCAGGGAGCTGGACGACAGCGTGATGGCGAGGAACAGCGGGCTGCGAACCCACCCGGCGGCGTGGAACGCGAACCCGGCGCCTGACCCGAGCAGCAGCGAGGTGGCGTAGCCGAAAAGCGGGGCGCGCAGCCGGCTGGGGGTAATCACCTTGAGATCGACCTCGAGCCCCGCCAGGAAAAGCAAGAACGCGAGGCCGAGCAGCGCCACCAGAGCGACCGGCTGATCGATCTTCACCCAGCCGAGGACAGACGGGCCAACGACGATCCCGGCGACGATCTCGATGACGACCTCCGGCACCCTCGCTCGCTGAATGCCGACCGCAAGCACGGGTGCGCCGAGCGCAATCATGCTGATGAAGAGCAGTCCGCTGACGCCCGCTGTGCTCACGGGTTGCATGCCTCCTTCGGCCTGAAGCGCGCGTGCAGTAACTCCTCGAGGCGAGTCGCGCTCGCCGCCGAGGCCTCCGCGATTTAGGCCGTCCTACTCTCTGGGTAGCGGCGCAGCCTGGCCCGGCACATGAGCGGCTTTCCGGACCGGACTGAATGGTCGTTCAGGTCATGCCGAGCTGGCGGGCCTGCAGGGCGGCGTCCCAGAAGGCAGAGATGACGATGAGCTGGTCGCCTTCCCACTTGGAGGTCTGGCCGAACTCCAGGTCGAATGCCTTGCCGGTCGGCGGCATCACGGCGCCGTCGGGAAGAGCCAGCTCGCCCGTGAAGGTGCCCGTCACGTTGGTGACGACGGTGATCCAGTCGCCGGCACCGAACTGGATCGGGTACGGGGTGTGGACCCGGATGTCGGGGAAGGATTTGACCAGGTCTTTCATGGCCTTCGAGTGAGCTGACCGGCCGTAGATGGGCTGGGCCAGACCGGTCATGTAGGCGATCATGTCAGGGTGGTGGACCTCGTCGAGCGCGGCCCAGTCGCGGGCGTTGAACATGTTGTCGCCGTCAGTCATGCGGGCCAGCAGGTGCGCGGTACGGGTTGTGGTAGCCATCGTGACTCCTCTGCTTTGTAGCCAGCGGCCGGGATGCCCGAGCCCTTCCCCGAGACGCGCGCCGACGCTGGCTGGCCAGTCTGGCTTCAGGTTGCCTTCCAACGATGTGAGCTGGCGTCACATCAACGATGCGATCTGAGCCCACTTGCCGGACCTGTAGGCACCCGGTGTCCGCGCTGTCTCGATGGGGGCTGAACGGAGGTCGTGCGATGATCGTCGCCGTGGGATCTGCGCAAGGACAGGGTGCAGTACCTGGCCGGCTCGCTGGCCAGGGCGCAGGGCGTGTGGTGTCCCGTCCAGCGCTGCTGGCTCGGCTCGGGGCATCGGCCCGTGTGAGTATGGTGTCGGCGCCGCCCGGGAGCGGGAAGACCGTCTTGCTGCGATCGTGGATCGCCGATGCGGCTCCGAGCGGCCGCGTGGCGTCCGTTGCGGTGGGGCGGGACGAACGTGATCCGCAGAGCTTCTGGCTGGCGGTGCTCGGCGCGCTGCGACGGACCGATCCGGGGTCGGCACTGGTGCGCCCGTTGACTGCGGCGCCAGACATGGACGGGTGGGCGATCGCCGAACGGCTGATGAAAGACCTGGCGCGGCTGGAGGACCGGGTCTGGCTGGTGATCGACGACGTGCACGAGCTCGACTCGGACGAGACGCTGCGCCAGCTCGAATTGCTCGTGATGCGCGGGCCACAGGAACTGCGGTTCGTCCTCGCCACCCGGCATGACGTGCGGCTGGGGCTGCACCGGCTCCGGCTGGTGGGTCAGCTAACCGAGCTGCGCGCGGCAGACCTGCGGTTCACGCTCGAGGAGGCGCGCGAGCTGCTGCGGGGAGCCGCGGTAGAGCTGACTGAGCCGGCGCTGGCACTGCTGTACGAGCGGACCGAGGGGTGGGCAGCCGGGCTGCGCCTGGCTGCGTTGTCGCTGGCCGGGCACCCCGAGCCGGAGCGGTTCGCCAAGCAGTTCTCCGGCAGTGAGCGGACGGTGGCGGAATACTTGCTGGCCGAGGTGCTGGACCGGCAGAGCCAAGAGGTGCGGCGGCTGCTGCTGCGAACCTCCCTCCTGGGCTCCGTCAACGGCGAGCTCGCCGACCTGCTGACGGAGGCCAGCGGCTGTGAGCGCGTACTGCAGGACCTAGAGCGGGCCAACGCATTCGTGGTCGCGGTGGACGCGGGTCGGTCCTGGTTCCGCTACCACCAGATGTTCGCCGACCTGCTGCAGCTGGAACTGCGCCGCACTGCGCCGGATGAAGTGGCCGCGCTGCACCAGAAAGCCTCTGACTGGCTCGCGGGGCATGGGTACCCGGTGCAGGCGATCCAGCAAGCCCAGGGGGCGCGGGACTGGGACATGGCCGCCCGGGTACTCGCCGACCGCTGGCCCGGCTTGTACCTGGACGGGCAGGCCGCCGTCATCCACGAGCTGGTCGCCGGGTTTCCCGCCGAGACCCGCGCGGCGGATGCGGAGCTGGCGGCAGTAGCCGCGGGCGACGAGCTGGCCGGGGGGTCGCTGGAGGCGGCAGAACGGTACCTGGGCCTGGCGGAGCGGGTGTCGGCGTCGGTGCCAGCCGCCCGGCACGGGCAGGCGCAGCTCCTGCTCGGGATCGTCCGGCTGCTGCTGGCCCGCCAGCGCGGGAACCTGCCGGCGGTGGCCGAGCAGGCGGGACGGCTGCAGACCGCGGCGGAGGCCCCGGACGCGGCGCAGCCCGGCCTGGGCCAGGATCTGCGGACGCTGGCGCTGGTCAGTCTCGGCATCGCCGAGTACGAGGCGGCCAAGTTCGAGGAGGCAGAGCGGCACTTGGATCAAGGCGTGGCGCTAGCGCGCGGGAGCGGCCGCCCCTATCTGGAGTTCACCGGCCTGGTCTACCAGGCAGCGATCGAGATCTTGCGGTCCTTTACCCAGGCGGCCGAGTGCGGCAGGCGAGCCATCGAGCTGGCCGAACGGCACGGCTGGACCGACGAGCCGACCGCCGGCATCGCGTACCAGGTACTCGGAGGCGCGATGGTCGCACACGTGCGGCTGGAGGAAGCCGAGGGCTGGATCCAGCGGGCTGAGCGCACCGTTAGGGCCGAAGCCGAGCCGGCGGCGGCAGTGGCGGTCTACTTCATGCGGGGTCTGCTGGAGCTGGTGCGCGGCCGGGACGCCGACGCGTTGGCCGCCTTCCGAGCCGCCGAGTGGATGGCCGGGCATCTCGCCGCACCGCGCTACCTTGCCCTGCCCATACAGACGTGGCTGCTGGAGGCCCTGGTGCGCCTCGGCGAGACCGAACGCGCCGAGCGGGTCCTCGCCGACATGGGCGACCACGACCGCGCGGAGACACGCATTGCCGTCGCGGTGCTGCGGCTCGCCCAGCACGACCCGCATGCCGCAACCGTCGCGCTCGCTCCGGTCCTCGACGGCTCCGCGCCGCTGATCCGGTCGGCCTGGCTGGCTCAAGCATTCCTGCTGGAGGCGATCGCCCGCGATGCCCTCGGCGACGAGGGCGCCGCCGGGCGGGCCCTCGAATGCGCGCTGGACCTGGCCCAACCCGCCGGTGCACTGTCGTGGTTCGTGCTGCACCCGGTGCCGGCCCTGCTGAAGCGCCACGCCGGGCAGCGCACGGCTCACCCTGCCCTGATCGCCGACATCCTCAGCCTGCTCGCCGGACGCAAGCCCGCCCAGTCTCCCAGGCTGGAACGGCCGCTGGCGGTGCTGAGCAGCAGCGAGATCCGGGTGCTGCGCTACTTGCCGACCAACTTGTCGATGCCAGAGATCGCGAACGAACTACACATCTCCCACAACACCGTCAGAACCCACATGCGCCACCTGTACGCCAAACTCGGCACGCACCGCCGAGCTGAGACCGTCACGCGCGCCAGAGCACTCGGCCTGCTAGCCCCCTCCCCAGCTCAAGGCCCGGCTCAGTCTCGTGACTGAAGGCGTCGCCCGCGTCGGAGCGACGTGGCCGTGTCAGACCAGCGTGCGCTGTGGCGGGCCAGGCGGCGATGGGGTCTGCCGATGTGCCATCCGCGGTCATCGAGGGCCACGCTGTAACGATGCTTACGGACAAATAGTGGACAGGGCCGCCGCCCGGATTGACGGACAGCACGGACAGACCCGCGTGGGCAGCTACTGGCAGTAGCCGGTCGAGACCGATCTGGCTGGACCCAGCTCAGGGCAGACGGGTCGGCGGTAATCGGGCCACCTGGCCGCCGAACTCGCGTAAGCGTCGATCAAGATCTCCAAGGGTGACCTGGCACTGCCGCAGGCTGAGCCCGCCGATCTCCCCCGGCCGGCCTTCCTTCTCCGGCATCGTGAGGGGTCCAGGCGCGCCTCCACGGGGTTGGTTGCCGTCAGGTGCGGGTGCGGCGCAGGTCCTGCAAGAGAAGGGGCAGGTCCTGTTCTTCGTAGCGTGGCAGCCTGGGCTGGACTTCAAAGCGCCAGAGTTCCGCGTTGCGGATCGCCCTGCGCACTGTCGCTACTATCGCCTGGCCCCCGGCGTCGATGATGGCAGCCGCGAACGCCGCCGCGCTCGTTGAGACCGCGTCCTCGTCGATCTTCCGGCGCAGCCAGCGATGCAGGTCCGCGGCCTCGCTGGTCAGCTGGTAACGGTCCCGGGTTCGGATGAAGTCGGCTTCGGTCTTCGCCTTGTCCTGCCAGTGGATGACGACTTTCCAGTCCTGGAGCGCGCGCATCCGCGCGTCCAGATCGAAGGCTTCCGGGCGGGTCAGGCGTTCCGCCGTCATTGCGTCGGTGGCGTCAGCGATGCGGTCGCGGACGGCGGCCAGAAGTTCATCTCGGCCGACTCCGGTCAGTGAGTGCTCCTGCGCGTCCAGCAGCACGTCAACGAGCACGCGGTACTGCGCTGCCAGTTGGTCCGCGGTCAGGTACGCAGCGACGTCGAGGCGGCCTGGGAAGCCGGCCAGTTCCCAGGCATCCGCGTTTGGAATAGTCATTGGATGGCAACTCGGGCATTCGCCGGGCTTCAATTCGTGCCGACTCAATCGCGTATCGTGCGGTTAACGTTTCCCTGAATGGCCTATGACTTACGCCGCGGCTCGTGGTCGCCGTCAGGACAGCACTTGCGCAGCCAGCCCGCCTCCGGGCGGGGCCGGTCGTGGAGCGGAGGACGGGTGGGCTTAGGGAATCCGCTAGGGCTGCGCCTCCGAACTGCGCACTGTTTGTTGTCAGCAGCAGGGCCTCCGCGTCCGCCTGGGAGGTGACTCGCACGTAAACAGGGTGCAGGACGCTAAGTGCGATCGGGCATTCTCGGCGTGCAGCCAGGCCGTCCCGGTAATGCTGGCATCTCCTGGCATAGCATCATGCTACGGCGAGGCAGGACAGTCGCTGTTCACTCCGCGTTGCGTCTGATAAGAGGCCGGCCTTTATGGCCAGGCCCACGCAGCTCCGGCGTCTTTTGCGGCTGCTGCTGGCGGTCCGGCGGCCGCTGCCGGGGTGGCGGCTCGGGTGGGTCGGGCTGATGGGCCCCTTGTTCTACGTGAGCTGGTGGGGCGGCATGCCGTGGGATCCCGTGCAGCTGCTGCTGGTGGTGTTGGTGCTGGCGGGCGCGGCCGGGATCCGCCAGGACCGGTCCGCCGTGCTGGGCAGCCTCGCGTTCCTGGCCCTGGGATTCGAGGTGGACAGCGTAGCCTCCCGACAGCGGGCCCAGGCGGCCCTGGCCGACCAGGCCGACGCCGCCGAGGTCGAGCGAGCACGACGAGCAGTGTTCGAGGAACGGGCCCGGATCGCGCGGGAACTGCACGACGTAGTCGCCCATCACATGTCGCTGATGGCCATCGCGCCGAAAGCGCACCGGCTGGGCGCACTGCCGGACCCGGAGCAGGTACGCACCGAGTTCTGCGCGCTGAGCCAGTCAGCCCGCGAGGCCCTGACGGACATGCGGCTTGCTCGGCGAGTGCGCCTACCGGATCATCCAGGAAGCCCTGGGTGGCACTCCGCCGGTGCGGCCGTTACCGTATCGGTGCATCAGGACGCGGACACCGTAAGGCTGCACGTGGCCAACGGCCCGCAGGCCCTGCCCGGCCGTCCGCAAATGGTCACCGGCCAGGACACGGCCTGGCCGGGATGCGGGAACGGGCCGAACTGCTCGGCGGCTCGCTCACGGCCGGCCCGGCACCCGACGGCGGGGTTCGTCGTATCGGCTGTCCTCCCGCTCAGCGGATCATCCGCGTGACCGCGGACCGGCCCGACCGGAACGGCGCGGTGATCCGCTGCCTCATCGCCGACGACCAGGCCATGGTCTGTGAGGGCTTCGCCCCAGCGGCCCGGTTGCCCCGCGGGTACTGATGCTGACCACCTTCGACCTCCACGAGTACGTCTACGAGGCACTGCGCGCCGGCGTTAGCGGATTCCTACTCAAGAACGCCACCACCGCGGAGCTCATCCATGCGGTCAAGGTCATCGCCGTCGGCGACGCGCCGCTCGCCCCGTCCGTCACGCGGCGTGTGATTGCCGACTTCACCCGCAGGCCGCCCGGCACAGGCACGTCGCCCACCACCCTGAGCATGCTGACCAGCTGCGAGACAGAGGTGCTGAAGCTGATCGCCCACGACATGTCTAACGCCGAGATTGGCGCCGCGCTGAGCATCGCCCCGGAAACCGCCAAGACCCACGTCAAGCGCATCCTGGCCAAGCTCG
>JASHOL010000118.1 GCA_030041135.1 Streptosporangiaceae bacterium | reverse complement strand
GGCGAACTCGCGCCGAGCGTGCTCGCGGCAGGCGTCCGGCCGCTTTTTGCTCCTGTCGCGCTCGACGGGCTGTGCTGCAGCAGCTTGCGCAGGCCGAAGGAGAGGCCGAACAGCACCGCAAGCACGAGGATGAGCGTGACAACGGACCGGCCGGCACCAGGGCGCCTGGTCGGCGTGGCGTAGCCGCGGTCAGGGGTTGGCCAGGCGCCGGCCCGCTGGGCCGCCGATCCCGCCGCCCGCCTGCTCGGCTTCGGACGCGATCCGGCCGGCCGGCCGCTCGCCCTGGCGGGTCGCGGTGCTGCAGTCTTCTGGCCGCCCGAGTCCTGAACGGGCTTGCGCAACTCGGCCGCGAGCCGCTTGTTTCGCCGCCTGCGCAGTGGCCCACCGCGCTTTCCTGGCGCGGCACCGCCGACCGGCTGTACGCCGGCTCGCGCGCGCTCGGCCGCGGTCGGCTCCTTGAACTTTGCCTCGCTAGCGAGTTCTGCCGCGATCTCGGCCAGCCGGTCGTTAATGTCGTCCGGATTCGGTGACGAACTGTCCGGCGTAGGCCCGGTGCCTGCCATAGCGCAAGTATCCGGGAGTTTGGCTGAGTTTTGCATAACGATATGGACCGATAATCGGTGAGATCTGCGATAACCGCTGACCGATGCGGCCGTAAACCGGACCCCGCCTATCACCATGTGTGACTGGCATGTCATCCTGTGTAGTGGGGGACCCATTCAGATGAATCCGGGGGGACCGGTCATCGGGCTCGTCCTGGCGGGGATGGAACTTCGCCAGGGCGAGCCTTCTGTTTCCCGGCTGCGGCGCGTGCCTCATCCATTCCCTGGTTGGCCAGCGCGTCTGCGCGCTCGTTGCCAGGGTTGCCCGCATGACCCTTGACCCATAGCCAGTGCACGTCGTGGCGGGACGCGGCGGCATCGAGCCGCCGCCAGAGGTCGGCGTTCTTGACCGGCTGCTTCGCGGCGGTCTTCCAGCCATTGCGCTTCCAGCCCTGCAGCCAGCTGGTGACGCCATTGCGGACATAGCTGCTGTCGGTGTGGAGCCGGACCACCGACGGCCGAGTGAGGCTTTCCAGCGCGACAATGGCCGCCATCAGTTCCATGCGGTTATTCGTGGTCGGCTCGGCCGAGCCGCCGTACAGCTCCTTCCTGCGGCCGGCGTAGGACAGGACCGCACCCCAGCCGCCGGGTCCCGGGTTGCCGCTGCATGCGCCGTCGGTGTAGATCTCGACGACCTTGCCTGAATCCTGGCTCGCCATATCGCGCAACCGTACAGGCGATCAATGACCGTCGTGACCGGGACTCGGGGGTACGTCGAGCGCCGGGTTCCGGTCGAAAAACCCCCACGGCTTGAGCCAGAACGACGTCCTGTCCACTGGCATGACCGGCCAGTCCTCCGGCCTGGTGATGTGGTGCAGGCCGAACACGTGCCACAACACGACGTCGGCATCCTCGATCGGGCGGTCGCGCGCGGTCCAGGCCGGGAGCCCGTGATCGGTCAGGCTCATGTTCGGGAACTCGCCGCACGGCCAGCGCTCCTCCGGTGCGTAGGCGGTCACCCAGAGCGTGTGGCCGATGACCTCGGCCCGCTGGAACGCCGGCGACGACTGGTCCATCAGCGGAGGGAAGCTGCCGCCGGGTAGCAGCTTGTAAGCAGTCCTGGTGCCGAGGCCGTTGACGGTGTCGGCGGCGACTTTCCAGCTGCGCTGCGTGTCCCAGTCGTAGTTCTGCCGGCCGTCGGACTCGGTCCGCAGCGGCGTCTCCCGTATCACGAGAGCCAGACCGTGCGGGTTGTCGTGACTGGCCGGCAGCGCCTCGGACTCGCACGCGTAGACGGTGTTGGGCCGGCCGTCGATGTCCAGGTCCAGCCGGGCCACGATGAAGTGCTGGTGGTAGGGCGCGTAGGTACACTCGTCGACGAGCCCGCCGGTGTCGGGCTGCGCGCCTGGCGGGAAGCATGAAGTCACCATGATCCCGCTAGCCCGCACCTCGCACTCGATGGCGCCGTCCTGGTAGAAGCGCCAGTAGACCAGGTACTCGTAGTTCGCGACGGTGACGTGGAACGAGATGACCAGCCGTCGCGCTCGCCTCACCTCGGTCCCGGCCCGGTGGTCGACGTGCTTCCACAAGATCCCGTCGTCTTCCTCGTGGATGCAGATCGCGTTGCGGATCGTATGCGGCTCGCCGCGGGAGTCGTGCACGACTGCATCGAGGTAGCTGATCTCGCCCAGGCAGTCGCATCCGGCCTCGAGCGAGGTGGTCATGAATCCGAGGCCCCACTCGCCGATGTCGAACGCGGTCCGGCGGTAGTGATCGGTGGTCGGGTCACGGTATGGCACGATCATCTCCGCGAACGACATGCGGTGCGCGATCGGCCGCAGCCGGCCGGCGTCATTGAATGCGACCGTGTGCAGGACCAGGCCTTCGCGATGGTTGAAGCCAACCCGCAGCTGCCAGTTCTGCCAGCTCAGCAGCCTGCCCTCGAGGCGGAACGACACTCCATCTGGCTGACTCACCGTCAGTGGGCTGACCTCGCGCAGCGGCATGGGAACCAGGCTGGGAAGGTACTCGCCCATGACCGCAGGCAGGCCGGCGCCGCCCTCGGGTTCCCGGCTGTCCTCCAGCTCGAGGAGCTCCATCCGGTTGAGGTCGACGATCGGGTGCAGCCCGCTGAGGTGGTGCGCGTACGGGTTGCCGTCCTCGCTGCTCCGGTACCAGACGTCTGCCCAGCCGAGCCGACGGCCTGCGTACCGCGGCGGCACCAGCGCCTCGCCGTAGGCCCACACATCGGTCAGCACCAGGCTGACGTCGGAGATGCCGCGCGCGGCCAGCGCCGCGATCAGCAGCGGATCGCGTCGCAGCATCTCGTCGCACTCGTGCCACTCATCGACCGTCATCGCGGGCTGCCGGCCAGGCAGGTGCTCCCAGAGCGTCACCACGGCGTCGGCTAGCGATACGTGCGCCCGGTAGGCCTGGCCGTCACTGGTGTTCCAGCAGATCACCGCGGCCGATCTGGCACCGTCCGCGACGCGGGCCTGCAGATCATCCTTGGCCGGCTCTGCGAGCTCGATCGAGGCAAACCGCCAGCCGTCATCTACTTGCCTCGCTTCCCGCAACGTAGCAGCTACACAGCGGATCTCGTCCTCCGTGAGCGGGTCGAGCGGGTGCGGGCCTGAGCCGGTTGCTGGCTTCGGTGTGCTCGTCAAGGTGTCGCCTCCATGGGATTTACGGCCATTGTCCCGGTCAGCTGCGGCCCTTGCACTGCCCGTGCCGCCTTCCGGTGCCGGGGCCGGTAGCGGTACCGTCGCGGCCATGGACAAGCCCGCTTTCGCCGGTCAGATCGTCGTCGTCACGGGCGCTGGCAGCGGCATCGGCCGCGCGGTCGCCCTGGGGTTCGCGGCCAACGGGGCGCAGATCGTCGCGGCCGACATCGACCTGGAGTCGGCGAAGCGAACGTGCGCAGTAATCGAGTCGCATGAGGCAGCCGGCCTCGCGGTGCAGGTCGACGTGGCCAGCGCCGCGGAGATGGACCAGCTCGCCGCCTGGGTCAGGGCCGAGGTCGGCGTGCCTGATGTGGTCGTCAACAACGCGGGCATCGCGATCATCGGCCCGTTCCTCCAGCACACCGAGGCCGACTGGGACCGGATCGTGAGCGTCAACCTGCTCGGCGTGGCCCGCGGCTGCCGCGTTTTCGGTGCGCAGATGGTCGAGCGGGGCACCGGCGGGCACCTGGTGAATATCGCGTCCGTCGCGGCCTGGGCGCCGACGACGGCGCTGCCTGCCTACTCCGCGACCAAGGCCGGGGTGCGCATGCTCAGCGAGTGCCTGCGCGTCGAACTGGCCAGCGCAGGGATCGGCGTCACGGCGATCTGCCCTGGCTTCACCAGCACCGGGATCGCGAGGGCCGCGCACTACGTTGGCACGTCGGCGGCCAAGGAAGGGGCCATGCGCGAAGCGGTGGCGGCTATGCTGGCGCGGCGCAATTGCCCGCCGGAGAAGGTCGCGCTCGCGGTCATGCGCGCCGTGCTCGCCAACAAGCCGGTCGTGCCGGTCAATGCCGAGGCCTGGGTCACCTACGCACTTTCGCGGCTCTCCCCGGCATTGCTCGGCCGCTTGCTTCGCGGCGCGGACACGGGCCTGCAGCGCCTCGGCCACCGGGACCTCGCCGAGGTTACCGCGCGCCACCGGCGCCCGTGATCGTCAGTTTCCGCTGAGCTGCTGCCGCCGGGTCAGGTCGCGTCGGGGGGCGGCGGCTGCTCGCGGAGCCTGGCCAGGTGCTTGCGGATGACCTCCTCCATCTGGTCATAGAACTCGACGATCAGCCGGAGCTGATCATCTGAGTAATCCACCACGAGTTCTTGCCACTCGGCCACCATCGGCGCGAACAGCGTGGCGACCTCACTCACTGCCTTCTCCATGGCAATGGTGATGACGACCCGCCTGCGGTCGGCCGGATCGCGCTCCCGGCTGACGAAGCCGGCCGCCTCGAGCCGGTCGACCACCCCGGTGATCGAGGCCGTCGTCAGCCCGGTGGCCCTAGCCAGCTCGCCCGCGGTCATGCTGCCGCTGAAGCTGAGGATGTTCAGGCAGCCTAGGTCCGTCGCGTTGATGCCGATCCGTTCGGCGGCGGCCTGGCTCATCAAGTTCATCAGCGACCCGGTCTTGCGCACGGCGAGGGCGAACGACAGCGCGAGCAGCCGTCGCTCCTCCGTCCAGCCCGGCGCATCGGCCCATGGCGCCTCCCAGACCATCTCCGCAGCCCACGGCACCTTAGGCGGCATTCCTTCCGTGGGTCGAGCACGGTCCTCCCGCGGCTCGTCCGACATCTCTAACTCTCCTAATAGTTAAGACAACTAGACAATAGCAAACCAAGACGCTAGTTTACTTAGTAACTACAAGTCGATGACCTCCTGGAGCGGAGACCCGATGGCTACTGATCCTCAGATCCTGGCACCACCACGCGGCCCAGGCGATCAGACCGACCCACGGCGGTGGCTCACTCTGGTCGTGCTGCTGCTGGCCGCCTTCATGAACCTGCTTGACGTGTCGATCGTCAACATCGCGATCCCGTCGATCCAGCGCAGCCTGCACGCCACCTACGCCGACGTCCAGTGGGCCCTGGCCGGCTACACGCTGGCCTACGCGCTGGTGCTGATCACCGGTGGCCGCCTGGGCGACACGTTCGGCCGCAAACGGCTCTTCCTCGTCGGCGTGACCGGCTTCACGATCATGAGTGCGCTCTGCGGCGCGGCCGTGAGCCCTGGCATGCTGATCGCCTGCCGGGTAGTTCAGGGCGCCATGGGAGCGATCATGGTCCCGCAGGTGCTGGCCGTCATTCAGGTGATCTTCCCGCCGGAGGAGCGGATCAAGGCGCTGGCCGGATTCGGCGTGACGGCGGGCCTCGGCACGGTCAGCGGACCGCTGCTCGGTGGCCTGCTAATCCAGCACAACCTGTTCGGGCTGGACTGGCGCCCGATCTTCCTGATCAACGTGCCGGTCGGCATGCTTGCCGTGGCCGCATCGGCGATTCTCGTTCGCGAGTCCAGGGCCCCGCGGCCGCCGCGGCTTGACCCTGGCGGCGTGCTCCTCGTCTCCGTCGCGTTGCTGGCGCTACTCTTCCCGCTGGTGCAGGGACGCCAGTACGGCTGGCCGACCTGGACGTTCATCTCAATGGCCGCCTCGGCGCCGGTGTTCGCGCTGTTCGTCTGGTATGAGCGGGTCAAGGCCCGCAGGGACGGATCGCCGCTGGTGGAGATGAGCCTGTTCCGCGAGCGCGGATTCAGCGTCGGAATGGCGGTCGGGCTCACGTTCTTCCTGGGCATCGCCTCGTTCGCGCTCGTCCTGACGCTGCTCCTGCAGCTCGGCTTCGGGTTCACCCCGCTGCATGCCGGGCTGACGTTCCTGCCGTTCTCGCTTGGCGTGCTGGTGTCCTCGGGCGCCGCCGCGCGGCTGGCGCCGCGCTTCGGCCGCGGGGTCACCATGGCCGGCGCGCTGATCACGGCCGCCGGCATGGCCGGCCTCGTCGTCATCCTGCACCACTACGGCACCGCCGTGACGACCTGGGACCTGGTGCCAGGGCTCGCGGCTGCGGGCCTCGGCCTGGGTGCGGTACTCGCGCCGCTGGCCGACATCGTGCTTGACCGGGTGCCTGCTCAGCACGCGGGCTCGGCATCTGGCGTGTTCAACACCGGGCTGCAGCTGGGGAACTCGATCGGCATCGCGCTGATCGGGGTGATTTTCTTCGGCTTGCTCGGTACCCAGGCCGTGACCGCTGCCGACGCGGTGGGCCCGCAGCTGCGGGCCGGAATCGCCGCCCAGCACGTGCCCGCTCAGGTCGCAAGCCGGATCGAGGGCCAGTTCGGCGACTGCCTGCGCGCCAGGCTGGTCGCGGCCGACCCGACCGTGACTCCGGCCGCGTGCCAGTTGCACGCCGGTCCGGCGGTCCTGCCTGCCGGGGTGCACCAGGTGCTGGCGGCGGCGGGCGGCGCGGCGGTCCGGCAAGACTTCGCCGCGTCAGTTCAGCGCACCCTCTGGTTCCAAGTCGGTGCCTTTATGCTCAGCTTCCTGCTCATGACCATCTTGCCCGCCGGATCGGGCCGAAGGGCAGCAGAGGCGGGCAGCTCCGAGGCGGACGCACCCGTTAGCGCCGACTGCGGCAGGGTCGGCGTCGGCTGACTGGCTCCTGGTGCCCGCCATCTGGTGGGGCTGCTTGGCGGGCACCAGGTCTCCGCGGTACTGACGACAAGCGCTGGTTACAGTGACCCGGCGCCAAGCGTCAGCGTGATGGTGTTCCCCGGCCCCGGAATCGTCAGGTTGATCAGCAGGGTCGCCAGGCCGCAGTGGCTGAACCTCGGGATCGTGTACGTCCCGGCCAGGTCGCCCCCGCCCAGTGCGTTGAAACCAGCCTGCGAGTTGACGGTGATGCTGGCCGGGGTCCGAGTCTCGCAGTTCGGCCCTACCGGGATCGGGATGCCCGCCACCGACAGGCTCGTAATCTGCAGCGTGGTCTGCGAGGTGACGCTGACCGTGTTCGTGCTGAGGTTGGCCGTCCCGGTTGCCGCGCCGTCCTGGATGAACTGCGTGGTCGCCGTGACCGGGATGAAGCCGAGCTCCTTGAACGATCCGGTCGCGGCCGGCAACGACAGCGTGGAGCTGACGGCCCCGGTGGTGAGGTCGACGGTGCTCGTAAGGGTGCCAGGACCGAGCGGCACCGTGGAGTTGATTGCCTTGATGTAGGTGTTCCCGGTCACAGGGTAGGTGACGGTAACCGAGCTATCGGCCGACGCCACTGAAGCGGGCACCACAGCGAGGCTGAGGAGGCCTCCGGCAGCGGCGGCGATTACGAGTGACTTAACAACGGATCTGCGCATCGGTTCTGGGCTCCTCGTGGGATGGGCGCATCGTGCCCCCGCGACAGTGACCGCCGCTCCGGCCCGCGTGCTCTGTCCGCCCGCTGCGCGTCCGCAGCCGGCTGACCAGGCCAGTCGCCTACGGACTCCGGCCGCCTCGACGCCTGACAGCACTACTACTGGCCAGTAGGTTACTCGACGGTAGGAAGGGTGACAATACCCTGCCGCGGGCCCGCGACAATGGCCGCGACAATGGCCGGGCGCTTAGTCGCGGCTCGCCCGGATCCCTTCGCCAGCGCAGCAGATGATCGCGGCGGGCCCTCCCCTGTCCGGCCGCCGCGGTCACCTGTACGCCGGTCAGCATCGCGGTCGTGCCGTCGTTCGGCCAGGAACGCTGACCGGAAAAGTTCCCGGAATACTTCGCGGGCCGCGCGCCGGAATATGCTCACTGCTGCGGGGCTGTCGTACCGTGTCGGGGCGCTGGAGGACGGGTGGGCGCTGATCGGACCAGTCCGGTAGGCGGGTTCGGTGAGCTGCTTCGCCGCCACCGGCGCGCGGCCGGGCTGAGCCAGGAGGAACTGGGGGAACGTTCCGGCCTCACGGCCAGGGCGATCGGGGACATGGAACGCGGCCGGACCGCCCGTCCCTACCGGCGCAGCGTGCGTTCGCTGGCCGACGCGCTGGAGTTGGGCGAGCCTGAGCGTGCCCTGCTGGATCGGGCGTCCCGGCCCGTGGTGTCCCCTGATAGCGCCGCGTCGTTGCCGTCGACCCGGCCGCAGCCACGCCGCGACGGGGCGGGGCCGAGACAGCTACCGGCGGCGGTCGTCGGCTTCACCGGCCGCAGCGCCGAGCTGGCCGTGCTGACCCGCTTGCTCGGGCCGGGGTCTGCTGGGCGCGTGCCGGGGTCTGCTGGGCGCGTGCCGGCGCTGGCGGTCTCGGCGATCGCCGGGACAGCCGGCGTGGGCAAGACCGCGCTGGCGGTGCAGTGGGCGCATCAGGCCGCGCAGCAGTTCCCGGACGGCCAGCTGTACGTGAACCTGCGCGGCTA
>JASHOL010000117.1 GCA_030041135.1 Streptosporangiaceae bacterium | reverse complement strand
TGGAAGCCGGCGGCGTCATGGCGCGCCGGGCCGGCTTGCCGCTGGAAGCCGCTGGCGTCATGGCGCGCCGGGCCGGGGCGTTGCTGATAGCCGGCCGCCTCGCGGGGCCCTGGCCTAGGACCGGGCTGGCGGTGGACGTCGTTCACCTGCCGGTCAGTATCCGCGGGGCCCGCTGCTCGCTGCCCAGGGAACTGACGGCCCGGGTCTTCAGGGGCCCGCGGCGGATAGTCCAGGGCGGACGCGTCGTCGGGCACGGCGAAGAGCCGGCGACTGCCGTTGCCGTGACCGGCAGCCGGCTGCGACGGCGGGTTCCACGTCCTTGCCGATCCTCCTGGCCGCCGTTGCGGCAGGCCGGGCTCGCGGGGTGGGCGAGCGGCGGGCATGATCCCTGACGGATGATCGGCCGGCAACTGGACCCGCGGCACCGGCGCCGACGGATGATCAGGGTGCATCGCCGGCGGCGGTCCCCAGTCTTGCCAGTCCTGCCAGTCTTGCCAGTCCTGCGCGGGCTGTCCGTTGGTGGTCGCTGCCCAGTCTGGTTCGGCGGCAGGACCGTCGTAACCGTTCGCCTCCGGGTAGCCATTGCCCGAGGGCCCGACCCTCGAGTGCACGCCCGGGGGCCAGGCGGTGGCAGTGGCCTGGCCGTACCCGACCGCCTCTGGCAAGAAATCAGCCGTGTTCACACCGGCTGACGGCAGCAACGACTCAATTTCGGACCTCCGGTGCTTCGGCACCACGCGGCCTCCGAGAGTAAGGGCGCCGAGATCCACGAGTTGGTCTCGGCGCGAGGCTGGAGATCGAGCTAAACTCCCTACCCGCCACAAGCTAGAGCCTCCGCGTTGCTTCCGCACAGGGACGAAAATCTCTCAGGGGACGAGAATCCCTTGGGGGGTCCCATCTACCAGCAGTTCCGCAGATCAAACATTGGTCCTCTGCGGCGTGCTTCGGGCGGAATCGGCGGCATTTCGGTCGCTGTGATCTTGGCTAGGATACTCGTCCGAACGCGGTCGTGGACCTGAGTTGGCGCAGCCCAGGACTCGGCCGGGCGCGACGGTCGGGGGCAGCGCAGTGCCCCGTGCAGTTCGACTGCACGGGGCACTGTAGGACTTACGGACGGTCAGTAGGCCTGGTGCCTACCGACCGGCGCGGCGCTAGCCGAGATCACCAGCCGCTGCCGCTGTTTCCGCCGCTGTTGCTGCTGCCGCCGGAATTCGACGAGGTCGACGTGCTCGCGCCGAGGTCCTTGCCTGACGGGGTTATGGCCCACCAAAGAGCGCCAGAGGCGTTCATGTCGTTGCCATTGATCTGGCCCGCGCCTGTGTCACCCGAGTATGTGTAGAGCGGATGACCGTCGTAGGTTGCCTGGATCTGGCCGTTGGCGCGCTTGATCGTCCCGAGTCCCTTCGGCAGCGAGGTGCCTGCCGCAGCGACTGGCTTGCCTATGACCGGTGGCCAGTACGTCGCACACGAGCCGTTGCAGTTCGACTTGGTCGCCGTGTCCATGGCGAACCAGTACAGGGTCATGCCCGCGGCGTTGGTGAGCACGGTCCCCTTGCTCGTCTTCATCGTCTTGATCGTCACCGTCGCCGCCGCGGTGTTGGCCTGAGTGTTCGCGGGCGGGTTGGACGATGTCGAACTCGGATCGTTCGAGTTGTTGTTGGTCCCGCAGGCGGCGAGCAGGAGGGCCGCTGCGGCGAGACTGGGTACTATCAACCAGCGTTTGTGCATTGTTGTCTCCGTTCGTATGACCTGGAACCTCGACATTCCGTTATTACGCGCGTCCGGCCGTGAACGGTTCACGACAAATTTGCTGACACGCGCATCGGCAGGGCCTGCACGTGGCCCCGGCAGCTGTGCGCGGGCAAGAAATGCCCACGCGAGGCAGCCGCCTATCGGCAACCTGAGCGCTGAGGGGAAGATCCAGGCGCATCGTCGATGTGATCATCGCGCCGAATCGCCACCCCGCTTGCCCATGATCGCCCGGCAGGTCCGATGGGGAACGATCCTGTGCCGCCCGCACGCGGCTGTCGCTCCGGCGACGATCGGGCCGGGGCCTGGCGCCCCTGCCGTTCGCCGCCACGTACCGTGTTGCCGGAGTCGGGCGGCCCGTCCCAGCAGGCATCGCGGGCCGAGGTCCGCTGATAGTTCGTGCCACCTGCTGCGGCCACCGTCACCGTAGAGGCCGAGGCCAGCCGCGTCGTCGGCGGAAGCCCGCCGCAAGAGCCGTGGCAGCCCGGCCAATTCGGCCAGTTCGACCCGGCAGTCAGCGCAGCACGCCAGATGAGCCTCGACGAGGCTGCGGTCGGCAGCCCCGATGATGCCAAGGACGTACACCCCCAGCTCAAGGCGAATTTCCGCGCACGACCCAGTGGCGGTCATGGCCTCCAGCCTCTGTTCGGGTGTACGACCTGCGCCAGCCGGCTGCCGTCGCCGACGATCCTCGGGGCGGCGCGATGCCGGCAGTCGGCACGCGCGTCGAGTCGGCCTGGCCAGCCCGGGTTCCGTGCCATGCGATGAATGAGCTCAGGCGCTGCCGGCGCCCACTCTCATGGCACGGAACCCGGTCGCTGACCAAGGCGTCCTCCAACGACGGAAGGAACGCACCGAGACCTGGCGCGGGTCTCGGTGCAGGCGAGGATCAGCAGTTCCTCACCCTGCGGCAGACTAGGGCGGCTCGGTCCTGCCCCGATAGTGACCAATAACCCTCGGGGGACGGCAAACCCCCGGGGGGCTCCACCATCGGGCCGCAAGCCGAACGACCGGGCGGCAAGCCGATCCGCTGATGTTCGGCGGAGGCGGACTTCAACGCCGCTGACGTGCGGAAACGGATCAGGGCGCCAGCCGTCGCGGATGCGTCAGGCCGACAGTGCGCGGCTTCGGCGCTCCGGCCGGGGACCCTGGGGGTCGCACGTCCCCCAAGGGGTATTCGTCGGTGTCGGGGTACTTACCGTCGGCACTAGTTTTGTCCGACGGCGAACTAACCCACTCAAATCTCCCCGAGGACCAGACATGACCTCGGGCGCGCACGCCGAACAGGAGTAACAACGTGACCTACATCGTCACTGGTGCCTGCATCGACCTACTCGACAGAACCTGCGTCGGGGAATGCCCGGTCGACTGCATCTACGAGGGCGAGCGCATGATGTACATCCACCCCGACGAGTGCGTTGACTGCGGGGCCTGCGAGCCGGTATGCCCGGTCGACGCGATCTATTTCGCGGACGACCTCCCGCCGCAGCTCGGGCCCTACTATCGGGCTAACTACGAGTTCTTCACCTACCTTGGCTCGCCGGGCGGTGCGTCCAGCGTCGGCAAGATCCACGCTGATCACCCGCTGGTGGCAGCCCAGCCGCCGCAGCCCGCCAGGTTCTGACGCGTCGGACTACGCTCGCAGCGCGCTTCTCGCGGCGGCCAGGATGCGCAGCCGGGATGGTGCGACCATCGCTATGGTGCGCAGCGCGCAAGGATGGGATTCGCGCGGTTCCAGTACTGGCCCAGGGTGGAGTTACCGCGCCTGCGACGAAACCAGTTAGCGGCGGTTGGCACATCGTTCCCTGGTATGTGGCGTTCGCCGCGTTCGCCGGCGTGGTATTCGCGGCCTCGGGTCAGCCGACGCAGTGGATCTGGGGGATCTGGGCCGCCGCGAGTTACGCGCTGGCCGCGCTCACCGCGGGGTTGTGGCGATCGCGAGGCCGCGAGGCCGCGCTCGTCATAGCCCTGGTCGGCGCGGTGGCGGCGCCGCTGGCCTGGCAGGTCACGTTCGGCGCCAGGATGTCCAAGGCGGGCGAGGACTCGCTGAAGGTCGTAGCCCGTTCCGCAGTGCTGTTGCTGCGGCACGGCAGCCCTTATCTGCCGTCAGATCAGATCTCGCACGTCCTGGAGTACAACCCGTACGAACCCGCGATGGCGCTCTTCGGCCTGCCCGCGGCGGCTGGCCTGCACGGCGCGGTCGGAAACCCCAGGCTCTGGATGGGCATCGCCGCGGCTGCGTTCCTCGCGGCTGCGTTCCGGCTGGCAAGGCCGGGAACCGCACTGCGCGGCACCGCGTTCGCCATCGGATCGCCGGTGCTCGCCCTGCCACTGACGCAAGGGCTCACCGATATCCCCGTGGTGGCGCTGCTCGTCCTGACGCTCGCTTGCACCGCGTGTCCCCGGACGCGAGTTCAGCCATGGGCGGCCATCGCGCTTGGCGCTGCATGCGCGATCAAGGCCACCGCCTGGCCCGCCCTGCCGGTTATCGCCGCGATGCTCGCGGTCAGGGATGGCGCCAGGGCAGCAACCAGGTTCGTCGTTACGGCCGGCATCAGCGCGACTGTGCTGGTCGTCGCGACGGCACCGGCCTCGGTGACGGCGCCTGCTGCGTTCTTCCAGAACACGGTGCTATTCCCGCTCGGCATGACCAGGTACCAGACCGAAGCGGCCAGCCCGCTGCCAGGGCACCTGCTCGCGACCACCGGACCTGCGGGCCGGTGGGCCGCAATCGGCCTCCTGTGCGCTGCCAGCCTGATGATCGGGGTATCACTGGTCGTCAAGCCACCAGCGAACACCCGAGCGGCAGCGTCGCGGCTCGCAGTCACTCTGGCCACGTTGTTCACGCTGGCTCCCGCGAGCCGCTGGGGGTATTTCATCTACCCTGTGGCGCTACTGGCTTTCGTGAGCATGACCTCCGGCGAGCGCGCGCACGGCCGCGAGAAGTCCGCGGCGTCGCCGCGCCAACAGACACCAGACATCGGGCGGCTCTCTGGCACGTTCGTGTCGGCGGGCCCAGCGCCGAGGAGTAAACCGGAGCTCCTGGCGCAAATCCGCCAGGCGCGAGCAGAGGTCAAGGCGTCCAGCCGTTTCCTGTCAGCGAAGCCACGCCTAGCGCCGCGCGAACACATGCCGGCGGACCGTTCCGCTCGGGTCTCAGGACCTGCTAAGTAACACTCGGGCGGGTCCCCTAGGGGGTCCGCGTCCCCCGAGGGGTTTTCGTCCTTACCGGCGAGTGCCCGCACAGTCTAAGTTCACTGCCAGGCCGAGGCACGGATTCACCCTCCTCAGGAGAGCACCGCGTAAGCGCGGTGCTCTCCTCCTGCGCGCAGGGGTTAACGCTGATTTACAAACCGGTCGTTCGGTACGTTATCGTGCTTGCATGTCTACCCGCCGGGCAGGCGGCCCGCCCATAGCGCGGTCTGCGGCGCGCCGCGGTAGGCCAGGTTACGACCTTGAGTCACTGCTGGCCGTGGCGGTCTCCGTGTTCAACGAACGCGGCTACGACGGAACCAGCATGGAGGATCTATCGCGGGCGCTCGGCATCGCCAAGTCGTCGATCTACCATCACGTCGACGGCAAGGAAGAACTGCTGTCGCTCGCCCTGGACCGGGCCCTCGATGGCCTGTTCTCCGTCGCCGACGAGGTCACCGTCAGCTCGGCTCCGGCAATCGAGCGCCTGGAGCAACTTGTCCGCGGCAGCGTCCGCGTGCTAGCCGACCGGCTTGCGTACGTGACGCTGCTGCTGCGCGCCCGCGGCAACACCGCGACCGAGCGGAAGGCGCTGGCCCGTCGGCGCGAGTTCGATCAGATCGTGGCCGACCTGGTGAAACAGGCCGAGCGGGATGGCGACATCCGGCCGGACGTGGATCCAGCGATCACCGCCAGGCTGCTATTCGGCATGGTCAACTCGCTCGTCGAGTGGTACCGGCCGGCCGGGCGGTCCGCGCACGCCGGGCCTGACGCGCTGGCGGATGCCGTCTGCGCGGTCGCCTTCGACGGCCTGCGGATCCGCCGCTCGCCAGGAGAAGGGAGCCACCTGTGATACTTGAGCGGCTGCGGGTCCCGATAGTGCTGGCCCCGCTGGCGGGAGGTCCGACCACGCCGCAGCTGGCCGCCGCGGTGAGCAACGCAGGCGGCCTGGGCTTCCTCGCGGCCGGATACCTGACTTCCGAGGCGATGGCGGACCAGATCGCGCGGGCCAGGACCTTGACCGAGCGTCCGCTCGGGGTGAACGTGTTCGCTCCTGGCAGCCCGGCGGCCTCGAGGGACCCGGTGGATGCGTATGCCGCGACGCTGGCAGCGGAGGCTGACCGCGCTGGCACCGGCCTCGGCGGGCCGAGGTTCGACGACGACCAGTGGGACGCGAAGCTGGCCTTGCTGGCCTCCGATCCGCTGCCGGTCACCTCGTTCACGTTCGGCTGCCCGGATCGGGCGGTGGTGACCGGGCTGCAGGCGGCCGGCAGCGAGGTCTGGGTGACCGTGACCACGCCCGCCGAAGCGCAGCACGCCGCCGGAGCCGACGCCGACGTGCTGGTCGTGCAGGGCAGTGAGGCCGGCGGGCACCGCGGCAGCTTCCGCGATGACCCGGCCGACGATGCGGGCGCGGGGTTCGGCCTGCTGTCGCTGCTGCAGCTGGTGCGCGCCCGCACGG
>JASHOL010000116.1 GCA_030041135.1 Streptosporangiaceae bacterium | reverse complement strand
GGGCCCCAAAGTGCCCGGCGCCAGCCCGGTGGAGCCTGGCCAGGCCGACGCCGAATCGCTCGGCTGCATCCAGGCTGGCCGCGCCATCCGAGATCCACTCGACTACCAGCACGGACTCGCCGGCCGCCAGCACCTCGGGCACGGGCACTGCTGCGGGCTCGGCAAGCCAGCGCAAGCCAGCGGCCTCGGCCGCAAATCCCGCCCGGCCAGGCGCGGCCGCGAGCCCTGCCACCTTGGCGAACGCGACCCGGCCGTCGGCTAGGCCGAGCCGGTAATGCTCCACGCCGTGCTGGCCGCCCACTCGCCGCGCCTCGGTCAGTTCGCAGCCAAGCAGCTGCTCCAGCTTGGCGACCGGGGGCACTGCCGCTCCGTCAGAGCATCTCGGCGAGCTGGCTGGCGACCGCCTGCGAGGCCGGCAGCAGAAGGTCGAAGACAGCTTCAAACTCCTCCGGGCTGCCTTCGTACGGGTCGGGCACCTCCGCCCAGTCCGCCGCCTCGGAGTCGAACGACAGCATCAGCTGGATCCGGCCAGTCAGATCCGGGTCGTCGGCAGCCATCTGGCGCAGGCTCGCCAGGTTGCGCCGGTCCATCGCGAGCAGCAGGTCGTAACCCGCCAGCCACGACGGCTCGATCCGGCGTGCCGTGTGCCTGGATCCGTCAAGGCCCCGGCGCTCAAGCTCGGCCCGCGCGCCCTGGTGCATCGGCTCCCCGACGTGCCAGTCCCCGGTCCCCGCGCTCTCAACGACTACCTTGCCGTCCAGGCCAAACCGCTCAAGCGCGTCCCGCAGGAGCACCTCCGCCGTCGGGGACCTGCAGATATTGCCGAGGCATACAACGCAAATCCGGTACGGGCCAACCGGATTGCGCGGCGGCGGCGCCTGGCCGACGACGGGCAGTTCAATGCTCATGACACCAAGCATGCCCGATGCCCTGCGGTGGCCGACCGCCTGCCACGATGTACCGCATGGCGCCCGCTGAACCCTATCGGTCCCTTTCGTTCTGGCACGACACAGTGCCCGGCACGCTTGCTCCAGGCGCTCGGCTGCCCGGTGACACCGACGCCGACGTCGCGATCGCCGGTGCCGGCTTCACTGGCATGTGGACGGCCTATTACCTGCACAAGGCCGATCCTGGGTTGCGGATCGTCCTATGCGAGCGGGAGATCGCAGGGTTTGGGGCCTCAGGGCGGAACGGGGGGTGGTGCTCGGCACTGTTCCCCGCATCGCTGGCCAAGCTCCAGCGGATGACCGACCGGCCCAGCGCGATCGCGATGCAGCAGGCCATGCACGAAACGGTCGACGAGGTCGGACGGGTGGCCGCCGCCGAGGGCATCGACTGCCACTGGGCCAAGGGCGGCACGGTGATGCTGGCCAGGTCCGCCCTCCAGTTGGAGCGGGCCAGGGAAGAGGTCAGCGAGTGTCGGGAGTTTGGGTTCGGCGAGGAGCACCTGCGGCTGCTGACCGCCGGCGAAGCCAGGGAACTGGCGGCAGCCACCGATGTCAAGGGCGGCACCTACACCCCGCACTGCGCCGCCATCCACCCATCCCGGCTGGCCCGCGGCCTGGCCGAGGCGCTGCGGAAGGTTGGCATCGGCCTGTATGAAGGCACGGAGGTGCTCGAAATCCAGCCTGGTCGCCTCGTGACCCGACTGGGCACGGTCCGGGCCCGTTACGTTGTTAGGGCTACGGAGGGCTACACGCCGGGCCTGATCGGGCTGCGGCGGGCGGTCGCGCCGGTCTACTCACTGATGATCGCGACGGACCGGCTGCCTGATGCGGTCTGGGATCAGATCGGAATGGCCAGCAGGCCGACATTCGGCGATCTGCGGCACCTGATCATCTACGGGCAACGAACCGCCGATGGCCGGTTCGCGTTCGGCGGCCGGGGCGCGCCCTATCACCTCGGTTCTGCCGTCCGTCCATCGTTCGACCGGGTTTCATCCGTCTTCGCAGAGTTGCGGCGCACTCTGGCGGAGTTGTTCCCAATGCTAGGTGACGTCCCTGTCACCCACGCTTGGGGCGGTCCCATAGGCATACCCAGGGACTGGTGCGCGTCGGTCGGGCTGGACCGCAGCACCGGCATGGGGTGGGCCGGGGGTTACGTCGGCGACGGGGTGTCCACCACAAACCTGGCCGGCCGCACCCTGGCTGACCTGGTGACGAGCGCGGACAGTGACCTCGTCCGGCTGCCGTGGGTCGGGCACAAGTCGCCCAATTGGGAGCCGGAGCCGCTGCGCTGGCTCGGGCTGAATGCGGGCCTGCGGGCGATGAGCATGGCCGATCGTGCCGAGGCCAGGACGGGCCGTCCATCGCGCGCGGCAAGATACATGACCAAGTTCCTCGGCGGGTAACACGAGGTCAGAGCCTCGCGGACACTGTGACGAGGCAACCCGCCAGACTGCATGATTCGCTCGTCCCTACAAGTTGCGCTACGATCTCACCGTCTCAAGCGCCGCTAGCTCAATTGGCAGAGCAGCGGACTCTTAATCCGCGGGTTCGGGGTTCAAGTCCCTGGCGGCGCACGTATTTGCAGGCCTCTGGCCTGCGCTGATGATGTCCGAAGGACCGGCCTGCGTACCGTTTCGGTCCGCAGGCCGGTCCTCTTTTCAGTCCGCAAAGTCCGCAGTCCCGGAGCGTGAGGCCAGGCCGACCTGGCTGGTACCGTGCTCGGCAAGTGCTGGCCCGGCGGGGAATGCGTGATCGATGGCGGTGCGGGCGCGCTGGGCCAGAGTCTGATCAGGGAGCCGATGGACGTACCGCTCAGTCTCGCCGGGGCTGGACTGCCCGAGCAGCGCGGTGATCTCCTTGAACGGGACACCTCCGGCGCTGAGCTGCGTCGCGAACGCGTGCCTCAGGTCATGGAAACGCAGCTGGTTCGGGACGCTGTCCAGAGCCCGCACGGCCGGCTTCCAGACCCGGTTACGGAAGTTCGCAACATTCAGCGCAGCCCCGGCCGGTGTGGTGAACAGCAGCCCGCACGGCGCCGGCACGCATACCCTCAGGTGCGCCTCGACCGCTGACGCGATCAAGGCGGGCACCGGCTG
>JASHOL010000115.1 GCA_030041135.1 Streptosporangiaceae bacterium | reverse complement strand
ATTCAGCAATACCCGAACGCAGCACAGACGTCCGAACTGCAGCGACCCGACCCGCCCGCCTCGCTGCGGCAGGCGGTCAAGGTGATGTACGTAGGTGCGCTCCTGGGCGCCATCCACGCCGTCATCTACGTGGTGACGGCCGGTGCGCAGCAATCGGCCATAGCGCGGAGGTATCCGCACCTGACGCCCCACCACCTGGCCACGCTGACCCATATAGCGGTAACCACCGGCGCGGTCCTGGCCGTCATCGCCGCGATCTTGTTCGTGTGGATCGCGCGCTTGTGCCTGAAGGGCAGGAACGGCGCCCGAATCACCGGGACCGTCTTGTTCGCGTTCGCGGTGATCGCGGCAGCCTACGACTTCATCAGCCCCGTGACCACGCTGAACCGGATCTTCGTCGTGCTCGGGGCCCTGGTCGGGCTGACTGCGGTCATCCTGCTCTGGCAGCGCCGCTCCAGCGCCTATTTCACCTTCTTCAAGCGCCCGCAGTTCTGAGTGGAGGATCGGATGACTCCCCTGGTGCAACTGGACCACGTCACCAAGAAGTACGACAGCCTGCGCGCCGACAGTGCTGCTGCCGTCGCCGACGTCAGCGCCGCGGTTGCCGAGGGCGAGGCCGTGGCGGTCATGGGACCCTCGGGCAGCGGCAAGTCGACGCTGCTCAACCTGATCGCCGGGCTTGACCGGCCGACCAGCGGCACGGTGCGGGTCGCCGGCACGCGCGTCGACATGCTGGGTGAGACCGGGGCGGCGCGGTTCCGGCGCCGTCACATCGGAATGATCTTCCAGTTCTTCAACCTGCTTGAGGACATGACCGTGGCCGATAACGTACTGCTGCCCGCCCAGCTGGGCGGGCAGCCCAGGGCGCGGGCACGGGCCAGGACCCGCGAGTTGCTTGACCGGCTCCAGATCGGCCGGTACGCCGACACCTATCCCGCCCGGCTGTCCGGCGGGGAGAGGCAGCGGGTCGCGATCGCGCGGGCGCTGGTCAACGAGCCGCCGCTGCTGCTCGCCGACGAGCCAACCGGTGCGCTCGACACGGCCAACGGAGAAGCGATCGGCGAACTCCTGCGTGAGCTGAATTCGGCCGGGCAGACCCTCATCCTGGTCACCCACAACCCGGAACTGGCCGAGCGTTACGCCAGCCGGGTCGTCCAGATCGTCGACGGGCGCGTGGGCGACGGCAGCCCCGCCGGGCTGGCCGGAGCCCGGCCGTGAGCGCCGCGGCGACCCTGCGGGCTGCCTGGCACGGGCTGACCGGGCGGCCACTGCAGGCGATCATCATCGGCCTCGTGGCCTTGGCCTCCACGGCGGCATCGACGCTGGCGCTCGGGATGAGCGTCGAGGCGAACGCCCCGTTCGACCACGCCTTCGCCCGCGACCACGGCGCACAGGCTGCGGTCATCGTCGACACCGCGAGGGTCACCCCGGCCCAGCTGGCGGCGACAACCCGGCTGCACGGGGTGACCGCCGCGGCCGGTCCGTTCCCGCTGACCCAGGTCAGCACGGCGATCACGCTCGCCGGCGCGGCCGGGGCGCTGAACCAGCAGGTGGTGCTGACCGGCCGCGCAGCTCCTGGCGGCCCGGTCGACGACCTCGCGCTCGACGCCGGGCGGTGGGCCACCACAACCGGGCAGGTCGTGTGGGCCCGCAGCCGCACCAGCCTGCCGGTCACCGTCGGGCAGACGATCACCGTGACCAGCGTGCCGGGATCCCCGCGGCTGACCGTCGTCGGCATCGCCACGTCAGTAACCGGCACCGCACAGGCCTGGGTCGTGCCGGCCGAGGTCACCGCGCTGCACAGTGCTGGCCTGAGCGGGCCCGGCGTCGCCCAGATGCTGTACCGGTTCGCCAGTGCCGCGACGACCACGGCCGTCGCCGCCGACATCTCCGCCATCCGCGGCGCGCTGCCACCCGGCGCGGTGCTCGGGACGCCGCAGTCCTACCTGATCGTCCAGCGGCAGGCGTCTGCCCAGATAGCACCGTTCACGCCGTTCATCGTGGCGTTCGGCGTGATCGCGCTGGTGATGTCGGTCATGATCGTCGTCAATGTGGTGAGCGGCGCAGTCGTAGCCGGAACCCGGCGGATCGGGGTGCTGAAGTCGATCGGGTTCACTCCGCCGGCCGTGGTGGGCGCCTACGTCCTCCAGGTGGCACTGCCCGCAGCGGTCGGCTGCGCGGCCGGGGCAGTGCTTGGCGATGTCCTGTCGGTACCGCTGCTCAGCCTGAACGCATCCGTGTACGGGGTCGGCGTCCTGCTGATGCCGACCTGGGTCGTAGTGGCCGTCCCGCTGGCCATGCTCGCCCTGACGTGTGCCGCTGCCCTTGCCCCGGCCCTGCGGGCCGGGCGAATGAGCACGGTGCGGGCCATCGCGACCGGGCGGGCGCCCCGCGCCGCGCACGGATACGCCGCCTACCGCCTCCTCGGCCGCCTGCCCGCAGCGCCCAGGGCACTGACGATCGGCCTCGCGGCGCCCTTCGCCCGGCCGGCCAGGACGTTCCTGACCCTCGCCGCGATCCTGTTCGGTGCCATCGCGGTGACCTTCGGGGTCGGGCTGGGTACGTCAGCCAGCCGGGCCGCGGCCGAGCTGTCCGGGTCCAAGACCGAGCCCGTCCAGGTATACCCGCCAGCCGGCGCCCTGACCGCCGCGCAGCAACGCGCGATCGTCACCGCCGTGAACCGGCAGCCAGGCACGTTGCACTACACAGCCGAGACCGACGACCAGCTCGCCGTTCCCGGCATGGCCGATCCCATCTCCGTGACGTCCTACCCGGGTCCGGCGAGGTGGACCGGGTGGGCCCTGATCTCCGGAAGCTGGTATAGCAGCGTCGGCCAGGCCGACGTGAACACTTTCTTCCTCACCGCCACCGGCACCCGCGTCGGGGACACCTACACGCTCACCGCGGGCCAGCGCGAAGAGACCGTGCGGATCGTCGGCGAGGTTTTCTATACCCAGGGACAGACGGCCGAGATGTTCATGAACTCGGCC
Source organism: Streptosporangiaceae bacterium (assembly GCA_030041135.1). Taxonomy (GTDB): domain Bacteria; phylum Actinomycetota; class Actinomycetes; order Streptosporangiales; family Streptosporangiaceae; genus JAJYUU01. Next base: position 1,686 of record JASHOL010000115.1, on the reverse strand, counting down.
ACGCTGTCGGCCATCGCCACTGGCCTCGGGATCGACCAGTACGACGTGGACCTGCGGCCTGGCACCAACCCGCAGTCCTACGCCAACGCACTGTCGGCCCGGCTCGGACCGCGGGTCGACGTCGCCGCGACGACCAACAGCCCGGCCTTCGCCAGCGTGCTGGTCCTGGACGCCGTGCTGACCGTGCTGCTCATCGCCGTGGCCGGCCTGGGCGTGCTCAACACCGCGGTCCTCCAGATCCGGGAGCGCGCCCACGACCTGGGCGTGTTCAAGGCCGTCGGCATGACGCCCCGCCAGACCCTGGCCATGGTGGTGTCCTCGGCCGCCGGGATCGGCGTCATCGCCGGCCTGATTGCCATCCCAGTCGGCGTGGCCTTGCACCGCTACCTGGTGCCGGTCATGGGACACGCCGGAGGGACCAACGTGCCCGCCTCGCTGCTGTCGGTGTACTCGCCGGCCGAACTGGCGGTGCTGGCTCTGGCCGGCCTGCTGATCGCGGCCGTCGGCGCGCTCGGCCCCGCCGCCTGGATCGCCCGCACCCGCACGGTCACCGCCCTGCGCGCCGAGTAACCACCCCACATTCGGCGCCGAAGGAGGCACACGACGCAAGAATGCCCCGCCAGCTGGGGGGGTGAGCTGGCGGGGCATGCATGCCGTCTGCCTAACTGGCAAACTACCAACAGACTACGTCAAAACGGCGAGTGCTGCGCTATTGCGCAAAGATTAATGGACGATGGCGCGCATGGATTCCGAATGCACCTCGCGCTGCGGGCGCGAAGATCCGTGATCCCGGCGGCTATCGTGCTGCCCGGCTGAACGGCGCGATAAATCCGGGAGGCAGCGAACCGTGCGAGAAAGCCCTGAGCTGGTTTCCGTACCCGCCGCCGCCCGGATGATGGCCGACATCGAGGCGATCGTGGCCCTGGGCATCCGCAGGCCGGGTTACGTCGCCGACCGCCAGGCCGAGGAGTGGGCGGTGCGGCGGTTTGCCGAGATAGGCGTGAAAAATGTCGTGCTAGAGCCGGTCGAGCTGCCGATGTGGGAGTCCGCCTCGGCAACGCTCGATGTATGGCCGAGTGACGATCCGGCGGCCGGGCAGCGGTTCACCGGGTTTGCGTTGCCGTATACAAGGGGCTGCACCGAACTGGAGCGAGATCTGCTCCCGGCCGACGCGGCCGATGTTCGCGATCAGATCATCGTCGAGCCTCTCACCTTCGTCGACCTGCCCCAGTCGCTGATGCGGGATGGCGCAACGTTCGCCTATGACCCCGACGGCGACTTCGGCACGCCGCCTGAGGCCAGCACGAGGCGCCGGCCACGGCGTCAGCCGGGGCCGATAGCGCCGGTGCAGAAGCTGCCATTCGGCCCGCGTTTCAACACCGTTGGCGACGCGGCGGTCGAGGCCGGGGCGGCCGGCTATGTCGGCATCCTGACCGGAGTTCCCTGGGAGACGCGCGACTACTACGTGCCCTATGACGCGCGGCCGCGGCCGATCTCGGGCCTGTGGCTGAGCCGGTCGGACGGTATCATCTTGCAGCGCATGCTCGCCGGGCGGTCGTCGTCCCCCAGGGCCAACGCAGCCGCCCGGCCGCATCGCGCACGGCTCGGCGTGGACGGCCGCACGACGATCGTGCACAGCCACAATGTGGTCGGGCGGCTGCACGGGACCGGCGACCAGACGGTCGT
>JASHOL010000114.1 GCA_030041135.1 Streptosporangiaceae bacterium | reverse complement strand
CGGGCCTCCCGCCGGTCCAGGCGGCGGGCTCACACAGCCGCAGCCGGCCGGCGGCGCGTCGGCCGACGGCCGGAGGGCGCGCCGCCCCCTGTTCGCGGTACTGATCGCCGCGGTGGTGCTGGCGGCGGCCGGCGGAGGCTTCGCGCTGGCCAGCCACGGACATGGCAATGGCACGCTGGCCCTCACGCTGCCAGGCTGCAGTAAGGCCATCGCGAGGGCGCCTCTGACCGCCGCCGCCTCCGAGACCGTCGGGAGCGGCGGCGGCCCGTACGGCGCCGCCGAGTCCCGCGACGGGCAGTACACATTCGTCACCGTCGGTAACGGGGTGGATGTGTTTCGCAACGGCAGCACGCTGGCGCCGACCCTCGTTCGCACGATCCCCGTCGTCGGAGTCGGAAGGGGCATCGTGGTCACCCACGACGGCCGGTTCCTCGTCGCAGCGGCGGGCAGCGGAGCGGTTGTCATCAACGTCGCTGATGCCGAGCAGGGCGGCCCCAACCCGGTCGTGGGGTCGCTGCTCAGCCCGAGTGGCCATGGCGCTGTGGAGGTGTCGCTCTCCCCGCACGACGACTTCGCGTTCGTCACGCTTCAGAGCAGCTCTGAGATGGCCGTGTTCAAGCTGCGGGCTGCCCTCGCCAGCGGCTTTTCCGCATCTGACTTCGTGGGCTACGTGCCGCTCGGTGCCCAGCCGGCCGGGATCGCCGCCGGGGGCGAGTTCCTGTACGTGACCAGCATCGCCGGCAGGCTGAGCGTGGTCAGCATGCGCAAGGCGGAGACAGACCCTCCGTCGGCGGTCGTGGAGAAAGTCAGAGCTGGCTGCGGCCCGGCCAGGGCCGTGCTATCCGCAAATGGCAGGGTGCTCTGGGTCACAGCGCGCGAAAGCGATGCGCTGCTGGCGTTCAGCACGCCGTTGCTGCGGACCGCCCCGGGGCACGCCCTGATCGCCAAGGTCATGGTGGGTGAGAATCCGATGGGGGAGGAACTCGTGGACCGCGGCAGCCTGATCGTGGTGGCCGACTCGAACCTGGACGGCCTGAAGTCGGCCAGCGCGAACCTGGCTGTCGTCAATACGGGGGACGCTCTCGCCGGCCGGCCGGCGCTGATCGGCTACGTCAGTACGGGCCTCTTGCCACGGCAGTTCGCGCTCGAGCCCGGCGGGATCCTGCTGGTCACGGACCAGGGCTCCCATCAGCTGCAGGCGATGCGGACGGCGGACCTGCCATGAGGAGCGGGCCTCAGGGATGGCAGCCCACCATCCGAACTCGCGTAGCATCGGGACAATGAGGCCCGCGACGTGAACGTCTACGACGATCGCATCCCGCGCGCCAGCAGGTCGCGCGGGTCGCGAAAGTCGCGGAGGCGCGGCCTGGGCTGGCTTATCGCGCTGGTGGTCGTGGTCGTCGTTCTGGTCGCAGCCGACTTTGCTGCGCGCGCGGTCGCCGAGAATGTGGCTGCCACCCAGTTCCAGAAGCAGGGACACCTGACGAACAAGCCCGACGTGACGATCGAGGGCTTTCCGTTCCTGACTCAGGTCGCGAGTAAGGACATCAGCGACGTCAAGGTCAGCGCCGCCAACGAGAAGGAGGGCGCGGTCACGATCACGAGCATCAACGCGACCGCAACCGGTATCCATCTCAACTCCTACTCCTTCAACAGCGGCGTGATCAGTACGATCTCCGGCACCCTGCTGATCGACTTCCCTTCCCTGGGGGACACGCTGACCTCGGAGATCGGCGCGCTGGGCACGCTGCTGAACGGGGCCGGCCTGGACCTGTCGGCGGCCGGGCCCGACGAGGTGAGGGCCAGCCTCAACCTCCTCGTTACTACCGGGTCTGCGACCTGGCGGGTCAGCCGGGTTAGCCCCACCGAGCTCAACATCACTCTGGTGGGAAGCAGCGGCCTGCCATCGTCCCTGCTCAACTCGATACAAGACGTGAACATCCCGATACCGAAACTTCCCCTAGGGCTCACGATCGACAGCGTCCAGGTGACCTCGGCGGGAGTAGTTGGAACCATCAGCGGGAGCAACGTGCCGTTCGGGTCGTAGCGGGCGGCCACCCAGGAGATATGCCCTGACCGGGACGCGAGGCGGACGGCTGGCCGTGGTGGGAGGCGGCTTTGCCGGCCTGCTGACGGCCTACTACGCGGCCCCGCTCGCCGAGTCCGTGACGGTGCTGGGCCGTGCCGCAGCCACCGAGCGCGTGCCCGGCCTTATCCGCCATGACTTCCTGGACGTGCGCCGCGCGAGCCTTGCCGTCGAGGCGCACAGGCTCTGGCTGGAACTGCAGGCCAGATGGGGCCGGCGGCTGCTGCGCAACTGCGGTCACCTGACCCTGGCCAGGGCCAGCGTCGCGGCTCTCGATGCGACCTGCGGGGCACGCGGCCACGAAGTGCTCGCTCAGCTCGGGCTGCGGCGGGAGGCGCTACCTGGCGCTCGTCTGGCCAGCCGGTTCCCGCAGTTCGTGGCCGGCGCAGGCTGGCTGGACGTCGACGCCTGCCTGATCGACGTCGAGGCCGTCACCGACGCGCTGACCCGGGCCGTCCGAGAGCGCGGAGTTACCGTGCACGAGAGTGCCACCGTCCGCGGCATAAGGCGTAGCGGCGATGGCTGGCACGTCGGCATCGACTATGGCGCGTTCGGCTGCGACAGGCTCGTCATCACGGTTGGCCTGGGCACGAACGCCGTGCTTGAGCTGCTGCCGGAGTGCTCGTGCCGGTTCCCGCTGGGGATGGGTCAGCCAGCCGAGTCGACTAACTTCATCCCCGCCCCGGCCGCGCGGGCTCAATTCACGGATCTCGCGCTGCCGGCCTTCGCCTATCCCGAGGCGGGTATCTACGGCCAGCCGATCATCGACGGCCAGACGTCAGGCGTCAGAATCTGCCTGCGCAGACGGCCGTCGGAGGGTGGCTTCGGCTCGGCGGCGGACTTTGTCGCCGCCTGCATGCCCGCGCTGCGCGGCGCGCCAACCGCGGGTGCGGGTCCGTGCGGCTGGGTCGAGGCCGCCGATGGCGATTTCGTCATCGGGCCGGTCCCTGACGCCGACGGCGTCTACGCCACCGTCGGCTCAGGCGGGTCCCTCTGCGCGTTCGCACCCTGGATCGGGCTCGTGCTGGCGCAATTGGCCATGAATCATGACACGAGCTACGACATCGTCAGGTTCTCTCCGGCCCGATTCGCCTAGCCGAACCGTGCCTACCGCGATCCGTTACTGCCGCTATTTTGCGGCATCTTTTGCCGGTCAATTTGCCGTCATTGACCAGCGAGTTCGCCCTAAGGTTGTACCTCCAGCTAGACACAGAATCTAAGGCGGACTCTGGTGCAGCCATTGCGGACTGCGAGCAGCAGGTGACGGACAGTCAGACTGCACCGGCCGCCACGGCCGAGCCTCTGCGTGCGACGGCAGTCTGGCCAGTCAAGGTCGGCGTGGTCCCGCCGCTCGCCGACCGACTCAGCACGAGGCCAGAGTCGGCGCCGGATCTGGCCGCAGGGTTCAGCCGCAATACCGCGATCGCGCTAGTGCCGCGCGGCACGGGCCGGGAGCCGACTGACGGCTGGCTGCAGTGCTGCGGCAAGACCCAGGTCGCCGCCGCGTTTGCTGAGGCACAGTGGCGGGCGCGGTCGGTGGACCTGCTGCTCTGGATTGATGCCAGCAGCGCGGCCGGCGTCCTTTCCGGGCTCATCGAGGCGGCCGCCGTGATAACGGGAGCGCAGGTGAGCGGCGACGCCGCCTCCGTAGCGGCTGGCCTCCTGGCCTGGCTCAGGCAGACGGAGCAAAGATGGCTCGCCGTTTTCGATGACCTGGCCGACGGCAACGTGCTGAGCGGACTTTGGCCGACTGGCCCCACGGGTCGGGTTCTGGTCACCTCCTCCAGCCCTGCCGCGGTGGAGCGCATGCCGGGAATAGCGGTGGCCGAGCTCGGCCCGTTCAGTCCGCGCGAGGCGATGAGCTACCTCGTCGGTCGGTTGTCGGCCGATCCAGATCAGCGCCGCGGTGCGATCGACCTGATCGAGGACCTTGGCTGCGACCCGCTCGCCCTAGCTCAGGCCACGGCCGCCATCAGCAGTTCATGGCAAACCTGTGCCGACTACCGCCAGCGGTTCGTCGCCCGGTCGGACCTGATCAGGCAGCGCAACCGCGCTCAGCTCCGGCCCGCCCGGGTGGCGTGGACGCTATCCCTTGACAGCGCCGACTACCTGCGACCCGGCGGTTCGGCCCAGACGTGCCTGGTATTCGCCGCCGTGCTCGGTGGCCACGCCGTGCCGGTCGCCGTCTTCACCACTGCCGCCGGCAACGGATATATCGCTGGCAACGGCCACGACTCGGCGGTCTCGTCCCAGCGCACCACGAACGCGCTGCGCGCACTGGAACAGGTCGGCCTGGTCAGCGTTGATCACGCCGGAGCGCCACCTGCGGTCTGGCTAAACAAGGTAATGGTGCAGGCAGTGTTGGCCGCCACCCCGGCGGAGATGTTCGAGCCCGCGGTTACCGCTGCCGCTGCGGCGCTGCTCGACCTGTGGTCCGGCCCGCAGACCATGGCAAGATCAGGCCCAGCGCTGCGGACTAGCGCAGAGTCGCTGCGGCGCGCGGCCGGCCGCTTGCTGTGGTCAGGGGGATGCCACCCGCTCATCTTCCGCATCGGCCAGAGCCTCGACGACGACGGCCTGACCGCTCCAGCCGCCGAGTTCTGGAGCGAGGTCGCCGCGATCAGCGACAGCACGCTCGGACCCGACCACCGCGACTCGCAGGAACTAGCCAGGCGGCTGGCGGCCGCCTACATGGCTGCCGGGCAGCAGGCGCAAGCGATTACCTGGTACCGGCAGTTGCTGGCCGGCTGGAACACCAGGTTCGGTGCCGACAGCCCGCGCACGCTGACTGCCAGGGTCAGGCTCGGGGCGGTGCTCACCGCGGCCGGACTGGTGGACGACGCGATCAACATGCTGAAGGACACGCGGGCCGAGTGCGAGCGCGCCCTCGGGCCGGAGCACTGGCTTTCTCAGGAGGCCCGCGACGAGCTCGCCGCGGCCTATCGCGCGGCGGGCCAGGTCGCCGCCGCCATCCGGATCTATAGGCGGAGCCTGAGCGACCGCGAGCGAGCGGCGGGTGCGCAAGATCCCGGCACGATCGCCATCCGCCAGCGGCTAGCCGAGGCCTATCTCGCCGACGGCAAGACGAAGGACGCGGTATCGCAATTCAAGCGCGCTCTCACTGACTGTCAGCGCAGCCTGGGCCCAAACCATCTCGACACGATCCGCGCGCAGTCCTCGCTCGCTGCCGCCTATCACCAGGCCGGCCGGATGGCGTCGGCGCTTCAGCTATACGAGCAGGTAGGAGTCGGCAGTGCACAGGCGCTCGGGGCTGATCATCCAGATACCCTTGCGGCGGCAGTCAGCCTTGCCAGCGTGTACTACAAAGTCGGACGGATCACCGATGCGGTCAGCCTCCTGCAAGACGTGCTGGAGCGCGCGGAGGGAACAGTACCCCGGCCCGACGCGCTGATCAAGACCGCGCGTGAGGAGCTGGTGACAATCACGAGCCAGTGATCTTGTCCGGCTCGGGAACCAGCGCCGCCGCGGCGACCGCTATTGGCGTCTGCGAGCATATGCAGGGAGCACAAGACGGCAGTGGGCTGGGTCTGCGCCGGACTAGCGGTGTGGGACTTGGCTCGGCGGCACGTCAAGTGCGGGATTCTGGTCGAAGAATCCCGCAGGCTTCAGTGCGAATCCGGCGCGCTCGGTCGGCATGACCGGCCAATCCTCAGGTCGGGCAATGTGATGACTGCCCACTGTGTACCAGAGCACCACGTCGGTGTTCTCGATGGCGCGGTCGGCTTCAGTCCACGTCGGCAGCCCGGCTCCGCCGGGGTGCTGGTTGGGGTAGTCGCCGGCCGGGAAGTGCTCGTCAGGCCGGTAGGGAGTGACCCACAGGTGCTTGGTAGCGAACACCGCACGCCGGGTCACTGGGCTGTCCGGATGGCTGAAAGCCAAGATGTTGTTGCCGGGCACGAGTTTGTAGCCAGCCTCTTGGCCTAGCTCGTTCCTGCTGCCCGGATTGGCGACCAGCCAATACCGACCGCGCAGCGGGTCGATGACGCGCTGCGCTTCGGACTCCCGACGCAGCGGCCTTCTCGCCAGCCGGAACGCGGTGCCGGACAAGTTGCCTGGACCCAGCGGTACCGCCTCGGTGTCCACCTCATAGACGGTGTTGCGGAGCCCGTCGACCGCCATGTCCAGGCGGACGCTGAGGAAGTGCTGGTGGTGGGCGGCGAGCGTCTGTGGCGCAACCATGGTGCCGAAGTCGCTGGACTCGCCGGGTGCCAGTGCACTGGTAAGCACTATGCCGGTCAGCTTCACCTCGAATTCGAGGGTTCCGTCTTGATAGAAGTACCAATAGATCGCGTACTCGTAGTTGCTCGCCGTGATGATGAAAGAGACCACCAGCCGACGGCCACGGCGCGTCTCGGTTGTTCCCAGGTCCTCGTCAAAATGTTTCCATAGCAAGCCGGAGTCT
>JASHOL010000113.1 GCA_030041135.1 Streptosporangiaceae bacterium | reverse complement strand
AGGACATCTCTCGGAATGAGAACACCGGGATCGGGAAGCCTGAGCCGCTCCGACACGAGTGGGCTGGATGGTGGTCCCGCAGAATCACCCAGGAGCACCGTCTCGTCTACCGGGTGGTCGACGGCGGGGTCGAGATCGCGATCTGCAGATTCCATTACGGCAAGTAGCGGCTCCGCCGGAACGCCTCAAACAGACGCCAGGCCCTGGTGAGTCGGCTGCGCGACGTTAGAAGCGCCAGGAAGTCATTTGATGCCCTTCGCCCGTAACCTGGTGTGCATACTGTCCGGATCGGCTGCCGTTCTGTCACCAATATCTGCGGATGCGTGCTGAGTTGGTGCTGACAAGCGATCGTCGACCAGCCCATCTACCTGCGGAAACTGCCTGTACCTCCATGAGCTTCACGATCTTCGAGGGCACGTCGGAGATCCAGCGCATGATCATCGGAAGGGCCGTCACCGGGCTGGACGTGCGCTGATAACCGACAACGCCGTGCGCGCCAACGAACGCTCAGCTGCCGAGGTGCGCTGGCTGAATTTGGACGAGGAACGACCTGGCGGGCCTTCCGCCGGATGATGATCGCAATCCAGGCTGGCACAGGCCAGCCCTAGGCCGAGCGCCATGGTTCGTGCTCACGTCCGCCGCCGGGAAGGTCCTCTGGAAGCACGACGGCTGGCTGCCGGTTAGCGAGCTCGCCACCGACGTGCGCGCCGCGGTCATCTCGCCACGATCGTGACCGGGGTGCCGGCGGGCAGGTTGCGCAGGCGAAGCAGATCTGGCTCGTGCAGCCGGATGCACCCGTGCGAGATGTGGGCGCCCCTGGTGCCGATCAGCGTGTCGCTGCCGAGCGGGCCGTGGATCGCGATCATCGCATCGCCCGACATCTCCCAGTCGGTGATGCTGTCCGAGTGCGCCGATGTGACGAGCACGAATGCCCCGTACGCCGGGGTCGGCGGACCCGCGATGAAGGCAATGAAGAAGTGCCCGGTCGGTGTCGGATGGATGGGACTGCCCACCCCGGCAGGGAACGAGTAGACCTTCAGGCCGTAGTGGTAGACGGTGAGATGGGTGGTCTTCAGGTTGACGACGATCGCGTACGGAGTTGACGACACCGTCACGTTCTCCGCCCGGACCCAGGCGGTGGACTCATTCGGCCGCTGGGCCAGCCGCACGTCGAACCAGCCGTTCCTGGCGGCGATGACCGGCAGCGTCGACGGAGCCTGGTGCCAGGTGGCAGGCACCGTCCCGGTCTGCGGCCCGCCCGGCACCCGGTAGCGGGGAATGGTGCCGTCGGGGGTCACCAGCAGCGTGACACCCCTGGCCAGGCTGTCGGTCCGGGCACTGTCCTGACCGGCGAGTGCCGCGGCGGCCCGCGGCGGGTAGCTGCCGTTTGCGCCGAGGCGTTCGGCGCCGAGCGCCGCGTCCGCACTGACGATGACTGCGCCGGTCACCAGGACCAGAGCGGTCGTCCTCAGCAAGGCTAGCTTTGTCACGTGCAGGCCAGCCTCATCGTCTTTCCGGCATCGGTACCGCACGCGTCTCATCCGGTCACCGTCACCGGGACTACGGGTCCGGGCGCCGGCGTGTTGAGCAGCACGTCGGCCGAGACGGCATCGATCTGCTTGCCATCCGGTGTCTGGCCGGTGACGGATGCGGTATTGCTCAGGCTGCGCTGGCCCACCTCGCCCGCGGTGATCACGTGGGTCGCGGTGCAGATCATCCGCTCTCCTGGTGCCAGCGTCGGCTGCGGGCAGCTGATCGGCCCGAGCCGGCTGTCGGTAACCGCGACGGCGTGCAGCGTCACGCTGCCGGTGTTGGTCACCTCATAGAAATAGGTGACCGTGCTGCCCGCGCTGCTGAACGACAGCGTGCTGGCAGTCTTGCCGATACTGATCGCCGGCCGGTGCTCGACACTGATGGAGTCACTTGCCTGGCCGGTGATCTGGGCGCCGGCCGGATCCCGGCTACTGACCCGAGCGATGTCGAACACCCGGCCGCGACGCACGTCAGCCTGCGTCGTCACATAGCTCGCACCGCACTGCATCTGCCCGCGCACCGCCAGCGTGGTCGACGGGCAGATCACCGTGATACCGAGACTGTCAGACACGAAGATGCCCGTCAGCGGCACGTTCCCGTTATTTTCGACGTGGTAGGTGAACGTCACCGGCGTGCCAGCCGAGCTGAAGCTCGTGATGTCAGCGGTCTTGGTGATACTCACCCGCGGCGCGCGTACCAGGTCGATCCGCGCGAACGCCTCGGCCCGCACCGTCCCGCCAGCAGGCGTCACACCGGTGACCACCGCGACGTTCCTGACACGGCCGGCCGCGACATCGGCCGCGCTCGTGGTAGTAGCGGCCTCACACCGCGCGGTAGCGTGCGACAGCAGATCCGCATGCAGGACGCACACCAGTCCCAGCCGCGAGTCCGTCACCCTAACGTCGTGCAGAGGTACAGAACCGGTGTTCGTCACCTCGTAGGTGTACGCAACCGGCGTACCAGCCACGGCGAAGCTGGAGATGTCGGGGGACTTCGTGACCGCCACGGCCGGCTCGGCCAGCAGGCTGACGATCGCGTCATCGGAGCTTTCGACTGTGCCGCTGCCGGCCACGCCGGGCACGCCGTGCTCACCAGTAGCAGTCGCGCTGTCCGCGACCTCCCGGTTGGCGACATCAGTGCTGGTCGTCGTGTAGGTGTGGGTGCACACCGCTATGCCGTCGACCGCGAGCGAAATGGGGTGATCGCAGACGTTCAGACCGAAGGTGCTGTCGTGGACCTGCACGTCGGTGAGCGGCACGTTGCCGGTATTGGACACCGTGTAGGTGTAAGTAATGTGCTGGCCAGCGGCGCTGAACGTATCTGTGCTCGGCACCTTCGTCAGCTCCAGCGCGGGCTGCTCGGCAAGCGGCACTATCCGGTTCACCAGGTTGCTCATCACGGGCCTATCGTTCGCTTCGCCGTCCGCGAAGGCCCGGTTCATGACCTCGCCGGCGGCTACATCGGCGGCAGTAGTCGTGTACGACCCGTGGCACTCTCTCGGCGGTGACCCGACGTCAATGACGCCGAAGTGACACACCCCGGACACTTTGCTGTCGCGGATCTCCACGTCACTGACCGGGACGTCGCCGGTGTTGGTGACGGTGTAGGTGTACTCGATCCTCTCGTTAGGCCCGGCGAACGAGATGGCGGTCGTGTTCTTCGTCAGGGTGAGCGCTGCCGCCCTGAGAAGAGTCACAGTGGCGCTCGCACAGTTGCTGTACACAGGTGGCCCGGTAGTATCCCTGGCCGTGGCGCACGCAGTGTTATCGATGGACCCTGTGGCCACATCCACCTCGGTCGCCTGATACACGGCGATACAGTGCGCCGTCGGATCCCCAGTGGTGAGCTCATCGGTGTCGCAGGCCACGTGGGACGCCCTGGTGTCAGTGACCGTCAGGTGGATCAGGGACCCGGTAGCCTCGCTCAGGCCTGTTGCCGTCACCGTGTACATGTATGTGATGTAGTCGCCGGCTGCGCCGAAGTGGAGCGAAGCGGGAGTCTTGGTGAGCTCGAGACCGGGCTGCGCGGCCATCTGCCCGGCTGAGGTGGCCTGCTGCCGGGCAGTGGCAGCTCCCGCCGACGAGGAAATCACGGCCGCCATCACCAGCGCCATGCCCAGCGTCAGAGCCGACGCGACGGCGAGCAGCCTGGCCTGCCCTGAACGGCGGCGGCCGGTCATCTTGAGCCGGCCGCTTGACGGAGGTCGGTGCCCGCTCACCGGCCGGCACCCGTCGCGAGGTTCCGACGGCAATCGCAGGCGCCAAACTGCCCCCGGACGCAAGCCTGGGCGCCCAGCCATTGCACGTCAGTTCCGAGCACGATAAGACCCTCCTGCGCTGCATGTCTGTCCCCTGTATGCAGATCGCGTACGTGTGCCGACCGATGGTTCGCCCGTAGGTTCTGGCGACAGTGGCGTCCATTCCTCTCGCTCCCTCCAGAGGAACCATTCACGCCCTAAAGGGCTGGCAATCTCGGCGGCGCCGATGCGGCGCCGCCACCCGTCCCGGCTCGCTTAGCCTTACGCTGCCGCACGCGCCTCATCCGGTCACCGTCACCGGGACTACCGGTCCGGCCGCCGGTGTATTGAGCAGCACGTCGGCCGAGACGGCATTCGATCTGCTTGCCGTCCGGTGTCCGGCCGGTGACGGATGCGGTATTGCTCAGGCTGGGCTGGTAGGACACGCGATGACAGACGGTGCGATGATGCCCCGCAAGAACGATGGCCGGCCGGGTGACCCGGTGTCGCGCCGGGTGTCTCTTCGATGGGCGTAAACCTCGCCTAAGCCGCTAATGGCGGCGCAGGCGCGCAGCGGAGCCATCCGCGATCAGACCTCGTGGAGCTGCAGGATCATGCCGCGGAAGGTCGCGTAGCGGGCCAGATTCGCCGCGGCATCCTCGGCGGTGCGCCGGCCGATATCGGATTCAAGTGCGGCTTCCAGCACAGCCATGTCGTTCTAGTCCAGCATCACGACCATGTAATACGGCTCGCCGATCACGGCGGCGGGGTCCACGGTTGCGGGCATGTGTTTCAGCGCCTGTCATGGGAACCTCTGGCGTGTGGCGTCACCGGCCCGGTACTAAGGATTTCTCACGGCAGCAGGGCCAGTTTGCCGGTGGCGGCCCTTGCCTCCAGGTCGGCGACTGCCGTCGGGCCGTCGGCCAGGTCATACCCGGTGGGCCGGCCGGGTGCCAATACGCCGGCGGCGATGAGCGCGGAGAGCTCGCGCATGACGTCGCCGAAGATCTGGGGGGCGGCTCGGGTCAGCGCGCCGGCATTGAAGCCGATGATGTGGACCTGGTGCTTGTACACCAGGTCCCAGGTGGTGATCGAGGCGTCGCCGCTCGCCACGCCGTGGACGACGACACGGCCGGTAACGCGTTTGGTCGCTGCCAGGCTCGCCTCAAACGTGGCGCCGGGTGTCGCCTCCAGCACGACATCGACGCCGACACCGCCGGTCAGCCGCAGCACCTCGGCGGCGATGTCGCCGCCGCGCGAGTCCAGGACGTGGTCGGGGCCCAGTGCCCGCACTGCCTTGTGCTTGCCCGGCGAAGCGGTGGCGATGACCGTCGCATCGTAATGCTTGGCGATCGTGACTGCGGCCTGGCCAGTCGCGCCTGCCGCGGCGTGGATCAGCACGGTCTGCCCTGCGGTAATGCCGCCGAGGGGCTTGAGCATGGCCAGCGCGGTGGGCCAGTTCACGACAAGCCCGAGCGCTTGCTGCTCGGTCCAGCCGGGGGGCACCGGCATCGCCGCGGCCGCGGGCAGCACCATGTACTCGGCGAAAGCGCCGTCTCCGACGCCGATGACAGGCGCGCCCAGCTGCAGGCCGGTGACCTCATCACCCGTCGCGACGATCTCTCCGGCGGCCTCGAAACCGGCTACGTACGGCTGCCGGAGTGTCTTTGACCAGGAATCCAGCCACGTGCGCCTGCATTGATAGACGGAAGCGTCGGCATGGTTACCGCCGCGCACGGCAGGCCGGTCACGCTCACGGTGTTCACGGTCAACGGCAAGAAGATTGCCGCGATCGACATCATCGACAACCCCGGCTGTGCCGCCGGACGCTTGCTTGTATGGCCGGTACCGAGTCTCAGTCCGGTCCGCTGACCCTCAGCACCTCGCCGTGCTCAACAGGTTCCTGCGCGGCTGGGCCGGGTACTTCCGCTACGGGAACTCGGCCCGCGTCCTCGGCCAGGTCGGGAACTACGCCCTGTGAAGACTCGGGCTGTGGCTGTCCAAGAGGGGCAACCGCCGCCGGGCCTGGAAATGGGGCGTGACCCAGGTCCTCCTATCCCCGGACCACCTGCGCCTGGCCGGCCTCCATCGAATCGTCATCCCGCTCGGGCCCTTCCGGGACTGGCGCGGGCAGACCGAACACCGCCGGTGAAGAACGCCGGTAAGCCGTGTGCGGGAGAACCGCATGCACGGCTTGACGGGCGGGACTGGAAGCGGAGCCGGTAGCAGCGGAAACCGCGCCAGTCCCGATCCTCCCAGCCTGAGATGTAGGTGCTGTCGCCGCTGGTAGCGCGATTTCCGGGTGCGGGCCTGGTGTCTTCGCCGCCATCGTGACCATTGCTGGTAATGGGCGCCGGAGTGCTGTGGCTGGGCGAGGCTGGTGCTCAGCCGGCGGATCTCGCCGGCGGTGAGGCTGATCAGCTCGTCGCCGTGCTGATCATGCCGCGCCGTCTCGCGTGCTGCCACCTGTCGCTGCGTGTGCTGGTTGTGGTGTCTGGGCGGGGGGCCGCTGTGGCAGGAACAGGGTCAGGGCGGTGAGAAGGCCAAGGATCTTGGCCAGGTCGTTCAGCGTGAGCGGGCCGGGAGCAGAGGGGTAGCTGAAGCCGAACAGGCTCCACCCGGCGAACAGCGCCAGCATTGCGGCCAGGCACCAGAGTGTTGCCCGCTGCACCCGCACGGCCGGTGACAGGCGCAGCAGTGCGAGCGTGGTGATGCCGGTCAGGATGAGGGTCCCGAACAGCAGCACCCGGTACAGCCCGGGATCGATGACGGGATGGGACCTAGCCATGATGACGAGGTCGAACGGGATCTCGAAGATCCACGGCGCGGCGGCGGCTCCGATCACCGCGCTGCCCAGCGCGACACGCCAGCCCTTCGCCCTGAGCGCAATGGCTGTGACCACGAACAGGACGGCGTCGCCGGTCAGCGTGACGGGCGTGACGCGGTCTGCCGGCGGGGTGTGCCCCGGGCCCGTCAGGTGGGCCTGGGTTTCGTACACGGCCACGGACACCAGCAGCGCGACGATGGCGAGCACCCAGGCCGCGATCATGGTGATCGTGGCTGCCCGGCCGGGCCTGGGCGGCCGCGCGGGCAGCGGCAGCCTGGCGCCCGCGTAGGCCACAGCTGCGGCCGCCGCGGCTAAGACAGCGGTCAGCACGATCTCGGCGGTGCCGCTGTAAGCAGCCCATTCCTGGTTTCCGGTCATGGTGGCCTCCCTCATCGAGATGTCGGTGCTTCTGGGGCGCGATCAGGAATTTCATGCCGGATCGCGGCGGAGTGGGCCGACCAGGTACTCGGACTGCCGGAGCAGCCGCCAGCTCGGCCACGAAGGTGGCACGGCCGGACTGGCCCATGGCAGGGGTAGAACCACCCACACCGGCGAGGTGGCGGGCGGGCCAGCAGAGACTCGCACCCGGTCGCTCAGGCGCGCGGATATCCGCGCCGTCATCTGCACGGTCGCTGGCCGAGCGGCAGGTGCTCGTCCAGGCCCTGTGCGGCTATGGTGACCGTTGTGAGGCGGTCTGCGGTGGCTGACGCGGCCGGAGGCATGCATGGGTTCCCGGTCCCGCTGACCAGTTTCGTGGGCCGGGCTCAGGTGCTGGCGGAGGTCGCCGATCGGCTGACTCAGTGTCGCCTGCTGACGGTGACCGGGGCGGGTGGCGCCGGGAAGACGCGGCTGGCTGGCGAGGTGGCCAGAGGGGTGGCCGACCGGTTCGCGGACGGGGTGTGGCTGGCGGAGATGGCGGCGGTCCGGGATCCGGGCCAGGTGGCGGCGGCGCTGGGCATTCGTGACTTGCCCGCGGTGGCGGCGCCGACGCGCTGGCCGGTGCGCTGGCCCGACGGCAGCTGGTGCTGGACAATTGCGAGCAGGTGATCGGAGCGGCAGCGGAGCTGTGCGGCAGGCTGCTGCTTGGTGCCGAGGACGTGCGGGTGCTGGCTACGAGCCGGGAGCCGCTGCGGATCGGCGGGGAAGCGCGGTACCGGCTGGGGCCGCTGATGCTCCCCGACCCCGGTGATCCCGCCGCCGCAGCGGAGTGCGAGGCGGTGATGCTGTTCGCGGACCGGGCCGCGCGCGGATCCGGGTTTCGCGCTGGATGACACGGCTCGGGCGGCGGTGGCGCGGCTGGTGTCCCGGCTGGGACGGGATGCCGCTGGCAATCGAGCTGGCTGCGGCGCGGCTGGACGTGCTCGGCGTGGCGCAGCTGCTGGAGGGGATCGATGAGCGGTTCGAGCTGCTGACCGACGGTGACCGGCTGGCCGGGCAGCGGCAGCGGTCGCTGACGGCCACGGTGGAGTGGAGTTAT
>JASHOL010000112.1 GCA_030041135.1 Streptosporangiaceae bacterium | reverse complement strand
CCCAGCGAGGCTCACCCGCCTCTGAACCGAGCGGGAAGGCGTGGCCTGCGCTGGAGGTGAGACAGCCGCCCTGCTCCAGGCAGGGCCGCCCTGCTCCAGGCATACGGCAGGCGGGCCCGGGCTCTCGCGGGCGCAGAGCCTGGGTGTGGCGCTGGAAGGGCTTAGTGGGCCAGGTGAGTGGCGGCCAGCGCTAGCAGCGCTAGCACGATGAGAGCGACCAGGATCAGCTGGATGCTCACGCCGTGGGTCTCGTGGTGGATGTGCGCGCGGGCGTCACGGCACGTAGGGCAGCGACCCTCCGCGACCGGCCCGGCACACTGGGCGCAGATCAGGTGCTCGCAGCTCATCCAGGCTCCTAACGGGCTCTGGGCTCGCCCAGCCACTTCGACGATGTTGGACGTTCCAAGCCAGTTTCCCCCCTAGACTGGCCCGAGGCCAAACCGGGGCACCCAAGAAGTCCCGGGCAGCCTGAGTCAGTATCTCGTCTAACACGTGTGATGGGCCAGTGATCCACTTCGATAACGTGAGCAAGACGTACCCAAACCAGGGCCGTCCGGCGCTGGAGAACGTGACTCTGGATGTCGAGAAGGGCGAGTTCGTCTTCTTGGTTGGCCCGTCGGGGTCGGGGAAGTCCACTTTCCTGCGCCTTGTACTCAAAGAGGAGCGGACTACCGAGGGCCGCATCCACGTCGCCGGCAGGGATCTCGCGCGCCTGACCAACTGGCAGGTACCACACCTGCGCCGCCGCATCGGATGCGTGTTCCAGGACTTCAGGCTGCTGCCGAACAAGAACGTCTACCAGAACATCGCCTTCGCCCTTGAGGTCATCGGCAAGCCGAGGCGGTTCATCAGGAAGGTAGTCCCCGAGGTCATCGACCTCGTAGGACTGGAGGGCAAGCGGGACAGGATGCCCGACGAGCTGTCTGGCGGCGAGCAGCAGCGAGTGGCGATGGCCCGCGCGTTCGTGAACCGGCCGACGATTCTGCTGGCAGACGAGCCGACCGGAAACATCGACCCGGCCACCTCGATCGGCATCATGAAGGTGCTGGATCGGATCAACAGGACAGGCACTACCGTTGTCATGGCGACGCACGACGCGGCGATCGTCGACTCAATGCGCAAGCGTGTCATCGAGCTCGAATACGGCAAGGTAGTGCGCGACCAGTCGCGCGGGGTGTACGGCCAGGCCTACTGACCGCCCCTTACCGATCACCGAAGGATTCAGCGACATGCGTGCCCAGTTTGTCCTCAGCGAGGTGTGGATTGGCCTACGCCGGAACCTGACCATGACCATCGCGCTCGTCGTGGTGGTCGCGATCAGCCTGTCCCTGCTTGGTACTGGCCTGCTGTTCGTCAAGCAGGTGGACAACACCAGGTCCTACTGGCAGAGCCGGGTGCAGCTATCGGTATACCTGTGCACGAGCCAGGCGATCACCGCAAGCTGCAAGAACGGTGCCGTCACTCAGGCCGAGGTCGCCTCCATCCAGCAGATGCTGACGTCGCTCCCTCAGGTCACGTCGGTCACGTTCCTGTCCCAGCCCCAGGCGGTTGCGCTGTTTAAGCAGGAGTTCGCCGACAGCCCCACGCTGGTCAAGTACACCTCGCCCGACGAGATCCCGAGTTCGTTCGAGATCAGGCTCAAGAACACCGAGGCCGATGCGCTGCCGGTGACCAACAGCGTCGATGGCATGGCCGGCGTTGCCCAGGTCGTGGATGATGCCTCCATCCTGAACAACTTCTACAAGCTGCTCGACGGCGCTCGGACCGCGGTGGTGATCATCGCGATCTTCCTGCTGGTGGCGGCGATCCTCCTGGTCGCGAACACGATCCGGCTGTCAGCCTTTAACCGGCGCAGGGAGACCTCGATCATGCGCCTCGTGGGAGCCTCCAACTTCTACGTGCAACTCCCGTTCCTGGTCGAGGGGATGGTCGCCGGCTTCATCGGCTGGCTGATTTCGGCCGGATTGCTGGTGGCGGTGAAGGCGATCTGGCTCAATGGCCTGCAGTCTTACTTCCCTTACGGCGTGACGCTGACAACGACCGACCTGGCCGAGGTGATCATCATCGCGCTGATCACCGGCCTGCTCATCTGCGGCGCCACATCCTTCCTGACGCTCAGGCGCTACCTGCGTGTCTGATGTGCCCGGACCTCGTTGACCCGTGGCTGCAGAGCAAGGCACGAAGATCATCGCCAGGAACCGGCGTGCCCGGCATGACTACACGATCGAGGAGACCGTCGAAGCCGGGCTCGTCCTGACCGGGACCGAGGTCAAGTCGTTGCGGGCCGGGCGGGCCTCGCTGACCGATGGATTCGGCGTAATTACTGACCATGAAGCGTGGCTGCACGGGGTACACATCCCCGAGTACACGCAGGGCACCTGGACCAATCACGAACCGCGGCGCGTTCGTAAGCTGCTGCTGCACCGCAAAGAGATCGACCGGCTGGCTAGCTCGACCAGAGAGCGCGGGCTGACACTAGTCCCGCTGTCCTTGTACTTCAAGGACGGGAAGGCGAAAATCGAGCTAGGACTGGCGCGCGGTAAGCGCAGCTACGACAAGCGACACGACTTGGCGAAGCGGGACGCAGCCCGAGAGGTCGACCGTGAGCTGCGGCGGCGGAGATAGCGAAGTGACACATGGCGCTTCGCACGGGTAGCCGCAATCCGCGAGCCGGGGCGCACCGTGCTCCGCGGCCTGGGCCGCCGCTGCGTGTATCCGTGGCCAGGAAGGCCAGGGACCGGGACGGCAAGACCGGGGTATTCGGGGTGACACTGCGGTCGCGGCCGATGCTCAAGCGCGCGTCGGTGGTGATTGTGATAGGCGCGCTTCTCGCTGTCGGGCTGGTCCGGGGCGGGGGCGCGTCGGCCGAGCCGACCGTCTACCAGTTCTTGCTCGACTGGGAGCAGGGCGACTACGCGGCGGCAGCAGCTCTCACCACGGGACACCCGCAGGCCGTGGTCACAGAGCTCAGCAGCGCCTACGGCAACCTCGATGCCACCGATCTGGTGCTGAGCATGGGTCACATCACCCAGGACGGCGACGCCGCGCTCGCGTCGTTCAACGCATCGATCGATCTTGGCTCAAGCGGCCTGCAGTGGACGTATGACGGCCGGTTCCGCCTGCAGGAGTCGGGGTCGACCTGGCGGGTCGTCTGGAGCCCGTCGGTGATCGTCCCCCAACTGCGTACCGGAGACCGGCTGGCCGTGGTTCAGGAGGCGTACCCGCGGGCGGCGCTGCTCGCGTCGGACGGCCAGCCGCTTTCCGTGCCGTCCAGTACGTACTTGATCGGCGTGATCCCGAATCACCTTCGGGGTGGCGAGGTCCTCACATTTGCCGAGCGTCTGGTCGCCGCGCTGCAACTGCCGGATCTGCCGCCTGCTCAAGTAGCCGGACAGATCAGGGCGTCGCTCTCGAACCAGTTCCAGGAGCTGTTCACGCTGACTCCAGCCCAGTTTGCGAGCCTGCGCAGTCGGCTGACCGGCATCCCCGGCATTCAGGTCAGGCACACTCGGGAGCGGCTCTTCGACAGCATCGCCCCGGATGTCGTCGGCGCGGTTGGAACCGAGACCGCTTCGATACTCCGCGAAGATGGTGTGCCGTACCGGCCTGGCACGACCATCGGCCTGTCCGGGCTCCAGCAGACATTCCAGTCCCAGCTAGCCGGGACGCCGACCACTGCGGTGGTCATCGAGAACGCGAAGGGCGATGAGCCATACGAGCCCCAGGTCTGGCAGGGGCTGCGGGGCACGCCGGTGCGCACCACGCTGGATTACGACGACCAGGTGGCAGCCAACAGCGCCCTGGCTGACGTGCATGGCTCGGCGGCGATTGTTGCCGTCCAGGCCGACTCGGGCAAGGTTCTCGCGGTCTCAAGCCACCAGGCTGCGGGAATGCCGCAGCTCAGCCCGCTCGGGGGCGAGTATCAGCCGGGCCAGTCCTTCACGATCGTCTCAGGAGCAGCCCTGCTGGCCACCGGTCGCGTGCTGCCAACGAGCAAGATCGGGTGCTCGCCCAGCAGTCAGGTGAACGGGCACGACTTCTCTAACGTCCCGGCTGACCCGGCCAGCCTGGCGGCGAATTCAACCTTCGGCAAGGACTTCTCGCTGCACTGCTCCACGGCCTTCACGGTCTTGTCTGAGATTCCCTCGTTCCAGCTCCAGCTTTCAACCGCGGCCGCCGAGTTCGGCATCGGCGCGCAGTTGCAGCGCCCGCTGGCCGGATATTTCTCTGGCACGATCGGCCAGGAGGCGGGGGAGGCCAGGGTCGCCGCCGACGCGATCGGCCAGGGCGACGTGCTGGTCAGCCCGCTGGCCATGGCCCTGGCGGCGGCAACGGTGGACACGGGGCGCTGGCACGCCCCGTCGCTGGTTACGGACTCGTCCTCGAGTCCCGGGGTCGTGGCGGCCAGGGAAACGATGAGCAGGCAGGTCCTGTCGGAGCTGCAGAGCCTGATGCACGGCGCCGTGGTTCACGGGTCGGCCGCCGCCGCGAATGTCGGTGGAACCGTCTACGGTCAGGTCGGGAATGCGGCTTTCGGCGGCAAAGGGCACCTGAGCATCAGTTGGTTCGTCGGCTACCAGGGAGGCGTCGCATTTGCGGTAGTAGAACTGGTCAAGTCGCCTTCGGATGCGGCCGCCTCGGTGGCAGGAGCGTTCTTGCGGAACATTCGCACTGGATCCTGACCACTTCATGAACACCCTTTTAGTAACTTCAAGCAACCATCTGTATCCGCATCGGCGTCTTTCCTAGTGACTGGGGTGCCGCTTGGGGGGTTGCGGCCCAGTCGTCGTGATGGGAACCGGGCCTCATCTCGGGGGAGGCCCGGCCTTGGGACCGGCCCCGACCCTGCCGGTCAAGCCCCCGTGGGTGCATCTTCGGCCACCGCCAGCGCCCACGGGGGTATCTCATCACCTCCGGTGGATGCCCGATGGGGTCCGCGCTCTGCGGATGGCCCGTCGGGCATTCTGCGCTTTCTACCTAAAGCTCCCGTGTTCGACGCGCCGGGAAGCGTCCGGTACCGTGGTGGGTTACAACTCAAGAGGGGGTGACTGGCTTCGACTTCGGTGGTTGATCCAGGGGAAGCGGGCCGAGGATGGCGGACATAACCTCGTTAACACTGTGACCGCAAACCAATAAGTGCCAAGACAACGCGCACTAGCCTCGCCCTCGCGGCTTAATAACCGCAAGAGCACTTAAGAGGCTGTCAGCCCGGGAGCGCCTCCGGCCCGGTGCCTGGCATCAGCTAGGAGGATCCACCGCCTAACCCGGCCGCGGGGTTAGGCGGGACAACTAACAGCGGCTGAGCCCGTCGGCAGCTTGCTTGCGTGACTGCCGGGGCTGAGAAAAGCGGAGCAGGCTGCGCCCGGAGAAGCCCTGGTGAGGTACTGAAGGACGCGGGTTCGATTCCCGCCACCTCCAAGAGCCCTCACGGGAAACCGTGAGGGTTGTTGGAGGTGCGCCAGATCCCTCGTAGCGCTCGATGATCTCGTGCGCCCACTTGATCGCGTCGCTCACGCGAATGCCCGATGGCTGCGGCTTCGTCCACAGTTCCAGGTTCTCTGGGCGGTTGTCGTCCCTGACACCATTGCGGTGATGCACCGATTCGCCGTCACGGAGGTATCTGCCGAGCAGCTGCTCGGCCACGAGGATGTGCTCGAACACGTACTGGCTGCGCCCGCTCGCGCGCGGATGTCCTGGCGAGCGCACCATGAGATAGCCGGCTTTGTGACGGGTTCGGCCGCCCTTCCAGTTCCCGTTCATGCCCTCGGCTACCGATCGGCAGGTGGCGCAGGTTGCCGACTTGACCTGCTTGGGTCGCCCGCAGCCGCAAACATCCTTCGCCCGGCAGGCCGGGCACCGCAGGTGGCGACTGGACGGCTCGAATTCCCGGCCGCATTCGGAGCAGACCCTCACCTGGCCGACGTTACCGACGTGGTATGACGTTCCGCTCCCGGAGCCATTCGCGAGGGTGCGCGTCAGTTTTGTAGGTGATTCAAGATCAGCTTGCTTGCCGGGCGTGGCCGGTGGGTTGTGTCTGGCTGTGGGGTCGCTGCCAGATCTGGTCCCAGCGGTTGCTGGCTTCCTGGCGGCGCAGGGTGGCGATGCCGGTCGCGCCGGGGATGTTCCACCGCATGCCGGACAGCTTGAGTCGCTGGCCGATGACCGCCTTGCAGGCGGCTTCGACGGTGCCCGAGCCGATGAACATGCCGAGCGCGCGGAAGTGCCGGTAGCGCATCCTGTGGGCG
>JASHOL010000111.1 GCA_030041135.1 Streptosporangiaceae bacterium | reverse complement strand
CCCGCTCCTCAGTCCAGACGGCGCCGCGCCCCTCCGGCTCGCTCGGAGTTTCCCGCTCAGCCGTCACGCCCGCACCGCCTCGCCAATCGCCACCCGCACGCCCTGGCTGTCGGCCAGCAGCGGCAGCGGCTCCAGGTGAACGGCCGGGTCCACGGTGCTCTTGCCCGCCAGCCGAGCGTTGTACTGCGCGCAGCAGCCGGGACAGGTCAGGATCTCGCGCTCGAGCCGGCCTTCGGCCAGCGACGAGCCGCAGGCCGCGCAGGCGTCCCTGTAGGCATACAGCGTGCCGCGCACCGAGCACACGACGACCGCGACACCGTTGGCGCTGGCTGCGACCGGCCGCGAACTCGGCGGGCCGATGTCGGGCAGTGTGACCCACCCGACTTCGTTCCCCGCCTGCTGCGGGTCATCGCCGGGACGCTTGCCGATCTGCAGCATCGTCGGCTCGGGCGCGGCCGTCATGCCCTCGACCACGACGTCGGTCACCTCGGGCGCTGCGTCCTGGACGGCACCGGTGATCGCCAGCCGAACCGTCACCGTCGACGACGGGCAGCCGTGGCAACTGCCCTCAAGCCGGAGCCTGGCCACACCGTCGGTGACGCCGAGGTACTCGACCCCGCCGGCGTGCGAGCCGAGGTAAGGCCTGACCCGGTCGAGCGCCCGCTGGATCCTGGCGTCGACATCCAGCGGGTGCAGCCCGTGCAGCAACAGCAAGCTCTCCACGAGCGGGTCGTCGGCGAGCGCGGCGATCATGTCGGCACCCTCGCGGCCATGCCCGGACAGCACGGTCATGATCTGGGCCAGGCCGTCACCGTACAATCCGACGAGCAGGCTCACCAGCTCCTCGGCGGCCGACGCGGCCGGACCGAAACCACCGGACTTGAGCGAGTCGAGCAGCTCCTCGACCCTGGCACCGACCTTCTGAACAGTCATACCCGCTCAGCCTTCGCGGCGCGCCGACGCGCCGTCTTCCCTCGTCGCAGTGTTTCCCGCTCAGCCCTCGGGGCGCGTTCGCGCGCCGTCTTCCCTCGTCGCTCTGTTTCCCGCTCAGCCCTCGGGGCGCGCTCGCGCGCCGTCTTCCCTCGTCGCAAAACCCGCTCCTCAGTCCAGACGGCGCCGCGCTCCTCCGGCTCGCTCGTTTTCCGCTCCTCAGTCCAGACGGCGCCGCGCTCCTCCGGCTCGCTCGTTTTCCGCTCCTCAGTCCAGACGGCGCCGCGCCCCTCCGGCTCGCTCGCAGGCCCGTGTCTTAGGCCTTCATGTGGACAGCGTTACTGCCATCGGCGTGTGCACCTTGTCCAGGACCTTGCCTTTGCCCAGGTACATGTGAACTCCGCACGGCAGGCACGGGTCGAAGCTACGCACAGCGCGCATGATGTCGATGCCCTTGAACCGGTCAGGCGGGTTCTCCTCGAAGATCGGCGTGTTCTGCACCGCGTCCTCGTATGGGCCCGGCGTGCCGAAGCTGTCCCTGACGCTCGCGTTCCACGGGGTCGGCGGGTACGGGTGGTAGTTGGCGATCTTTCCCTCCCTGATCACCATGTGGTGGGACAGCACGCCGCGGACGGCCTCGGTGAAGCCGCAGCTGATCGCCTCGTCAGGGACGGTGAACGACTCCCACGTCTTCGTGTGGCCCGCGCGTAGTTCGGCGAGCGCCTTCTCCATGAAGTGCAGGGCGCACGCGGCCGCGTAGGCCTGGAAGTAGGTGCGCGCCCGGTCGCGCTCGATCGCGTTCGATAGCGGCGCCCCTGACTTGTCGGTGGGGATCTTCCACTCGAACGTGACCTCCGGCTTGGTGACGGTCCGCGGCAGGCTGATGAGCACGCTGTTGCCGGTCGCCTTGATGTAGTTGAAGTCGACCAGGCCGCCCTGCGCCGTCGCCCAGAGCCTGGCGATCGGGCCGCCTCCGGTGTCGGCGGCCAGGTGGGTCTCGCCGTCGAACCAGCGCGGCGACATCACCCAGCTGTACTTGTCGGCGAAGTCGCGCTTGGCGGGCTTCGGGATCGTGTGCTGGTTCCACGGGTGCCTGCGGTCCACCGGGTTCCCCAGCGGGTCGCGGGTCACGAACATCTCCTGGTCTTCCCAGTCCTCGTAGTACGAGCTGCCGAGCAGGATGCGGATCCCCAGGTTGATCTCGACCAGGTCGTTGGTCAGCAGCTGGCCGTCCCTGATGACGCCAGGGGTGACGAACATCTTGCGGCCCCAGCTCGTCATGTGGTCATACCGGAAGTCGCAGTACTCGGGGTCGTTGAGGCTGCCCCAGCAGACCATGTCGGCGCGGCGGCGACCGACCTCCTCATATCCGGGCATGGCCTCGTAGAAGAAGTCGAACAGGTCGTCGTGCATCGGCACGACACGCTTCATGAACTCCACGTACCGCATCAGCCTGGTCAGGTAATCGGTGAAAAGCTGCACGGTCGGCGTGGTCCCGACACCGCCAGGGTAGAGCGTGGACGGGTGCACGTGGCGGCCCTCCATCAGGCAGAACATCTCCCTGGTTGACCGCGATACCTGTAGCGCCTCCCGGTAGAACTCGCCCTCGAGCGGGTTCAGCGAGCGCATGATGTCGCCGATGTATTTGTAGCCGTGGTCGGCGGCGTGTGGCGCCTCGGTCCGGTTGGCCAGTTCCATGACCCCTGGGTTGGTCTCGCTGACCATCCGCTCGCAGAAGTCAACGCCGACCAGGTTCTCCTGGAAGATGTTGTGGTCGAACATGTACTCGGCCGACTCGCCGAGGTTGATGATCCACTCGCCCAGGTGCGGCGGGCGTACCCCGTAGGCCATGTTCTGGTTGTAGACCGAGCAGGTCGCGTGGTTGTCGCCGCAGATACCGCAGATCCGGCTGGTGATGAAGTGCGCGTCCCTTGGGTCCTTGCCCTTCATGAAGATGCTGTATCCGCGGAAGATCGAGGACGTGCTGTGGCACTCCACGACCTTCTTCTGCTTGAAGTCAATCTTCGTGTAGATGCCGAGGCTGCCGACGATCCTGGTGATCGGGTCCCAGGCCATCTCGACTAGGCCGGTGTCCTCAACCGTTGTCATATCGAGTTCCTTCTTCCGCTGGGATGCCGTCTACCAGGTCTTCTTGTAGCCAGTCAGCAGCTCGTCGCCCTTCTTCCGCCACTTCGGCTCCTCGTCGGCGGTCTTGGCGGTAAAGCCGCGCAGCGCGCGGATGACCGTCCCGTACAGGCTGCTCGCGGCGGTGGAGACCTTGGCTCCCGGCGGCTCGTCCATGAACGGCATGAACTTGTCGGGGAAGCCGGGCATTGTGCAGGCGATGCAGATGCCGCCTACGTTGGGGCAGCCTCCGACTCCGTTGATCCAGCCCCGCTTGGGCACGTTGCACTTGACCACCGGGCCCCAGCAGCCGAGCTTGACCAGGCACCGCGGCGAGCCGTACTCGCTGGCGAAGTCGCCCTGCTCGTAGTAGCCGGCCCGGTCGCAGCCCTCGTGCACGGTCGCGCTGAACAGCCACTGCGGCCGCAGCGCCTCATCGAGCGGGATCATCGGCGCCGACCCGGCCAGCTGGTAGAGCAGGTACAGAATCGTCTCAGAGAGGTTGTCTGGGTGGATCGGGCAGCCGGGCACGCAGACGATCGGCAGTCCGGCCTTGGACCGCCAGTCCCACCCCAGGTAGTCGGGCACGCCCATCGCGCCGGTCGGGTTGCCCGCCATCGCGTGGATGCCGCCGTACGTGGCGCAGGTTCCGACCGCGAGTATCGCCGTCGCCTTGGGCGCGAGCCGGTCAAGCCACTCACTGGTGGTCATCGGCTGCCCCGTGGCCGGGTTGTTCCCGAACCCGCACCAGTAGCCCTCTGGCTTGATCGCCTCGTTGGGAATCGAGCCCTCGACCACGAGCACGAACGGCTCGAGTTCGCCCCGGTCGGCCTTGTGCCACCACTCGATGAAGCTGTCGGCGCCATTTTCCGGGCCGCACTCGAAATCGATCAGCGGCCAGTGCACCGCGATCTTGGGCAGTCCCGGCAGGGCGCCGAGCGCGATCTCCTCGATGCTCGGCTGAGTGGCCGCCGTGAGGGCAACGGAGTCGCCGTCGCAGCCGAGGCCGCCGTTCATCCACAGGATGTGGACCGGCGACTCGCTGGTCTCGGCCTGAGCTGCGTCACTCTGTGTGCCAGTGGCCATCGCGAGGCCACCTCCTCGCTAGTGGATCGGCTGGACGCCGGGCCGGGGCCCGGCTACTTCGAAGGTGGCGCCGTGGACGACGCGGGATAAGGCCCAGCCTCGCGGCATGACTAACCTGCCGCCGGTGGCCATCGGGGCTTGCAGCACCCTGGGCACCGGGAACGGCGAGATGGCGCCGGGACGTTGGGGCAAGACGCACCTCACCTTCGGTGATGCGCAGACGGTGGCAATGCTAGACCGGGCAGGTGGCCCGGACAAGGAAAGATGACACTTCACCGGACAGAAATGTCTGGCTCCATAGGTCAAGACTGTCCAATACCGGCCATTAGTTACAGTTCGGGACTAGCCATTAGTGACCGTCCCAGCGGGACACTCTGCTCGGCCACATCTGCCCCAAACTGGGGCGTAGTCCGGCTCTAGGGTTCCGGTTCCCTAGTGCCGGCACGTACATTGGCTTCATACCCCGCCGTGCCGCGCGTTGGGGGACGGCCCAAGGGAGAATGATCCGTGGCGGAGCCCTTCTACGGACCCGCGGGGAGCTCGATCGAAGTAGTTCCGGTCGTCGTGCTCTCCCAGGTCTTCACGGCGCGCCCGTCCTCCATCCCGGAGATCAGGGACTTTGTCCGCCGCTGCCTGGCCGAGTCGCCGCTGACCGAGGAGGGGACTCGTGAGGTCGGCGACACCGTGTTCAGGGCACTGCTGGATGCGGCCGGCCCTGACGGGTCCATCCAGGTCGCGTTCCGGATCTTTCCCGAGCACGTCGAGGTCGACGTGTTGCACTCCGATCAAGTCATCCAGTCGCCGATCGCGCCGGGGCCGCCGCTGGCCTACGCGAGGCAGGCGACCACGCCGACCGGGACGCAGCCAACGGGGCCCAGGGTGCCGCTGCACTCGGTCCCGCCGCCCGAGGACAAGCCAGGCAGGACCGCGTCGCCAGTCCTCGGCGGAGCCAGCGGGCCGCAGACGTTCGCCGACTGGATGCAGGACGCGCTGCGCACGCAAGGCCTGACGCAGGAGGCCGCGGCCCGCCAGCTCGGCGTCTCGGTCAAGACGGTCAGCCGCTGGGTCGGCGGCGCGACCGAGCCTAGGATGCGTGACCTGCGCCGCATTCAGGAAGTTTTCGGCGAGGTTCCGCTCCCCTGATCGCGCCTGCGCGCGTGGAGTCAGGACTGGGCTACGCGCGCAATTGCCTATGGCAATTCCGACATATGGCCAGTCCTGTCTTGGCGGATCGCTGGACGGGCCCCCACTTGTGTCCTACCGTTCTGCTATGGCGATTCACTCTGGACGCCACCAGTTCGGCACGGACCACGGCCGCATAACGTTACGGACCTACCGCGACGGGCTGGCCGCGCAGGCCGGACATGACCTCACCCTCGAGGCCACGCGCTGGTCGGCCGAGCTTGTCGTGTCGCCGGACCAGACGCCGGCCAGCCTGAAGGTGACCGTCGACCTCGGCGCGCTCGTGGTGCGAGCCGGGACGGGCGGCCTCAAGCCCCTGACCGACCGGGACAAGCGGGAAATCGGCGTGACCGCCCGCAAGGTGCTTTCGACCGATCGGTATCCCGAGGCCACGTTCAGCGGCGCCACGTTCAAGGCGGAGCCGGGCGGCGGCGGCACCATCAGCGGAACGCTCAGCCTGAACGGGCAGACGGCCCCGATGGAACTGCGGGTGAGCGCGGCCGGGCCTGAGCGGTATCACGCCACCGCCACCGTGCGGCAGACCGACTTCGGCATCAAGCCGTACACGGGGTTCTTCGGCGCGCTCAAGGTCAGGGACACGGTCGACGTCGAGGTCGACGCGGACCTGTCGGAAACGGAAGAGCAGGAGCCGGCGGCGTGAGCGCGGAACGGCCAGATCCCGGCTTCGCCGCCACTACCACGGGCACCGCAACCACCGGCACCGCAACCACGGGCACCGCAACCACGGGCACCGCAACCACGGGCGACCAGGTCGCGAACCTGTTCCGGCGGCGCGAGCAGCCGACCCGCGAGCTTGCCGAGCAAGCCGGAGCCGTGGCTGCCGCCTGCCACCAGATGGCGGTCAGGTTCCACCAGGGCGGCAAGCTTGTGGTCTTCGGAACCGGCGGGCCGAGCACCGATGCCCAGCACGTGGCCGTCGAGTTTGTGCATCCGGTCATCGTCGGCAAGCGTGCCCTGCCCGCCATCTCACTGACCTCCGATATCGCCACCGTGACCGGCATCGCGGCGCGCTGCGGCATGGCCGCGATCTTCGCCCACCAGCTGCGGTACCTGGCCACGCCGGCCGACATCGCGCTCGGCATATCCGCCGATGGCAACTGCGCGAGCGTCCTGTCCGGCCTGCTCACGGCGCGCGAACTCGGCCTGCTGACGATCGCCCTGGTCGGCGGCGATGGCGGCGCGATCGCCGCGTCGCCCGCGGTCGACCATCTGCTGGTGACGCGCTCGACCGACCCGCGTGTGGTCAAGGAGATGCACGTGACCTCGTATCACGTGCTCTGGGAACTCGTGCACGTGTTCTTCGAGCAACCGGGAGTCCTCGGGCCGGGAGTAGTCGCATGAGGGAGCCGGAACGGCGCGGCGATGCCAGGCCTCCGGAGGGAAGGCGCCCTGCGGCGCCCGTGCGGCCCGCGGCGAGCAAGTGCCTGGAGGACGTGTGCGTCACCTGCTCGGACACTGCTGTCGAGGTGCTCGTGGTCGAGCTGCTCGACGACGGCCTCGCGCTCGTCGATACCGGCGCCGGGACCGAGGAGGTCAGCGTCGCCCTGGTGTCCGCGCTGGTCGGCGACGTGATCCTGGTGCACGCCAAGGAAGCGATCGCGGTGGTACCCCGATGAACACCGGTGCAGGAAACGGGAACGCGAGCCCGCCGCCTGCGGGCTCGATCGAGTCGCTGTACCCGTTCCTGTACTCGGGCCAGACAGATGTGTCCGCCGTTCTTGAGCACGTGCGCGAGTCGACCGTGGCCAAGTCCGAGGAGATCCTGCAGCTGCGCCGCACGATCGCAGCCGCCGACGGCGGGCGGCTGGCCGCCTGCGCGCGGCAGATGGCGGTCAGGTTCGCCGACGGTGGCCGGCTGCTGGCATTCGGCAACGGCGGCAGCGCCACCGACGCCCAGCAGCTGGCCACCATGCTCCTCGCGCCTGGCAACCGGGCCACGCCGCTGCCCTCCTTGTGCCTGGCCAGCGATGCATCCGTGCTGACCGCCCTGAGCAACGACATCGGCGTCGATGTGGTCTTCGCCCGGCAAATCGCCGCGTTCGGCACCAGGCACGACATCGCCGTCGGCCTGTCCACCAGCGGCAACTCAGAGAACCTGCTGCGCGCCTTCGACGAGGCCGCCAGGCGGGGCATGCTGACGATCGGGATTGCCGGGTACTCGGGCGGCAAGATGGCGGAACTCGAAAGCATTGACTTCCTGTTCGTCGCCCCGTCGGCGTCGGTGCACCGGATACAGGAAGCCCAGACCACGATCTACGACGTGCTGTGGGAGCTTTGCCAGCAGGCGATGGCCGAGCCGGGGCTGCGCGGTTCCCGGCCTGAAGGAGCGCTGCCATGAGCGGCCGCGTGCTCATCGCGGGCGTCGGCAACATTTTCCTCGGCGATGACGGCTTCGGGGTGGAGGTGGCGCGGCGGCTCGCGGCGGCCGGCCTGCCCGACTGGGTGCACGTGGTCGACTACGGGATCCGCGGCATGCACCTGGCTTACGACCTGGCGAACGGATACGAGTCCGCGATCCTGGTCGACGCGACGCCTCGCGGCGGCGCACCTGGCACGATCTACGTGATCGAACCAGACCTGACCGGCGTCGCCGCGGGCGCCGGAGAGAACGCCGGGCTGACCGACAACCCGATGTTCAACGCGCACGGCATGCAGCCCGATGTGGTGTTCGGCATGCTCGGCGTGCTGGATGCCGGCGGCAGGCAGATCCTCGTGGTCGGCTGCGAGCCCGCCAGCGTGGATTACGGCATCGGCCTGTCGCAGCCAGTAGCAGACGCCGTCGGCCAGGCGGTCCGCGTCGTCCGCGACCTCATCGCCGCCGCGGAGGCGGGAGAGGACCATCGCCTAGTGACGAAGGAGTGGTCGCATGTGCCTCGGCATTCCGGGTGAGGTCATCGAGATCCTCCCCGACCAGCCCGACCTCGCCAGGGTAGAAGTCAGCGGTGTCCGCCGGGTCATCAACATCGGGCTGCTGGAGAACGAGAAGGTCGCACCCGGCGAGTGGGTGCTCATCCACGTCGGGTTCGCGCTCTCGAAGATCGACGAGGTCGAGGCCGCCGCGGCCCTGCAGTTCCTCGAGGGGATCGGCCAGGCCTACGAGGACGAGCTGGCCGCGCTCGCCGAGTCACGGATCGAGTAGAAGGTGCCAGGGGCCATGCGGTACGTCGATGAGTTCAGGGACGCCGACAAGGCACACGCGCTCGCCGCGAGAATTGCCCGCCTGTGCGAGCCCGGCCGCCAATACAAGCTGATGGAAGTGTGCGGCGGGCATACTCACACCATCTACAAGCACGGGCTCGAGGATTACCTGCCCGAGCAGATCACGCTCGTGCACGGACCTGGGTGCCCGGTGTGCGTCATCCCGATGGGCCGGGTCGACGACGCGATGGCGCTGGCGAGCAAGCCCGACGTGATCATGACGTCGTTCGGCGACATGATGAGGGTGCCCGGCAGCAACGGCTCGTTCTTTGACGCCAAGGCGCGCGGCACGGACATCCGCATGGTGTACTCGCCGCTCGACTCGCTGAAGATCGCCAGGCAGAACCCGGACAAGCGAGTGATCTTCATGGCGATCGGGTTCGAGACCACCGCGCCCTCCACGGCGATGACGCTGCTGCGAGCGGCGGCCGAGGACCTGGGGAATTTCTCCATCTTCTGCAACCACGTCACGATCATCCCGGCGATCAAGGCCATCCTTGACTCGCCCGACCTGCGGCTGGACGGGTTCATCGGCCCCGGGCATGTTTCGACCGTGATCGGCTGCCGGCCGTATGAGTTCATCGCCCGCGAGTACGCCAAGCCGGTCGTGGTCGCCGGGTTCGAGCCGCTCGACATCCTGCAGTCGATCTACATGCTGATGCTGCAGCTCGCAGAGGGCCGCTCCGAGGTCGAGAACCAGTACTCCCGCGTCGTCCCGTGGGACGGGAACGTAGTGGCCTTGCGCGCCATCGGCCAGACCATGGAGCTTCGGCCCTACTTCGAGTGGCGAGGGCTCGGCTTCATCTCCCATTCCGCCCTGAAGCTGCGCGCCGACTACGCCCAGTTCGACGCCGAGCTGCTGTTCTCGGTGCCCGGAGTGCGGGTCGCCGACCCGAAGGCCTGCCAGTGCGGCGAGGTGCTCAAGGGCGTCCTCAAGCCGTGGGAATGCAAGGTGTTCGGCACCGCTTGCACGCCGGAGACGCCAATCGGGACTTGCATGGTGTCGCCGGAGGGTGCCTGCGCCGCCTACTACAACTACGGCCGGCTGACCCGTACGAGGGTCAAGGAGGCGAGCACGTCATGACCGGCGGCCGCCTCGACCAGCCGCGCCAGCCGCAGGCACCTGAGGGCGTCGGCACGCACAGTGTCAGCGAGCACGGGGTCAGCGAGCACGGGGCGGGCTGGGTGGCGCAGGCCCTGCGCGAGCATGAGGAGCACGAACAGCGCGAGCGCGAGGAGCAGGCTGTTGCCGGGGGCGCGCGGCTGGAGCACCACGGCTCGCCGCAGCCGTTGCCCGGCACCGTCCGCGAGGAACTCGTTCTGGAGCGCATCGACCGCGCCCGCCGGGCCCGGCCGCGCGTCAAGGAAGACCGCGTGACGATGTCGCACGGCGCAGGTGGCAAGGCGACCCAAACCCTGATCGAGGCGGTGTTCCTGGACGCGTTCCGCAACCCGCTGCTCGAACCGCTCGAGGATTCCGCCCGGCTGCACGTCAACGGGGCAAGCGTGGCCCTGACCACCGATTCCTATGTCGTCTCACCCCTGTTCTTCCCCGGCGGCGACATCGGCGACCTGGCCGTCAACGGCACGGTGAACGACCTGGCCGTGGCCGGAGCGGTGCCGCTGTACCTGTCGGCCGGCTTCATCCTCGAGGAGGGCTTCGCCGTCGCAGACCTTGAAAGGATCGTCGCCTCGATGCAGGCGGCCGCGCAAGCTGCGGGCGTGCAGGTAGTCACCGGCGACACCAAGGTCGTGCAGAGGGGCAAGGCGGACGGCTGTTACATCAACACCGCAGGCGTCGGAGTCATCGAGCACCAGGGCACCCTCGGCGTCGCGAACGCGCAGCCGGGCGACGTCATCCTGGTGTCCGGGCCGATCGGCGACCACGGCGTCACGATCATGCTGGCGCGGGGCGAGCTCGACATCGAGGCCGACCTGGTGTCCGACACCGCGCCGCTGAACGGGCTGGTCGCCGGCCTGCTCGATGCCACCTCGGGCGTGCGCGCACTGCGGGACGCAACCCGAGGCGGGGTCGCCACAATCCTCAACGAGATCGCCACGGCCGCTGGCGTGGGCGTACTTGTCGCCGAGGATGACATCCCGGTGCGGCCGCAGGTGCGGGGCGCGGCCGAGCTGCTCGGCATCGACCCTATGTACGTTGCCTGCGAGGGCCGCCTGGTCGCAGTCGTGGACCCCGCCCAGGCGGACTCCGCGCTGGCCGCCCTGCGGGCGCATCCGCAGGGTCAGCAGGCCGCCGTCATCGGCAAGGTCACGGCCGAGCCGGCCGGAGTAGTCCAGCTGAAGACCGCGTTCGGCGGCACCCGGATCGTCGACCTGCTGGTCGGCGACCCCCTACCGCGAATCTGCTGAGTCGCGGATTGCTGAGCAGGAAGCGAAAGTGAGCGAGGCCGTGCACGAGCTGGCCATCACCGAGGGCCTGGTAGAGGCCGTGACCCAGCGCCTGCCCGGCGCCAGGGTCACGTGCGTACGGCTGGAAATCGGCGCGCTCTCCGGCGTGGTCGCGGACTCCGTCCGCTTCTGCTTCGACCTGGTAACCGAGGGAACCAGGCTGGAGGGCGCGGCCCTCGAGATTACTCAGGCTCCAGCCGTGTGCCACTGCCGGGTTTGCGGGCAAGACTTCGAGCCGGACCGCCCCATCGCCCTGTGCCCCTGCGGGAGCGCCGAGGTGACGGTGCTGACCGGCCAGGATCTCAAGATTACGTCTGTGCAGGTGGCATAGTTATGTGCGGATCATGTGGCTGCGGCGCGGGCGCTGTGATCACGCCGCTGGCCGACCAACCAGTGCCCGCCTGGCTGGGCGGCCTTGCCCAGGCCAGGCCCGATCATCAGGATCGGGAGCTACCCGGCCACGGGCATCACTCGCACAACACGGCGCGCGCGCTCGACGAGATCCGCGACCATGGCCAGTCGGGCGCGCATGCGAACCACGACCACCCCCACGTGCTGCAGCCCGCCGATTCTGACCGGACCGTCGAGATCCAGCAGAAGGTGCTGGCAAAGAACGACAAACTGGCCGAGCAAAACCGGCGCTGGCTGCGCGAACGCGGGATCCTCGCGATCAACTTGATGAGTTCGCCCGGCTCTGGCAAGACCACGCTGCTGGAGCGCACCGCCAGCGAACTCGCCGGGAGGCTGGCGATCTCGGTGATCGAGGGCGATCAGGAGACCGCGCTCGACGCCCGCCGGATCCAGGCGACAGGCAGCAGGGTTGTGCAGATCAACACCGGCGCCGGCTGTCACCTCGACGCCGAGATGGTGGCTCACGGCCTGCGCGGTCTCGACCCGCCGACCGGCTCCATCGTCGTGATCGAGAACGTCGGCAACCTGGTCTGCCCGGCGCTCTTCGACCTCGGTGAGGAGTCCAAGGTCGTGCTCGCGTCCGTAACCGAGGGTGCGGACAAGCCACTGAAGTACCCGCACATGTTCCGCCAGGCCAACCTGGTGCTGCTGAACAAGACCGACTTGCTGCCATACGTGGACTTCGACGTCAAGCAGTACATGGCCGACCTGCGGATCGCCGCCCCCGACGCGCTCCTGCTCCAGATCTCCGCGACCGCCGGCGACGGCATAGAAGGCTGGTATGACTGGCTACGCCGCCGCCTTCCCGCCCCGCACGACTGAGGGCGGCACGCTGGTCACAACTCAATGGCTTTCAAGATCGATAAATCATGCCTTAATGCTCTATGCTGCGCTGTGATCAGTCCATAATTTCTGGACTTTATCTGTCGTTAAACGACGTCTAGGGGGCTATACCAGTGCGATCCACTTTCCGCCTGGCTGCGATCGCGGCCGGCGCGGCTGGCCTCGTCACGACCAGCCTGCTGACGGGGCCGGCAATTGCAGCGAGTGCCAGCGCTCGCAGTCCGGCCGCGACAGCCTCTGCTCACGCGGCGCGGCTGCCGATCTCGGCCGCCCAGATGCTCGCCGACCGTCGGCTCCACGAGGCTTCGGCCAGGAGCACGGGCGCGATTACCGGCTCCGCCCAGGCCGCCGACGGCCAGCCTCTCGAAGGCGTGTGCGTGGCCGCGTACGGTCCATCCGGACGCAGCCTCGCCTCGACCAGGTCCAACGGCCGCTTCCTGCTTTCCGGGCTGAAGCCCGGCGCCTACCAGCTGCGGTATTTCGGCTGCGGTAACACCAGCCAGTACCTCTCGCAGTGGTATGGCGGCGCGGCCCAGCGGAATTCAGCGCGCCCGGTCGTGGTCAGCGGGTCGGCGCTGCGGCCGCTGGGCCCGGTCACGATGCGTACGCTGGCCGGCGAGTCGCCGACCGCTAACGTCATCGACCCGGCAAGCCCGGCGACGACGGCCCGGTCGCTGCGGGTCGCGCTCGGGTTGCCGGCCTACGGGAACGAAGCGCGCCCGCTGCCGGCCGCGACTGTGACCGCGACGAGCGGCGGCCGGATCTCGGGAGTCGTGCGCGACCCGGCCGGGCACGGCCTGTCCGGCGTCTGCATCGAGGCGGTCTCTGTGTCCACTGACGCCGCGAGCTTCGTCCACACCGGCAAGAGTGGCCGGTACGAGACTACCCCGCTGCCCGCGGGCACCTACTTCGTCGCGTTCTACGCTGACTGCGGCAACACCGGCAACTGGATCGCCCAGGCATACGACAACGCCTCGCTCGCCAGCCCGACGGCGGTCCACGTCCGCCGGGGCAAGACCACTTCGGGCATCGACGCGACGCTCAGGCTCGGGGGCGAGATCTCGGGGACGGTCACGAACGCGCACGGCGCCAAGCTGTCGGGCATTTGCGTGGAGCCTGCCGGGAGCAGCAAGAATTACGCTGCGCTGTTCGTCAGCGCAATGTCGCAGCGCGGTACCTATCACCTGCGAGGCTTGCCTGCCGGCCCGTACAAGATCAACTACATTCCGTGCGACGCGTCGCCGGTCTACGCATCGGTCTGGTGGCCGCACGCCGCCACCGAGCAGGCCGCGAGGACGATCCGCCTGAAGCAGCGCCAGGTACTCGGCCACGTTGACGAGGTCATCCCGGTCGGAGGTGTCATCTCCGGGACAGTTACCGACAGCGCGGACGCAACGCTGGCGGGGATCTGTGTCTTCGCCTCCCCGACCAGCAACAACGCCATCGGCATGCAGGCCACGACAAACGCCAGCGGCGAGTACAAGGTGATCGGGCTTTCTCCGGCTGGCTACACCATCCAGTTCTCGACCGGCTGCGGAAACAACGGCAACTTCCTGGCCGTGAACTATCCGGCCGCGGTGACGGTCACCTACGGCCAGACCAAGGCCGGAATCAACATCCAGATGCCGACGGGTGGGGTCGTGTCGGGAACCGTCACGAGCGCGGCAACCGGCAAGCCGGTCGGCGGCATCTGCGTGAGCCTGAGCGCCGCGTCCGAGACGAGCGACTTCTACAGCCCAGGCGCGATCACCAGCACGGCCGGTACCTACGAGTTCGATCAGATTCCGACCGGAACCTACTACGTGCAGTTCAGCGGCGGCTGCGGGAACGCTGGCAGCTATTCACCGCAGTCGTATGACGACGCCAGCCTGCTCCTGCCCCAGCCGATCACGGTAACGGCCGGCCAGACTGTCACCGGCATCGACGCGGCCATGCAGCCGGGTGCCACGATCGCCGGCACTACTAAGTCCCAGGCCGGCCGGGGGCTGAGCGGGATCTGCGTGGACGCCTACAGCCCGGCGACGGGTGACCAGGTCCTTGGCATCAGCAACGACGGCCGGTACACGGTGGCCAATCTGGAGCCTGGCCAGTATGAGGTGTCCTTCGGCCCCGGCTGCGGCGACTACGCCAACCTGGCCACGGTGTCCTTCGGGCCGCAGTCCAACCCGCCCCTCGTCTCGGCCCCGGCCGGCACCACGTCGGGCATCGACGCCGTGGTCCCGGCGGCTGGCAGCATCAGCGGCCAGATCCTCACCAGGTCCGGTCGGCAAGTCGCGTCCTGCGTCGCCGCTATTCCGGCCGCGGACCTGGCCAGCGGGCGCCCGTTCGTGATCATCCAGGTGCTCCTGGTGGGCACCTACGATTACACCGGTCTGCTCCCTGGCAGCTACCTGGTCAATTTCGACCCCGGCTGCGCCTCCTCCAGCGCGTACGCGCCTCAGTGGTACAAGGACAAGCCAACCCTGGCCGGCGCTGCGCGCGTGCGGGTCCGTGCCGGGCGCACGGTCACAGGGATCAGCAGCGCCCTGGTCAAGGGCGGTTCGATTACTGGCCGGGTGACCGCCCGGGGCAAGCCGGTGAATGGAGTGTGCGTCTTCGCGCAGGGCACCGGCAACCCCATCGATTTCGGCCAGACAGCCACTAACAAGGCAGGTAAGTACGATATGACCGGCCTGAACTCGGGCCGGTACGAGATGCAGTTCTACCCGTGCGACGAAGGCAGCGCCACGCTGGCGGAGACCTTGCTGCCCCGCCTGGTCACCGTCCGGGCACTGCATACGACCGCCGGAGCGAACGTCGCCATGCCGCTCGGCGGCGACATCAGCGGGACCGTGCTCGGCGGCTCGCCCGCGACCGCGCAGCCAGACGTCTGCGTGGAGGCGGATGAGACCAACGGGGTGGGCGCGAATGCGGCCACCACCGGCACGAACGGCGAGTTCACGATCACGAACCTGCCCGCGGGCAAGTACCAGGTCGACATCGGTGGCTGCGGGCTCTTCGGCAACCTGGCACCGCAGTGGTACCAGGACGCGCCGACCCCGGCCCACGCCACGGTCGTGTCGGTCTCCAGCGGGAGTGTCACCGAGCTGACCAGTGTCACGCTGTCGACCAACGGCGCCGTCACCGGGACGGTAACCGGCCCCAGCCACGCGGCTCTGGCCGGCGTTTGCGTGACCGCAACCTCTGCCCTGCTGGAGCAGCCCGTGGTCGCTGTCTCGCGAGCCTCAGGCGGCTACACCCTCCTGGGCCTGCCGCCCAGCGACTACCGGATCGAGTTCAGCTCCGGGTGCGGCGCGTCCGGCTACCGCACCCAGTGGTGGAAAGACAAGAAGTCGGCGGCGACCGCCAACACGGTGACCGTCACCGCGGCTGCGTCGACCACCGGCATCGACGCCACCATGCAGAAGTAGATGCGGCACCGGGATGCGGCCGGCGATCGCGCTGGCCGCATCCTGGTGGCACGCGTTCTCCACGGCCCACCGTTCGTGCCCGAGGCCGACCGGTTCCTGAGTCATCGCCGCACGGTGGCACGGTCGGCGAGCAGGCTGAAGTGCCGCACGTCGTGGCCGTTCTCGCGCAGCCGGCCGACCGTCGGGCCGAAGTAGCCGGGTCGATCATCGTCAACGGAACGATGCCCGGGGGCCGGCCACCGCGGCGCGGTCAGCCGGACAAGGCCCGGTCTCGCGCCCCGGCGACCATGGCCTGGCCGAGGCTGATCCCGCCGTCGTTGCACGGCACCCGGCCATGCGTCAGCACCTCGAAACCAGCCCGCCGCAGGCCGGCCACCACCGCGGATGTGAAGAGCAGGTTCTGGAACACCCCGCCGGACAAGGCGACGACGCCGAGGTTGTGCCGGTCCCGCAGCACTCCGCAGGTCGCCACGACGGCCCCGGCAACGCCGTTGTGGAATCTGGCGGCGACCGCCGGCCGGGCAGTTCCGGCGGCCAGGTCCTCGGCGGCGGCGCGGATCAGGTCGCTTCCGCGCACCCGGACGAGCCCGTCGGTTCCGACTGCGGCCTGATAGCCCGATCGCTCGGCGGGATCCGCAATCTGCTCAAGCTCGATGGCGGCCTGGCCCTCGTAGTTGATGGTGTCCCTGACGCCGATGAGCGCGGCCGCGGCGTCGAACAGCCGCCCGGCGCTGGAGGTGAGCGGCGAGTTGATTTCGCGCCGCGCCATTTTGGCGACCGCGGCCCAGTTCTGGTTGTTCCGACTGCGGACCGCCAGGTTCCCGGCGACACCGTCCGGGTAGGCGGCGGCCAGGTAGACGGCGGCCATCCGCCACGGTTGCCTGATCGCGGCCGCACCGCCCGGCATCGGGACTGGTTCCAGGCAGCCCGCCCGATCGAAACTGGCCAGGCTGGCGATGAGGAACTCCCCGCCCCAGATCGTGCCGTCCAGGCCGTACCCGGTCCCGTCGAAGGCGACCCCGATGACCGGCCCGTCCGCGTCGTTGTCGGCCAGGCACGAGGCGATGTGCGCGTGGTGATGCTGCACGCCCACGAGCTCGACTCCGGCCAGGTCAGCCGCGTACTTGGTCGACAGGTAATCCGGGTGCAGGTCGTGGGCTACGACGCGAGGCTCGATGTCGAACAGGCGCCGGTAATGCTCGATGCCAGCGGTGAAGGCAGCGAGCGTCTCGGCGTTCTCCAGGTCGCCAATGTGGTGAGAGATGAACGCCCGGTTTCCTTTCGCCAGGCAGAACGTGTTCTTGAGCTCGGCACCGCACGCGAGCACCGGCCGCCGGAACTCGGGCCCGACCCGCAGCGGCTCCGGCGCATGGCCGCGGGACCGGCGCAGCACTACCTGGCGGCCGCCTATCGCGCGTGCTACCGAATCATCGGCCCGGACGTGGATGGCCCGATCATGCATCAGGAACGCGTCCGCGATCCTGGCCAGGCGGGTCAGTGCGTCGGCGTCGCGGTAGGCGATCGGCTCGTCCGACACGTTCCCGCTCGTGGCCACGATCGGGCGGCCGACGGCTGCGAGCAGCAGGTGATGGAGCGGGGTGTAGGGCAGCAGGAGGCCGAGGTGGGTGTTGCCCGGCGCGACCGACGGCGCGACCTCGCCCGCCGCGGCCGCGTGCCGAGGCACCAAGACGACCGGCCGGCGCGCGCTGGTCAGCATCTGCTCGGCGGTCTCATCGAGGTCGGCGAGCCTGCGGGCGGCGGCGACGTCGGGCACCATCACCGCGAACGGCTTGTCCTCGCGGTGCTTGCGCACGCGCAGTGCGGCCGCCGCGGCCTCGTTCGCGGCGTCCACCATCAGGTGATAGCCGCCGAGTCCCTTCACGGCGAGCACCTGGCCCGCCCGGATCAGCTCCGCTGCGGCGGCGAGCGCATCCGCGGCGCCGGACAGCTGCTTCCCGGCGGCGTCCGTGAGGACGAGCTCGGGACCGCAGGCCGGGCAGCACACCGGCTGGGCGTGGAACCTGCGGTCGGCCGGGTCGTGATACTCGGCTGCGCAGTCGGCGCACATGGCGAAGCCGCTCATCGTGGTGAGCGCGCGGTCATAGGGGACGTCGCGGATGATCGTGAACCGCGGTCCGCAGTTCGTGCAGTTGATGAACGGGTAGCGGTACCGGCGGTCGGCCGGGTCGGCGAGTTCGCGCAGGCAGTCGGCGCAGGTGGCGCTGTCGGGGGACACAAGTGCCCTGCGTTCACCGGCGGGCTGACTCGCCTCGATCACGAAGTCAGATTGGCCGGTCGGGCTCAGCGCTGTTGTGCTGACCCGCTCGATCCTGGCTAGCGGGGGCGCCTGCTGGCGGAGCAGCGCCAGGAACTTGCCGATCGCCTCAGCCTCGCCCTCGACTTCGGCGAACACGCCATCCACGTCGTTGCCCACTAGGCCGGCCAGGCCCAGGCTGACCGCCAGGCCGTAGACGAAGGGCCGGAAGCCGACGCCCTGAACCACGCCCTCGACCCTGATCCCCGTCCGGACGAGTTCGCTCACCACTCCAGTGTGGCGGCGCGGGGTCCGCCGCGCATGCCTCCTGGCGGCGGCACGCGCACTTGCACAATCCAGCCGGCCGGTCCGAGGCTGCCGACGCGAGCGGGCTCAGCCAGAGTCGGCTGCCCGCCGTTCGTCAACGGCCCGCCGTAGGTTGGCCGTGGCCGGGGGGCCTTTCTCGGCGATCAGGAGCGAGTCGCCGGCCTGGACCGTCGGGTCATCGGCGAGGCCGAGAGAGAAGGTGCCGTTGTGCACGAGGCCGAGCACCAGGCCGTCGCGCTCGTCCCTGACCGCGCTCAGCGCCTTGCCGACCGCTCCCTCGGTCGCGGCGTCGACCTCGCTCAGCCGGTGCCTTGGTGACTCGACCAGGTCGGACACCATGTCGGCCGCGTGCGGTGCTTCCAGGCTCTTGGCGAGCGTCGCCGCGATCAGGTCATGCGCGGACATCGTCTGTCGCACGCCGAGATCCCGCAGTGCCTCGCGCACCGAGGCCGAACTCACTACGGCGACGATGGGCAGATCGGGAGCCTGCTTGCGCACCAGGACCGAGCTGACCAGCACGTCACCGTCGGACGCCCCGGTGATTAGCGCCTGCTCCGCGCCCGCCGGCTTAGCCCGCCTGATCGCGGACTCGTCGGTTGGATCCGCGCGGATGTGGTGCACCTCCGCTGGCAATCCGGCCGGGTCCGTATTGGCCAGCAGGACCACCGTGACCCCCGCGGCAACGAGTTCTCTCAAGATCGCCGGCACGGACTGGCTCATCCCGATCACCAGCCGGTACGGGGGGTCGGGAAGGGGACTGTGCATGGCGAGGATCCTCCGTATTCCGGCCGCCGCGTAGCCGCCGGTCGCGAGCGCGAAGACCGAGGCGAGCAGCGGAATGGTCGTCAGCATGACGCCAGAGGCGATAAGCCGCCCGAGACTATTGTGCGGTGTGACGTCGCCGTAGCCCACCGTGGTTGCCGTGGTGATCGCCCAGTAGAGACAGGTCGTGAACGCGTAGTGCTCGGCCAGCGAGAACAGCAATGCGCCGATCAGGAGGCAGGATGCCGCGGCGCCGAGCAGGATCGCGATGCGCGCCCGCTGACCCGACCGCATGGCGCGAACCAGGAAAAATATCACCGAACCATCGTGCCGTAACTGGTCACAAGCCGCTGGCAGCGCGGGACATTGCGCCAGGTAAAGAACCGGCCAGCGTTCCCGGCGGGGCGCTCCTGGCACGGCGTTGGGTGGGCCGGACGTACTTCTGGGTACACGAGCCACGAGCGCCGCGCGGTGACAGCGGCGGAGGTAGCCGCGCGGCGGGCGAGAAGGCCGGGGTGACAGTGTCGGGGCTCGCGACATCGAACGGGGACGTCACATCCTCGTTCACGTCCGTGATGGAACACGTCGCACAGGGGTTCGAGGCCCTTGGCGCCGCCATCCTCGTGATCGGCGTCGTCTGGTCGCTGATACTGGCCGTCATGGCCTGGCGACAGGCAGGCAACGCCATGCAGGGATACCAGGCGATGCGCCGCGCATTCGGGGCCACGTTGCTGCTGGGCCTGGAGGTGCTGGTGGCGGCCGACCTGATCAGGACCGTGGCTGTCGCTCCGACCGTGACCAACGTGCTCGTGCTCGGCCTGATCGTCCTGATCAGGACCTTCCTCAGCTTCTCCCTGGAGACCGAGATCGAGGGCGTGCTGCCCTGGCGCCGGGCGACGACCGGCAGGGCCGGTCAGGTCGCCAGGGCCAGTACCGCGGCTACCCGCCAGCGCGACTAGGCAGCGGTCACCCTGTCCGGCCGCCTACCTGAGCCCCGCGAACAGGTCAGTCTCCGGAACGGCGGCGCCCGTGGTGTCGGATACCCGGACGAAGGTCTCGTAACCGAACGCCTCGGCCGCGATC
The DNA here is from genome assembly GCA_030041135.1 of Streptosporangiaceae bacterium. Classification (GTDB taxonomy): domain Bacteria; phylum Actinomycetota; class Actinomycetes; order Streptosporangiales; family Streptosporangiaceae; genus JAJYUU01. The sequence goes on along the minus strand of JASHOL010000111.1, from coordinate 4,409 downwards.
TCCGGCGGGATCTTCGAGAACCACGACTCCTGGATCTGGCTGGCGTGGGCCATCAGCGCCTCGCGCTTGCGGTCGAGCACCGGCTGGATGTCCACCGAGGTGGTGATGCGCAGTTCGTCGGCCTCGGCCTTCTGCTGCTCCTCGGGAGTGAGCCGCCGCTCGGGAATGTCGGCGCCGAGTTCGCGCAGGGCCTCCCAGATCTTGCGCCAGACGCTCCCGCGCATTGCCGTCTGGTAGAACTTCGCGACCGTACCGGCATCCGCCGCCGCCGCCGCGGCGGCCCGGCTGGCATGCACGTGGTCGGGGTGCTGGTACATGCCATCTGGGTCGTAGGACACGACCACCTGCGGCCGGTACTGGTCGATCAGGCTCACGATGCGCCCGGAGACGACCTCCAGCGGCACGTTGCAGAAGGCCTCCGGCCGTTGCTTGTAATCCCAGTCCGGCATGCCGGAGTCCTGGTAACCGAGTAGCTCTAGGTGCGTGACTCCGAGGATCTTGCATGACTGCCGCAGCTCGGCCAGCCGCAGCTGCGCGACGGCCTGCTCGTCATGACCGTCGTCGCCCGGCTTGACCTGGCCTGGGGCGTCACCGAACTCGCCGTTGGTGCAGGTCACGACCACGGTCCGAATGCCCTGGTCGGAGTACAACGCCAGCACGCCGCCCGTACTCGACGCCTCATCGTCGGGGTGGGCATGGACGGCCATCAAGGTAAGGGTGTCTGCCATGGCTCCCAGCCTGCCCCATGGTGCCGACAATCGCACATCCGGCCGGTCCTGGCAGGCTCGCGGACGCCGGAGGATGTGATAGGCAGGCAGGCATGATCCGGCCGGCCGTACCGAAGGTGCGCGGGTGACGGAGGACGCCCGGACGGCGCTGGAGTCCGAGCGGGCCAGGGTGCGAGATCAGCTGGCCGGGCTTGAGCGGGAATTCGCTAGTTCCGTCGAGGCAGCCCGCAACGCGAACGCGGACGACGAGCACGATCCGGAGGGAGCCACGCTCGCGTTCGAGCGGCAGCACGTCGCCGCGCACATCGGCCGGGTCGTTGACCGGCTGCGCGAGATCGAAACGGCACTGACCCGCCTCGACGAGGGCAGCTACGGAATCTGCCAGCGCTGCGGGCGGCAGATCCCGGCTGGGCGGCTGGCTGCCCGGCCATCCGCCGCGACCTGCGTCGGCTGCGCCAGCCCGGTCTAGAGCCGCACGCCGGGCCCGCGCCTGGAGTTGGCCGGGCCGTCACATCCCTGCGCCGAGGGCACTCCAGTAGTCGAGGTGGCTGCGGTGCAGCCAGTCATCGACCCAGCGGCGATCGGGTTCGGCCGGCACGCCGCTAGCGTCGCGGAGCCTGGCCAGGTCGGCTTCGGCGGTCGTGACCGCCTCGATGACCTCGCTCAGCGGTATCTGGCCCTGGCGGATCGCGCGCAGGTAGGCGCGGTGCGGCTCGGGCACGGGCAGCGTGATCCGTCCGGTGGTCAGCAACTCCACGCCCTGGAGCCCCAGGCGCAGCGCGTGCATCGCGTACTTGGTGTCAAAGCCGTGCACAGCGACTAGCTCGGGTCGGTTGGTATGCGCGCCCGCGGCTCCGGTGATGGCCTCCTTCTGGCCGCGCAGGTAGCCCAGGAACCGGGTGGCTGCCAGTCTGGATACAAATCGATGGGCGTTATCGGTTAGTTCCGCGCCGACCTGACTGCGGAACACCACTTCGTCATCGGGCACGAAGAGCACAAGCAGGACGGTCGGGTTGCCGGCGAGCGCCAGCCGCGCCCACTTCCGCGCGGAGTAGATGATGACATCCAGGTCGCCAGCCCCTGACCGATTGGCAACACCGCCGGGCCGGTCCCAGGCAGTGTGCCGCTCGTACTGCTCGAACCGGACCGAAAGTCCCTGCCCGCCGATGCCGTTGCGCACGCGGGCCAGCCCGGTGACGAACTGAGGCGGCTCCAGGCACAGGCCCATCTCATCTCGGTCGTCCTGGCCGATGACAGCTGTACCGTGTACTCCCGATCCGACCTGCACCCGCAGGATCATCCCGGCCTCGGCGATCACGCGTGCCTCCTCCGAGGCATGCGGGTGGCGGTAGCCAGGCGGCAGCTCGGTCGGGCCGGCTACCGGGCGGGCGCCGGGCGGGCTGGCGTTCATCGCCTTGTTTTAGCCCATACCTGCGCCAACGACCAACGAATTTCCGCCAGCCTTGCCAGTACTGGCTAACGCGGCAAGCGACACCGGCCCATGTTCTTAGTGGTACAGGGTTTTCAGTTCCCGGCGCATCACCTTGCCGGTGGAGGTCTTGGGCAGGTCGGGCGATGTCGAGCGTGGCATGCCGCGCTCTGTTGCTCGCGGGCGGAGCGGAGAGGAAACGGCACTCCAAAAGCTATTGACTGACTGACTCAGTCAGTTAGTCTTGTGCCATGTCGAGAGTTCCGGCGAGTGAGCGCCTAGCTTCCATAGCCGCCGCTGGCACCCAGGTCTTCGGTCGCGCCGGCTATCGCGGCACCCGCACCGCGGACGTAGCCGCCAAGGCGGGCATGTCAGCAGGCTTGCTATTTACCTACGTCGAATCCAAGGAAGCGCTCTTCCATCTGGTGTTCCTGCACGGGCTAGGACTGATGCCGCAGACGCCTTCAGAGCTGCCGTTGCCCACGCCCGAGCCGAGAGAGACTATCGCGCTGATAGGGCGCGCGCTGCGCGAGGTCCCGGTGCCCCGGCTCCGGGCGGCCCTGGCCGCCGGCGAACCGGCAGATGTCGACCGGGAACTCCGCGAGATCATCGAGGAGCTGTACGACCAGTACAAGCGGTACTGGCCGTTGCTCGCAGTCATCGAGCGCTGCGCGGTGGAGCTACCCGAGCTCGATACCGTATGGTTCGGCGAGGCCCGCGCCAGCATCTACGCCGACTTGCGTGAGTACCTGGAGCGCCGTATGGCGAGCGGCCGGCTGCGTCAGATGCCCCATGCCATGGCAGCAGCCAGGGTAATCGTCGAGTCAGTGGCGTGGTTTGCCCGGCAATTCCGTGATGCGCGCGACTCGGTGCTCTACGACGAGCAGACGGCCAGGTGCACGGTGATCGAGTTCATCTGCGCCGCCTTGGTGCCCGACACCGGCCGCGCTACCGGACAGACGTCATGACCGCCTCGAGCGAGACTCCAGCCGGCCCCGTCCAGCGGCAGTGGTGGCCCGATAACCTTCGCGTGCTGGTCATCGCCGCAGTCGTGGTGTTCCACACGGCTACTGCCTACCTCGGCGGCCCAAACTGGTATTTCATGCAGCGAACCACGTCGAGTGCCTGGTCGGCGGTGGCCTTCCCCGGCGAGGTAATCGCGGTCTTCGCCCTGGGTCCTCTGTTCCTGGTCGCCGGGTGGTTCTCGGCCCGTTCGCTTGCGCACAGAGGAGCCGGCGTGTTTGCGCGGGCGAGGCTGCTGCGGCTTGGCGTCCCGCTGATCGCCTTCATCTTCCTAATCAACGGGCTCTCTGACTATGTGGGTCAGCTCAGGGACCGCGGCCATCCGAGCCTGACAAGCTTGTTGCGCACGTCATTCGGTGTAGGGCCGATGTGGTTCGTGGCAGCTCTGCTGACGTTCTCGCTGGCCTATGGCCTGCTAAGGCGTCTTGGCGTGCCAGCAGCCATGCGTCGGCGGCCCGCGGCGCAGGTGGTCGTGGCTGCCGCAGCCCTAATCGCGGTTGCCGGTTTCCTAACGTGGCAGCGGTGGCCGCTCGATGACTCCACCACGTTCCTTGACGCGCGTTGGGCGGAGTGGCCACAGGGAGCGGTGCTGTTCGCCCTCGGCGCGTGGGCCGGAGAAACTGGGTTCCTTGAGGACCTGGCCGCGCGGGCCCGACGGCTCGGCTGGACCGCCGCAGCCGCCGTGGGCCTGCTGGCCGGCTTGCTCGGCTACGAGCAGGCACACGGGACACTGGACTCGACCCTTCACGGCGCTGGATGGTCAACCATGCTGATGGCCGGCCTTTACGGCATCATCTCCGTGACCTACACGGTGTGGTTTACGGCTACGATCCGGGCGCGGCTGTCCGGCAGCGGCCCGCTTCGCGCCCGCGCCGGGCAGGCGTCCTACGCGACCTACTTCCTCCACCCGCCCGTGCTTACCGCGATCATGGTGGCGTTCGCGTCGCTGGCGCTGGCCCCGGAGCTGAAGTTCGTGATAGTCGCCGTGGTGGCGGTCCCGGCCTGCTTCCTGGCCGGCTACGCGCTCACCCGGCTTCCCCGAATCGCCAAGGCACTCCTGCCCGCCAGCAGTCAGCCAGCCCATGCCAGCCGCCCGGCGCTTACCGCCCACCGCGCGTCACCGTCCTGACCCCCCGACTCTCCGCTGAAGGAGCACCGAGCATGAACGCAGCCATGAGGGACTATCCGGCCGGCCACCTTCGGGTATCCGACGCCGATCGCGACCGCGC
>JASHOL010000110.1 GCA_030041135.1 Streptosporangiaceae bacterium | reverse complement strand
GCCCCCTTAAGCCAGCCCACGCCGTGGGCCGGATCCGCCAGAGGACTGACCGAGTCGGACCGCTGCCAACCCAGTCTCGCGCAGGTACGCGCTCCGTCTGCGGGCCCCGCCTGTCCTGCGAGGCCGCGCCGCCACCGCCCCAGCCGGTCCCGCCCGCCAGCCCGAACGACCTCAGACCCTGCCCGAGTCGGACATATCATCCGCAGCGACTGTGCCCCCACGCGGCACAGGCCGAGCGCACCGACGCGATCGTCGCAACTCTTTGGGCGGGCGGCCAGTCGTAACAAGGCATGAGGTCAGGTGGGCTGGCCGGGTCGGAGATCGGGAGTGGGCGATGGCTGGCTGGCGAGCAACTTGGGGGCGTGCTCCTCGGAGCGTCGCGGTCGTGGCGACCGTAGTGGCCACGGGTGCAGGCATCGGGCTGATGGCTGGGGCGTGCGCCGCGACGCAGAGCAGTACTGGAGAACCCCTGGCCAGCGCGGCGGCTACCTCATCGGCTTCCGTCACGCCGAGCGCTAGCTCATTGGCTTCGGCCACGCCGAGCAGCGCCGGGTCAGCTTCGCGCAGCCCGGCCATCAGCCTCGCGGACTATGTGGACCTCATGGACCTGGCCGGGCCAGGCTTAGGACTTGTCGCGGTAGAGGCGGTCACGCGCGGATCGGTACACGCCGGGCTGGTGGTCAGCGCCGACTACGGCAGGACGTTTGCAGCGATCGGTCCGGCGACGCCGACTCCTACGATCGTCGACAGCGTGTTCTTCCTGAACCGCAGCGACGGCTGGCTGGCGGTGTTCAACACCGGCTCGACGGCTGAGACGCTTTACCGGACCACTGACGGCGCCCGGACCTGGCAGGCGTTCGCCGCGTTCGGGCATGGCATCGCTGCCGGCAGCGCAGACACCGTGCAGTTCGTCACGCCCGAGCGCGGCTGGCTGGTCCTAGTGGACTCCGCCGGGCCGGTGGACAGGCTGTACGCCACGACCGACGGCGGGGCCCGGTGGCGCCTTGTAGCCTCCGCGGAGCCTGAGACCGGATCGAGCCACCTCCCGGAAGGCGGCCAGGTACTGTTCGAGCCGGACGGTACCGGCTGGCTGGGTGGCGGTCCGTACAGCACGTCGTTGTTCCGGACCGCCGACGGCGGACGCACCTGGCGGCGAGCCGCCATCCGCGCGCCATCGGGATCGATCTTCGGGCTCCCGGCCGTGTTCGGGCCCACGCTCATTGAGCCTGTAACTGCCGGACCGACCCTGCTGCTGTACCGCAGCACTGATGCTGGCCAGCGCTGGTCCAAGCTTTCGGAGCTTGCGCCGGCCGGCGCCAGAGAATGCGAGCCTGGCTTGTCACCGGCCAGCCTCCCGCCTCCCACGGTCAGCCTGCCGGCACCCGCGGTCGGCTGGGCGGCGGCGGTCCGCAGTGGCCGCACGGTGATCTACCGCACCACTGACGGGGGGCAACTCTGGGACAAGATAGCCATGAGCTGGCCCGTTCCCTCCGGTACCTGTGAGGCCCCCGTAGTTCAGGCCATCGGCGCTAGCCACGCCTGGGTACTGACCCCCGGCACCGACCATATCTACGCAACCAGCGACGGCGGGGCGAGCTGGCAGCGAATCGACACCACAGCGGTCGCAGCCGACGCGCGCGGATGAGTCCCGGTCATGCGTGCTGGCGTCCGCCGCCATAGGCGGGCACGCGCGCTTGATACTGCACGAGAGGACCGACGAGCCGGCCCCCGCCCTTCGCCGATTCGTCACAGACGTGAGCCCGTGGAATTACGCACTGGGGGACGCTGGCAGCGTTCCGTTATTTCTCGTCTGTTCCTGGCAGCAAGGGCTACGCGCCAGGAAACTATCCACCATGGCGGATAATCAGCTCCCTTCGATCCAGCACATCGTGCAGCTCATGCTGGAGAACCGGTCCTTTGACCACATGCTGGGATTCCTGTACCAGGGAAAGACAGGCCCGAATGGCGTGCCGTTCGAGGGCCTGAGTGGCACCGAGTCGAACATGGATGCCAGCGGCAATCCCGTGACCGTGTACCAGATCGACACCAGTCAGCCAAACGCATACTTCATGCCAGGTGCCGACCCAGGTGAAGGCTACGCGAATACCAACTCCGAGCTCTTCGGCACCGGAAGCCCGCCGGATCCGCCGGTCGCGACCAACGTCGGCTTCGTCACGAACTTCGCCGCCGCGATCACCTGGGACGGGGAGAACAAGCGTACGGTGCTGCCGGGAACCGTCGCGTCGGACATCATGGGCGTGTTCCCGCCAGCCGCCCTTCCGGTCTTGTCCGGACTTGCCCGCGGCTTCGCTGTGTGCGATCACTGGTACAGCTCGGTTCCCACCGAGACGTTCCCGAACCGGGCGTTCGCCAGTGCCGGAACGAGCCAGGGCCACATGAGCGACGCCACTTCGTCCTATACGGTGCAGAGCATCTTCGGCCTCATGACCTCGCACGGGCTGAGCTGGAAGATTTACGGCTACGATGCCGAGCCGCTGACCCGCGCTAATTTCCCCGATACGCAGAGCGCGCCGGACAGCTGTTTCGGCAAGTTCACGAACTTCCAGGCCGACTGCGCGGCAGGCACGCTGGCCGAGTACAGCTTCCTGGAGCCAAGCTGGGGCTCGACCGGCAACAGCCAGCACCCCAACTATGACGTCGCACTCGGCGAAGCGCTGATCCAGCAGGTGTATGAGGCAGTGCGCGGCGGCCCCGGCTGGGACCAGACGCTACTGGTCATCACCTACGACGAACACGGCGGCCTGTATGACCACGTGTCACCGCCGACGAACGCGGTGGCGCCGGATGACAGCGTGGGCGAGTTCGGATTCGACTTCACCCGGTTCGGCGTGCGAGTGCCCGCCGTTCTGGTCTCGCCGCTGATTGCGGCCGGCACGATCTTTAACGTCCCCGTCGGGAGCACGCCGATCGACCACACGTCCGTACTGAAGACGATCGAAGTGCGCTGGGGTCTTCCCGCCCTCACCCGGCGGGACGCGGCGGCTCCCGATCTTGGCGACGTGCTGACGCTAGCCGCCCCGCGCGCCGATGACCCGCTGACCGGCGTCGTGGCACCACCCGCCGCGAGCGCGAATCCAGCCGCCGGCGAGGTCTCGCACATGCAGCAGTTGCAGGCGCAGATGGTGGCCGACCTGCCAGTTCCCGATGAGCAGCTGGTCGGGGCTCCGGCATTGCCGAATCAGACAACCCCGGCCGACTTCGACAACTACATCGCGACGCGGACGAGCACGTGGAGGTCGGCGCGGGATGCGGGCGAGGCGCCGACTGGCCAGGCTGGATCCAGCGCCACGTGATCTGCGTACTCGGCGACGCGCACCTGGACGTCGTGGCCCGCGTCGCGTGGCCGCCGACGCAGGAGACCGACACTGCGGCGGCGACGTCGCTGACGGTGGGCGGGCAGGGCGCCAACGTTGCGGCCTGGGTGAGCGCCCTCGGCGGCCGCAGCCGGCTGATCGCGGCACGTGCCGATGACCTGGCCGCCCGGCTCGTCGCCGACGAACTCGCCCGGCTCGGCGTTGAGCTCGTTGGCCCGGTCGTACCGGGGCGCACGGGGATCGTGATCTCGTTGTCCGATGGGGGCCAGAGCCGGTCCATGCTGACCGACCGCGGCGTCGGCACCCAACTGGCCGCGGCCGGGCTGGCCGGCGAGTGGCTCGACGACTGCGAGTGGCTGCACATTCCCGCGTACAGCTTTGCCTGCGAGCCGGTCAGGTCCGCCGCACTCACCGGCGTGGCCATGGCCGCGGCCCGGTCGGCCCGGCTGAGCGTAGACCTTTCCTCGACGGCCTTGATTGAGGCCTACGGTCCGGCGAGCTTCCGCGAGCTGCTCGCGACGCTGCGACCCGACGTAATGTTCGGCAATCAGGCCGAGGCCGCCCTGATCGGGGATGTGCTGAGCGACCGGGTCGTAGTTAAGCTGGGCGCCGACGGCGTGCGGGCCGGCGGCCGTCATTACCCGGCAGTGCCGACCGTCCCGGTCGACTCCACCGGAGCTGGGGACGCGTTCGCGGCCGGGTATCTCGTCGGCGGTGTCGAGCTCGGCCTCCAGGCGGCCGCTCGGGCGATGGCCAAGATGGGGGCGATGCCATGACCGCCATGGAGCATCCGGCTGCGCCCCGGTTGACCGGAGAGATAGCCGATGCACTGCGCCGCGGGCAGCCGGTTGTCGCGCTGGAGACCACGCTGGTTTCGCACGGGTTCTCAGCGGGTCGCGGGCTAGACGCGGCACTGGAGTCCGAACGACGCGTCCGGGCGGCGGGCGCCGTGCCGGCCACCATCGGCGTGCTTGACGGCGTGATCCGCGTCGGCCTCACCCGAGCCGAGCTCGAGCGGTTCGCTGCCGCGGGTACGAGTGCGCGCAAGGTCGGCGGGCGCGACCTGGCCGCGGCCGTAGCCCAGGGCGCGCTCGGCGCCACCACGGTGGGCGGAACGCTCGCGGTATGCCGACTGGCCGGCATCCGGTTCATGGGCACCGGCGGCATCGGCGGCGTGCATCGCGGGTTCGCCGAGAGCCTCGATGTCTCCGCCGACCTGCCGCAGCTCGCGCGCACGCCGGCGCTGGTGGTGTGCTCGGGGCCAAAGTCGATTCTCGACGTCAGCGCCACGTCCGAGCTCATGGAGACCCTCGGCATCCCGGTCATCGGCTGGCGCACGAAGACGCTGCCGCGGTTCTACACCGGAGACGGCGGGCCGCCGGTCTCGGCGACCGTCGGCGACGCCGTTGAGGCGGCCCGTATCGCGGACGCCCACTGGCAGATCAACGCGGATTCTGGCCTCATCCTCGGGCGGCCTCCTAGCACGAGCCTGGACATCGACACGCTGATCACCGAGGCCGTGGACCGCGTCCGCGCCGAAGGCATTACCGGCCAGGCGGTGACGCCGGCGGTGCTCTCAGTGATCGACGAACTGACGCACGGCTTTAGCGGCGAGATTAACCGCCAGTTCATCGCCGACAATGCCGCGCTGGCGGCCGAGGTCGCAGTGGCTTATGCGGCGACGGGATAATACGAGGCCCACAGCCGACAGTGGCCGCACAGCGACCGAAGCGGTCGAAGTCCGGCGTCCACGCCGTGCTCGTCCTCTACAGTGGGCTGACATGGCGGCACGCCCTCTGCATGATCTTGTCGCTCCGGACTGGGCCGCGGCACTGCAGCCGGTCGAGGCCTGCATTACCAAGCTTGGCGAATTCCTGCGGGCCGAGATCGCGGCGGGGCGCAGCTACCTGCCAAGCGGCGACAATATTTTGCGCGCCTTCCGCCAGCCGCTGAAGGATGTGCGCGTGCTGATCGTGGGCCAGGATCCGTACCCGACGCCCGGAAACCCGGTCGGCCTCAGCTTCTCGGTCGCGCCGAACGTCCGCCGCCTGCCCGGCAGCCTGGTCAACATCTTCAAGGAGTACGAGGCCGACCTGGGCTACCCGCGTCCGTCGACCGGCGACCTGAGCCCATGGAGCGAGCGCGGCGTCATGCTGCTCAACAGGGTGCTCACGGTCCAGCCGGGCGCGCCGGGCTCGCATCGCGGCAAAGGCTGGGAACAGGTAACCGAGCAGGCCATCCGGTCGCTCGCCGCGCGCGGCGGCCCGCTCGTCGCGATCTTGTGGGGCAACGACGCCCGGAATCTCGCGCCGCTGCTCGGTGGTACGCCCACCATCCAGTCGGCGCACCCGAGCCCCATGTCAGCCGACCGCGGCTTCTTCGGCTCCCGCCCGTTCAGCCGCGCCGATCAGCTGCTACGGCAACAGGGCGCGGAGCCGATCGACTGGAAGCTGCCCTAGCAGGAAGCATCGCGGCTGATCGGAGCCTTCGGCACTTTTAGTGGCAGCCTGCTTGGCCGGCCGGCACGGGACTAGGTGAGCGTGGCGCCGGAGCGCGACCCCGTGCGCGTGCGGGGGATGGACGTCACCATCCCCCGCACGCCAGGCGGTGACGTCGCGGTCAGCCGCCGGTGATCAGCGCGGCCATCCTCGGTGTCCCGATTCCCGTGGCCATGTCGTAACCAGGGGTGCTCGGGTACAGGCCATTGTTGTCAGCCGTGCGCTGCAGCGGCCCGATACCGGTGATGTCATGGAAGTACCGGCCCGGATCGGTGTCGAACAGGCTGTACAGCAGCGGATTGGCGTTACCTGCCCGCTGTCCGGTGTAGCTGTCCCGGTCGGCGAAGATCGCCGACCATAGTGGCGATGACAGGCTGGTGCCGCCGATCTGGAACCAGCCGGGCACCGGATCTGTGCTCTCGAAGGAGGCACAGGTGCTGTACGGCGTGCTGGCATTGCCGGTGCAGTACTCGGCCGGGCCGGTAAACGGGTCGGCGTTGGCCGAGATGTCCGGACCCTCCCGGCAGGGCGTGCCGACGGCCGCAAGCGCGCAGTTCGTCGAGCCGTTGCCGTACGTGCTGTAGGAGCTGTTGACGCCCGGGCCCTGCTGATAGGACGGACGCCCCCACCACTGGCTGGGGGCGCCTCCGCCGGCGCCAGTCTCGAGACACCAGAACAGGCCGCCCTGGTAGTCGTTGCCCGGGTTGGCGGGCTGGTCGCTGCACAGGTTGTAGCTGTTCCAGACGGTCTCCACCCCGTCCGGGTAGCTCGCGGTCGGGTTGGTGCCGGGGTTGTAGCTCTCGAACGAGGTCCCGCCGACGCCCGTTACCCAGGGCTGATCGGCTGGATCTCCCGCGTCGGCATAGGCCGGCGAGGGCAGGCACCCATACGGGCCGCTGTCGCCGAAGGCATTGAACAGGCTCTGGCCCTGCATGGCCATCTGCTCGAACACCACGTTCTCCGCCTCGGCGTAGCCCGCGGTGATCTCGTCCTCGCAGACGCCCCAGCTCGAGCTCACGACTGCAGCGGTGTCCTGGTTCGCGATCTTGTTGTATTCGTCAAGCGATGTCTGGCCCGTGTAGTCGTTGGGCGCGTTGTACACGAGTATGTGGCTATTGTTCGGGGATACTGACATCGACATCTCGATGTCGGCGTCGACCTCGATGTCGCCTGCGTAATAGTTGGCGTCGGCTGGGCACTCATCGCCGGCCGGGCAGATCGGGTTCAGCGGGCCGCCATCGACGTTGATGTTGACCAGGCTCGGGGAGTAGCTCGGCCCGTAGAAGTAGTGCGCCCAGGTCTCGATATCGGACTCCTGGTAGCCCGACAGCTCGAACAGGCCCATGTCAATACCGGCACCCTTGCCGCGCGGGCCGACGCTCGGCGCGCCGTAGATCGAGTTGGTCTGCGATGGCGACAGCCCCGTGCAGCCCGGCCCCGCGCCGTAGCCGTAGGGGATCGGGGTGTCGTCGTTGACGTAGTTGAACAGCTCGGCCTCGGTAACGTATCCGGTCTCGCAGCTCGAGCCCGAACTTGGCGACCCAGCCGACCGGGTGGGCGTCTTGGCGGCTTCCAGTCGGCTACTTCCCGGCCGGCGGATGATCTGCGAGTGCTCACGGACCGTGTTGGTCAGCCCGATGATCCCGAGCGTTCCCCCGGCCAGCGCAGCCGGGAGGTGGGCAGCCGTGGAGTTGGCGAAGTAGTGCTCGCCGCTCGGGGCGACGTAAGTGCTCAGCGTGGTGCGGAACGCAGTCTGAACCTGCTGGCTCGAACCCGTAGCGCGGATCAAGAACGGCGACGAGCCGCTGCCGACGCGCAAGCCAGCCGATCTCAGGTAGCTCATGATGGCCGCCCGCACCGCCGCGGAGGGAGCGAATCTGGCGTCGAACTGGCCCCTGGCTAGCCAGCGGTGGTAAACGCTGGTCCCGCTCGTGTACATGGCCCGAAGCTGGCCGGCCAGCCCGGCCTGGTCGCGCGGCGCCAGCGCGACCTCGACGGACATGCGCGAGCTGTGGTACGCGCCGGTGCGCCGGCTCGAGTTCGCGACGAGCTGGCTGCCCTTGATGGTCACGTAGCTCGGGCCGCGGGCGGGCGTCGCAGCCGCCGAGGTCGGCGTGAATGACGCCGCTAGCCCGGTGAGCGCGATTGCGGTTATGACGGTGACCCCGGCTGCTGCTGATCGGTGGAGTAAGCGCATGGAGCCCTCCTTGGCTCGCCATCCTGTGCGCCCGCGCCAATGCGGGATGCGATGGATGTCGGATCTGGCAGCCCTAGCGTGATTAGCGAGATGACGCGAGTCAAGGCCGGATTGTCCGCTGCCGGTCGGCTTTCCCGGCGCTCGGCGTTAACCAGCGCCTAGGAGCGTGCGGATGGCGGCCACCCAGGCGCCGGGTTATCGGGGAACGCTTTACTCCGGCAGCATGTCGCGGGCAGGGACCGGCAAGCCTGCATGCCTGAGGACCTGCGCGACGAAGTCGTTCTTCGCGTTGGTGTAAGCATTGCGGTTACCTGCGTGTTGATCCGCCAACTCCTGCTTCAGCTCGGCATACTCGCGGCGGAGACGTGCGTCGCCGCGCAGGGCGTCGCGAAAGCCAAGCAGCGCGATGGCATGCGGATCATCGTGCTCGATCACCTGCAGGTGATGCGTGCGCTTTGCCGGCGTCGGCCGCAGGAACCAGAGCCGGTACGTCGCTGCCGGGTCTTCAGGCCAGAACAGCCAGTCATGCCGAGCCAGAAGCGGAACAGCCGCGCGGGCCTCGCGGAGCGAGTGGACAGGTGCCAGCATGTCGATAATCGGTTTGGCGCGCAGTCCGGGCACCGCGGTGGACCCGACATGCTGTACCGGTCCGGCCAGCCAGGGCGCGAGAAGTTCCGTCAGTGCGCCTTGCTGCTCGGCGAACCGGTCCGGCCACCCTGCGTCGTAGCCGCCGATCGCGACCGGCATGTCAGCCGCCGATCGCCGGTCTGTTGTCATTCCGAGACGTACGAGCCACGGCCGGGGACGGTGCTAACTAGCCCCTCGTCGCGCAGTGCCCGGATCGCCCGCTTGACGGTCCCGTCCGAGACCCCGTAAAGCTGCATCAGCGTGGAGATCGACGGCAGCAGCTTGCCGGGCTGAATGGTTCCTCGTTCGATCTGGCGGCGCAAAATGCCGGCCAGCTGCGACCAGACGGGCTCGCCCGCGTTGTGGTCAATCTCCTCCATAGTCACAACGCTAGACAGGCTCTACCAGGCACTATTCGGCAGGACCTGGTTAGCCTGGGTGTACCTGGGCAATTTTTGGAGACGGCGGCGCAATGGGAGACAGCGACATAACGGCTGGGCGGCCAGGGCGCAGTGCGCGGTGGCCGGAACGCGAGGGCGGATAAGCTCCGCGGCGACCCTCTTCCCGGTCCCTCGCGCCGCTTGGCAGCCGGGCCAGGCGCCTCGGCTCCCACTGATATCACTGACCCCACCGGCACCTTCCGCACCCGCGCCGGTCGGCGGCGCCGCGGGTTGGCGCCCGGTCCACAGCACCTCGGGCACGAGCGGTATCAGTCGCACCACAGGCACCTCCGGCCACCTCCGCCAGCCGAACGAGCCGCCGGTCCGCACCGGCATCGCTGGTACCACCAGTATCACCGGCACCTCTTGGGGCCGGGGCGGGAGGGCATCGCGGCCCGGACGGGAGGGCGGCGCGGCCGGGCACGCCGGGGCGGCGCAGCCGGGCAGGACCGGCAGGGCAGCCGAGCGGTGGCGCAGCCGGGCACGGCGGGCAGTTCGATGGCCGTGACGAATGCCTCGACGGTGGATAGTCCTGGACATCCTAGGTTCTGACTGGCGAGCCCTGGTCCACCTGGGTATCATGAGGGAAGGCGGCTCTGGACCCGCCCGGGCACCCTCCAGCGTCCGGCCAGAGCCGCCGGGATGAGGGCCAGGCCGATGGATGACCGTCCGCAGGAGGAAAACCACCAGCCGCCCGACCTCGTGCGGCTCAGGGAAAGGTGGCGGGGCCTCTACTCGATCACCTGCCTCGACGGCATCTGGTCGGCGTACTACCTGCGCACTGCGGAGGAGTTGCACGCCGGTTCGGCCCGTGCCCTGCAGGCGAAAATCCGCAGTGATTATCAGCGGCGGCTCGAGATCCGGCCAGGTGCCCCTGAACGGATGTCGACGTAGTCGCCGGCCGAGGCGCGCGCGTCGGCCGTCAGCCGCCACCGTCTCGGTCGACGGCAGCCTGGAACGGTCAGGCCAGAGCGGCAATGACCGGGGCGAGCCTTGCCAGGTCGTCCGGCCCGGTCAGGTCCGGCAGCGCAACGAATATCGTGCTAACACCCCGCTCGGCCAGCTGCCGGTATCGGGCAAGGTGGTCGGCCGCGAGGCCAGCGTGGTGCCGGCGAGCGAACGCCGCGGCGCCAGACCGGCCGCGCAGTCGCTCTACGAGCGCGGCAACGTGCTCGCGGCTGCGCCCGATGACGGGTACGTCCAGGACGGTGACCTGCATGTTCGCCAGGTCCCGGCCCGCGGCCCGGCAGTGGTCCCGCAGCACCGGCAGCTTGCGGTCGAGCACCTCAAGGTCCGACGGCAGGTTGCAGCCGTCGCCGAGCCGTGCCGCTATCTGCAGCGTCCTCCGCTCCCCGCTACCACCGACGAGGATCGGGATGGCCGACACTGGCCGGGGATAGCACGTCGTCTCCGGCAGCTGCACGCGATCGCCGCGATAGGCCTTCGTACCTGGCTGCCACAGCGCCCGTACGGTCTCGATCGCGGCCTCAAGGTGGTCCAGCCGCTCCCTAGCCGACGGGAAACGCAAGCCGAAGGCCGCATGCTCACGGTCCCACCAGCCGGCTCCGATTCCGCAGAACGCTCGGCCGCCGCTGAGCACGTCCAGTGTCGCGACGCTCTTAGCCAGCACGCCAGGAGCACGGAAGGTTACAGGCGTGACCAGCGTGCCGAGGCGCAGCCCGGTCTCCAGGCCGGCCAGCATGCCGAGCGTGACCAGCGGCTCAGGAATAGGTTCCCAGGCGCGACCGACCTGGGGAATCTGAATGAGGTGGTCCATCAGCGCGAGGCCGCGGAAGCCGGCTTCGGCGGCTGCCTGCGCGACTGCCTTGAGCCAGGCAGCCGGGTCATCACCCCAGTCGAAACGGGAAAGCTGAAGGATGAACTCCGGCTGGCTGGAACCGGCCGGGCCTTTATCGGCGGGCGTTGCCCGGTCGGATTGCGGGCCAGCCCGATCAGCGGCGCTCGGGCCGCGGGCCGCCCGGTTCTCCACGCGTAGCACCTGGTCCCAGCCCTCGGCGCCGGCTTCCGCGGCCATGCCGCGCATCCGGTGCAGCTGCGCAGTCAGCACCTGGGCCGGCACCGGCTGATCCCTGGAACGGTTGCGGTTCCGGCAGGTCGCTTGGTCGGTATCGAAGATCACCGCGACTGCGGGGAGCCTGGCCCACCGGGCGATCTCCAGGTAACCGGCCCGCCGCTGCGGGTCCAGTCCGAGCGTGTCGATGACCGTGGTCAGCCCGCGGCCAGCGCGGGCCGCAACGATCTGGTCAAGCACGGCGAACGCGTCGGCGGATGCGTCCAGGTCGTGTTCGCCGCTGCCGACGATCGCGCGCAGCCCGTCAGAGGAGACGATCTCAGGCGAGCGGTACCGATCCGCCGCCCACGTTGACTTGCCCGATCCGGACGGCCCGATCAGCACGACCAGCGCGGGGTCGGGCAGGGCCGCACGCTCTGCGCGATCAGGTTCCATGTCGCTCAGCGTGACAGAAGCACGCCCTCCGGCGGCCCGGATCAGGGGTTACGCGAAGGTCACCCGGCCCCGGTCGATCACGACCGTGCCGTCTTCTTTCGCCGTCTGGAATGAGGCTGTCCCGTCCCCGTCGCGCCAGATCGAGATCACCAGTGAGTCACCGGGCAGTACCGGCGCGCTGAACCGCCCGGACATCGAGGAAAACCTGGCCGGGTCCGACCCGCAGAGCTCATGCAGCAACACGCGCCCGGTAACGCCATAGGTGCACAGCCCGTGCAGTATTGGCCGGCTGAAACCACCCCTGGCGGCGAACTTCGGATCGACGTGCAGCGGGTTGCGGTCGCCCGACAGCCGGTACAGCAGCGCCTGCTCGGGCCGGGTCTGCTCGACAACTTTGTGGTCAGGCGCATGATCGGGCAGCCGCCACGGCGCCGAACTGCCCCGCTCACCGCCGAAGCCGCCCTCGCCGCGGATGAACGTGCCGGTCCTGCTGGTGATGACGGGCTGCCCGGTAGCGACGTCGACTGCCACGCTCTGCGACTCCACGAGCGCGCCCGAGCCCTTGTCGTAAATACCGGTGACGGTCGAGGACGTCCGGACCGTCCCCCCGACCGGCAGCGGCCGGTGCAGCTCGACGTACTGCTCAGCGTGCACCAGCATGGCCCGGTCGAAGTCGCCGAGGCTGCGCGATGGGCCGGCCTGGGCCAGCAGCACGCCGTAAGTCGGCAGCACCTGCTGCTCGATGCCTTCGCAATTCTCTGTAGTGAATTGCAGCTCCCTGAGCGGGTCGCCGAGGCCGGCGCCGACCCCGATCGCGTACAGAAGTGCGTCTTTCGACGTCCACGAACGCTCGCGCGGCTCCCCCGGCACCCCGACGAGACTGTGATCGAGCGACACGGCGACCTCCACGCGGGCGGGACCAGAGCACGTATTGTCAGGGCTCCGGCCGACAGATCCAATGAGGGTAGTAGAACACGCTTCTAGTATCTGCTCGACCCGAAGGAGGTCGGCGCGGCACCAACGAACGGGACGCAAAAGCGGATGAGAGTGCGAGCCGTGGCGGTGGCGGCTGCTGGAGTCCTGGTGGTTGCTGGCGTGCTCCTTGGCTTTGCCTTCAGCGGCCAGGCAGCGGGACAGCCCCCGCTCGGCAACCCGGCCGATTTCGCTCAAGGCCTGGACTGCACCCCTGGCAAGACGCTCACCGACGGCTTTTACGCCCTGGAGAACCACAGCAGGCAGACGGTCACGGTCACTGGCGTGCGCCTGGTCGGCGGGCCAGGCCAGGCAATGACATCACGGGCGTACCTGGTACCGGCCGGACCCGGCGTCAATCTGCCCCTGATCGGCTTGCAGCCCTGGCCGCCGGTCAGCTACCCCGAGTGGAAGTACCGCAGGCTCGCGATCGGAGCCAAGATCGCGCCAGGCAAACGGGCCAACCTGGTCTTCGCCCAGACACGGACCTCCACCCACCCCCAGCCGGCAAGACCAGTGATCACCTACAGCGCAGGCGGCACTAGCTACACCCTCGCTGAAGCCACCGAGACCATCGTGGCAGTGAGCTGCGGGGAATAGGCCGGGTAGGTCACTGAGCGCTAAGGCCCGAGCGCCAGCAGAACGAGCGCGGCGGTGCGCGACCTAGAGCCCGGCCAGTGCCTCGCGCAGCGGGTCCAGGCCCATGGAGCCCAGGCCGAGTGCCCTGCAGTGGAAGTCCTTCAGGCTGAAGGCATCCTTGGCCCGGTCTCTGGCTTCGGCCCTGGCCTGCAGCCAGATCTGCGCGCCCAGCATGTAGGACGGGGCCTGACCGGGCCAGCCCAGGAAGCGATGCAGCTCAAAGCGCAGCCGCGCCTCCTCGAGGTTGGAATGCGCCTGCAGGAACTCCCAGGCCAGCGCGGCGTTCCAGCGCTCGCCCGCGCCCGGGCTCCAGCTAGCACCTGCGGGGATCTGCAGCTCCAGGTGCAGGCCGATGTCCAGGACCGTGATGGCAGCCGCCATCAGCTGCCCGTCGAGCATTCCAAGGTGCGCTCCCGGGTCATCGAGGTAACCGAGTTCCCCCATCAGGCGTTCGGCGTAAGTGGCCCAGCCCTCTTCGTGCCCGGAGACTGAGCACAGGAGCCGCTGCCAGCGATTGAGGTTCTCGCGCTCGGCCAGCTTCTGGGAGATCTGCAGGTGGTGGCCGGGAACGCCTTCGTGGTAGATGGTCGTGACCTCCTTCCAGGTGGCGAAGGACTCCTGCCCGTCCGGTACCGACCACCACACCCGGCCCTGGCGAGACCAGTCCTCCGATGGGCCGGTGTAGTAGATCCCGCCAGCGTTGGTCGGAGCGATCATCGCCTCGATCCGCCGGGCCTGCTCAGGGACGTCGAACTGGACGCCGTGCAGGTCGCTGATCGCGCGGTCGGCCAGGTCCTGCATCCAGGCGCGGAAGTTCTCGCGTCCCTCGATGCGGCGCGCGGGATCCTCGCCCAGGATGGCTGCGGCCTCTTCCCTGGTGGCGCCCGGCTGGATGAGGCTGGCGACTCGTTTCTGCTCGGCGCGGATCCTGGCGATCTCCTCCCACCCCCGCGCGTATGCCTCCTCCAGATCCAGGGCGGCCCCGAGAAATTCTCGCAACGCCCTGGAATAGGGTTCACGCCCGCACGCGTCCTTCTCGCGCGCGAGCGGAAGCAGTTCCTCGGTGAAGAAGGCACCAAGCTCGGCCGTTGCGGCGCTCGCCTGATCGGCGGCCTGCTCGAGGTCGCTGCGCAGTGAGTCCGGTACCCCGGTGAGCTGCTCTAGCACTTCGGCGTAGAAAGACTCTCCGGGCTTGGCCCAGTCCGCGCACTGCTTGGCGACCTCCTCGACCTGGAGCCGGGCGGGCGGCCGTCCGCCTCGGGCCGCGCTCAGCAGGGTCCCTGACAGCTGGCTGTAGGCGGCCGGAACGGCCGCCATGCGCTTGGCGAAGTTGACCGCGGCCTGCTCGCCCTCCGTGGGCATCAGATCGAAGACCTCGCGCACGTACTGGACCCAGCAGGCGATCACGTTGAGCTCGCTGGTGATGTCGCCAGCGTCGTAGCGCTCCACGGCGACACCCAGACGCTCCTGCATCGCCGTCCGCGCGATCTGCTCGCGTGGTCCGTGAGCTTCGGCTGCCTCAAGGTTGGCCAGGGTCGAGCGGTCCAGCTCGGCCCGCTCGGCAAAGCCGTCCGCGCTGAGGTCCGGCATCTGGTCGTCGTGTCCGGCGATGCCCACGTAGGTGGCCAAGAGCGGGTCAAGCGCGGCCGCGCGGTCGACGTACTGGTCGGCAATGAGGTCGATCGAGGCCACGCGCTTGGACACCTGAGTTCCTCTCGGATCCGGATGGCGGCGGAGTTCTGACCACGGGCGAAGGCACGAACAACCCCAGAGACGACGTCCTCGCGGGTTCGTCTTGCGTCGCAACGCGGGGCGCGAGCTACTCAACTATGGACATTCCGTGCGTCTGCCGCAAGCGATAACTCGGGTTCGGCTACGGCTGCCATCCCCGGCCTACCACCGTGGCCTTGTCATGCTCAGGGAGCGCGCGATGGAATGGGTACCGCCTGGGATTCAGCCGGTGGCGTGTGAAGCCTATAGAACACGCTTCTAGTATTTCGCTCCACTGTCCGAGCGCCGGATAGGACGGCGCGGCTGCTACGCGGAGGACCGAATGGGAATGCTGGACGGCCGGGTGGCGATCGTCACCGGCGCGAGCCGCGGCATCGGCGCGGAGATCGCGCGACGCTTCGCGGCGGAAGGGGCAGCGGTCGCGGTCGCCGCCAGGACCACGCAGACTGGCATGTCGCCGCTGGCAGGCACGATCGGGGAGACGGTGGCGGATATTCGGGCGGCGGGCGGGGTGGCCGTCGCCCTCCCCGCCAACCTGGCGCAGCCCGGCGAGCGGGAGCAACTCGTGTCGGCCGCGATCCGCGAACTCGGCCCTCCCGACATCCTGGTCAACAACGCGGCGGTCACGTACTTCACCAGGGTCGAGGACTTCACTCCCAAGCGCTATGCGCTCATGTTCGCGGTACAGGTGGAGGCTCCGTTCCACCTGGCCACGCTGGTCGCGCCGGGAATGCGCGACCGGGGCGCCGGCTGGATCCTGAACATATCCTCGATCGCGGCCCGGCATCCCGTCATGCCGCCCGGCCCGTTCGCCGGCCGGGGCGGCACGGTCTACGGCATGTGCAAGGCCGCGATTGAGCGGTTCTCCACCGGACTGGCCGCGGAACTGTATTCGGACAACATCGCCGTCAATGCCCTGTCCCCCACCAAGGTCGTCCCGACGCCGGGCACGATCTTCCACCACCTGACGAGCGGAGACGACGATCCGAATTCGGAGCCCGCCACGGTCATGGCCGAGGCGGCACTGATGCTGTGCTACGGCGATCCGCGCAGCCTGACCGGGCGCATCACCTATTCCCAGGAACTGCTCGCCGAACTTGGCGTCGCCGTTCCGCAGGCCCAGTGACGCGCCCCGGCTGGGTCCGGGTCGACTGCCACCTGCACACGGTCGATTCTGGCGACGCGGTCACCACGATCGACGATCTCGCTGAGCAGGTGCAGCGTAACCGGCTTGACGTGATCTGTGTCACCGACCACAACCTCACCCGAGCCGCAGTGGCAGCAGCGGAGCGCGGGATTGGGGCCCGCGTGATCGTCGGCGAGGAGATCCGGACGAAGCACGGTGACCTGATCGGGCTCTTCCTGACCGAGCGGATTCCGTACGTGCTGCCGCTCGCGGACGTGACCGGCCTGATCAGGGCGCAGGGCGGCCTGATCTACCTCCCGCACCCGTTCGACTCTGGCCGGTCAAGCCTCGGCGCGGTGGCCGGCCGGCTGTGCCGCGAGGGACTGGCCGATGTTGTCGAGGTGTTCAACGCCAAGGTCGAGGATCAGGCACTAAACCGGCAGGCGGCCGACTTGGCCAGGCGGTACGGGCTACCAGGAGCGGCCGGATCCGATGCGCACGACCCAGAGGGCATCGGCGCCGCATACTTGGAGATGCCCGACTTTGACGGGCCGACGGCGTTCCTAGCGGCGCTGCCGCAGGCCGTGATCACAGGCGAGTACCGGCCGCACGCTATCCGATACGCTCGTTGGGGGTGACGCCTAGCTGTGGCCCTGGCCAAGTCCGCTGGGCCCTTGCCTCCGGGCCCACGATGGCTTAAGGCTTCCGAGCAAGGCGTCAGGAATGCCTGAGCGATCTTCCAGCCAACCTGCAGACCAAGCTTCTACGCTGGCGGACACGATCAACCATGAGGGGTTCAGGACCGTGCGTGAGAACGTGATCATCGCCTATCGCGGCACTAACTATGAACTGGGGCAGTGGCCGCAGGGGTATGGGATATGGACCGCCGGGGCGGGTCACTCCCAGCCGAACGAGTGGTGGCCGGGTACACCGGAAGGCTGGTCAGCAGCGTGGTATCGCTTCGTGGCCATCGAGGTGCCTGGCACGATCGTCCAGGTGAGCCCGCCCACTACGGTCCCAACCGGACAGCCGACCCCCCAAGCGGGCCAGCCGACCCCCCAGGCCAGCCAGCCGACCCCCCAAGCCAGCCAGCCGACCCCCCAAGCGGGCGAGCCCCCGGCAGCGGACGTGACCCAGCAGGCTGACCCGCCGAGCCTTCAGCCGTTCATTCTTCCTGCAGGTCAGCCGCACAAGGCGGCTGGCGGCCAGCCTTACACCGCTCCGGCCGGCCAGCCCTACACCGGCCCCGCCGGCCAGCCTTACACCGCTCCGGCCGGCCAGCCCTACACCGGCCCCGCCGGCCAGCCCTACACCGGCCCCGCCGGCCAGCCCTACACCGGCCCCGCCGGGCAGCCCTATGGCGCCTATAGCCAGGGCTACCCAGCCTCAGGCCTCGGTGCGTCACCTTGGGGTCAGCCTTATGCGGCAGCCCAGGGCCAGTACGGCAGTCGCCCCATCGGCGCGAGGCCGACCTGGCTGAACCCTGCCGCCATCGGACTGCTGATCTTCGGCATCGTGTGCGGCGTCATCGGCCTGTTCCCCACCTACGTGGGCGGCTCGAGCCTCGCGTCCACTTCGGTCAACCTGGTGCCGCACGCCATCTACCTCGCGGCGTGGGCGGCCGCAACCGTGCTCATCGCCATGGGCGGCGCCCGGCAGCGCGTCGGCGCGCTGCTCGGGCTCGGCGTCAGCGTCGTGACGTTCGGTCTGTTCTTTGCCGATGCGGGCATGCCGCTCGCTCATGGCGCGCACGCGGCCGGCATGGGCGTCGGCCTTGTCCTGGGACTGGTCGGGTGGCTCGGCTGTGCGGCCGGCTCCTGCCTGGCATTCGGGCGCTGGCCCGCTGACTGGCCCCGTCCGCTTCGCGGCGCGGATATCGGCTTCGCCGCGGCCCTGATCGCCGCCGGGATCGGGGCTGCAATCACGTTCGCGCCCGCGTGGGACCGCTACCTCCTGTCCACCCCGACGGCGAGCCAGACAATTACTGAGGGCAATGCCTTCTCCAACCCTGGCCCGGTGATCGTGGGCGACGTCGCAGTGATGATTGCTGTCGTTGCGGTGCTGGTAGCCGCCGCGCTCTGGCGTCCGGCCAGGCTTGGCTGGGCGCTAGCCGCCGGTGCCATCGTGCCGCTCATCGCACAGCTGATCTCAGCCATGATTGAGATCACGGAGCCGGGGCTGACTCAGCTCGGTATCCCCCCGGCGCAGGCCAGCGCGGACAGGTTGACGGTAACTCCCAGCTTGACCGCCTGGTTCTGGGTGTACTGCGGCTTCGTCATCGTGCTGGTCCTCATGTGCGGCTGGCTGGCGGCAAGGCCGGAGCCGGTAACCGTTGCCGCGACAGGCGCGCCGCTCCGCACGGGCCCGGCGGCCGGATGGCCGGGCGCGCCCGCCCCGGCTGGCCAGGGTATGGTCGCTCCGGCTGGCCAAGGCATGGTCGCTCCGGCTGGCCCTGGCATGACGGCCCCGGCTGGCTCTGGGGGCGATTCCCTGGCCGGGGGCCAGGCCGCTGGCAGTCCGCCCGCGGCTGACCCGGCGACGACCTATCCGGGCCAGCCAGAGGACGGAGTGGCCGACTCGGCCACCAGCTGACGCCGGCAAGCCGCCGGCCAGGCTACAGGCCGAACAGTCGCCTGCCGTTGTGCCACAGCACGTCACGGAGCCAGTCGTCACCGAGCCGCAGCGCCGCCAGACCACTGACCTGTGCCGCGAACGGGTGCGGGATCGTCGGGAAATCCGACCCGAAGACGATCCGGTCGCCAAGCGAGCGGAGCCGGTCCACCAGGTGCACCGGCGTCGGGCCCAGGTACGGCGGATCGGTGAAGACCATCGCGGTGTCGAGCCAGAGCCCTGGATGACGTTCTGCCATGTCCACGAAGGCGTCCTGGTCCGGAGTCCCCATGTGCGCGATCACGAGCCTCAGCTCGGGGAACCGGGCCAGGAGGCGGCGCACGGGCTCGGGGCCGCACCAGCGCTCGTTGCCCGAGCCGTCCGCCACCGCACCGGCGTGCAGGACGACAGGAGTGCCCGCATCGGCCAGCTGCCGCCACGCGTCTTCCAGCAGCGGGTCGACCGCGTCGAAACCGCCCACCTGCAGGTGCACCTTCACGCACCGCCCGCCTGCGGCCAGGCACCGGGCGGTCTCCGCGCCGACACCAGGCTCGGGAAAGATCGTGAACGTCGGGATCACCGCGGGAACCTCGGCCGCAAGCCCGAGCGTGTGATCGTTCAGGTACCGCAGCATCCCCGGACGGTGTGCATAGGCGAGGGCGGTGTGGTGCCGGACGCCCACTTGAGCGAGGACCGCGACTCGTTCCGCTGCTGGTGATCTGTAGGCAACAGGCCATCGCGGGGTCAGCCGGTCGAACCACCGCCAGACGGCTTCCTGCAGGTTGTCAGGAAGGAAGTGCACGTGGGCGTCGACAATGCCGGGGATGCCAAGTTCGGCCAGGAACCCCGGCACTTCATCGTCGGTCATCGGGATGGAGCATAACGAGCGAAGCCGGGGCTAGTCCGCCGCGGCCACGGCGTGCTGATAACCGCCAGGCGTGATTCCGTAATAGCGGCTGAACCACCGGGTCAGATGACTCTGATCGGCGAACCCCGTGTGCGCCGCGGCGTCGCCGATGGACCATCCCTGCGCGATCAGCCGCCGCGCCGCTCGCAGCCGCACCTGCCGGTGATAGTCGGCGGGCGTCATCCCGTAGGCAGCGGTAAACGCGCGGTGCAGTGCGAACCGGCTGCATCCGGCCGCCGCGGCCAACTGCGCGGTCGTGAGGTCCGCTGCGCCACTTGCGTCGATCACCTCGCGAGCCCGCCGGGCAGCGGCTGGCCCGGCCCATGGCGCGCAGCCGGCGGCCGAGCCGGGCCGGACAGCTGCCCGGCGTGCCATCGAGCCGACCGCGGCG
>JASHOL010000109.1 GCA_030041135.1 Streptosporangiaceae bacterium | reverse complement strand
TGGAACTCCAGATAGCGGCAGGTTTGTGAACTCTTCACAGCGGACTCATCACTCGGTCCCGATCTGCATCAGGCCGTGACTAAGCTGCACCGGGGTAACCGGACCAATACACGGTACGCGCAGCCCGCCGGGCGGTCAAACCCCGCCTGAGCGGGAAACACAGCGAGCGAGCCCGAGGGGCGCGGCGCCGCCTGGACCGGAGGAGCGGGGAAGCGAGCGAGCCGGAGGGCCGCGGCGCCGCCTGGACTGAGGAGCAGGGCTTGCGACGAGGGAAGGCGGCGCACAAACGCGCCCCGACGGCTGAGCGGGAAACACAGCGACGAGGGAAGGCGGCGCGCAAACGCGCCCCGACGGCTGAGCGGGAAACACAGCCGGGCTCGCGCGACCGGGTCCGGTCCCGGTAACATGCTCGGCCACTGACCTAGCCAAGTTAGGAGCCCCTGGCGGCAGCACTGCCCCGGTTTCCCGAACGCATCCCCAAGTCCGGCCCTAGGCTGTGGACAAGCGGCGCGCGCGGGGCCGACCGGGGTCAGTCACCCGCTGGCGCGCTTCCCTTCCGGTGTGAGCGGACGGGGCGGGCTCGCCGCAGCCCTGACTTGCAACGTGCACATGCTGTGGAAAAACCTGTTGATCACATGTGGGGGGCCCGGGGTGACCGGCCAATGAGCGAAGACGACCTTGCGGACGTATGGGCCCGCTCACTCGCAGACCTCGCCGGCATGCAGATCGAGCCGCATCAGCGCGCCTGGCTGCAACTGACCCGGCCGCTGGGCCTAGTCGAGAACACGGCCCTCATCGCCGCGCCCAACGACTTTGTCAAGGAGCAGCTCGAGACCAGGCTCCGCGCTCTCATTACCAACGCGCTATCCAGGGAACTGGCCCGCAACATCCAGCTCGCCGTCACCGTCGATCCGGCCGCGACCGCCGACGTCGGCCATTCGCCCGGCGGCCCGGACAACACCGACGACGAGACCACCGGCCCCATCCCGCCCGTTCCAGACGGCCCGCCCGGTCTCCGGCAGGTTCCTGGCACCGCCGCCAACGGCTTCGGCGTGCCGATGCAGCCGGGACCAGGCCGGCCGCCGGCGGCCCTCCACGCGGAACACGCCTCGTTCCCTGGCATCGAACAGGACGGCCGGGATGTCATCGGCCAGCGGCCAGGCCCGGTGAACGGAACCAGCCATCCGGCCACCGCCGGTCCCGCCAGCTTGCCTCCCGTCCACGAGCCAGCGGCCACCCACCTCATCGGCCCGCAGACGCCGCGACCCGGCCAGGCCAGGCTGAACCCGAAGTACACCTTCGAGACCTTTGTCATCGGCTCAAGCAACCGCTTCGCGCACGCCGCCGCGGTCGCGGTCGCCGAGGCCCCGGCGAAGGCCTATAACCCGCTGTTCGTCTACGGCGACTCAGGCCTGGGCAAGACGCACCTGCTCCATGCCATCGGCCACTACGCCCAGAGCCTCTACCAAGGGCTGAAGGTCAGGTACGTGAGCTCCGAGGAGTTCACCAACGACTTCATCAACATGATCCGTGACGGGAAGCAGGACGGCTTCCGCCGCCGGTACCGCGATGTGGACGTCCTGCTGGTCGACGACATCCAGTTCCTGGAGAACAAGGAAGGAACCCAGGAGGAGTTCTTCCACACCTTTAACACCCTGCACAACGCCGAGAAGCAGATTGTCATCTCCTCCGACCGCGCGCCCAAGCGCCTGGTGACCCTGGAAGACCGGCTGCGCAGCCGGTTCGAATGGGGACTGCAGACCGACGTGCAGCCGCCCGAGCTGGAGACTCGCATCGCGATCTTGCGCAAGAAGGCGGTGCAGGACCGGCTGAACGCCCCGCCCGAGGCACTCGAGTACATCGCCAGCCGGATCTCCACCAACATCCGCGAGCTTGAGGGCGCGCTGATCCGGGTCACGGCCTTCGCCAGCCTCAACCGCCAGTCCGTCGACCTCCAGCTGGCCGAGTTCGTCCTCAAGGACCTGATCCCCGAAGCCCAGGGACCCGACATCACCGCCGCCACGATCATGGGTCAGACCGCCGCGTACTTCGGCCTGTCCATCGACGACCTGTGCGGCACGTCGAGGTCCAGGGTCCTGGTCACCGCGCGGCAGATCGGCATGTATCTGTGTCGCGAACTCACCGAGATGTCCCTGCCCAAGATCGGCCAGCAGTTCGGCGGCCGCGACCACACGACGGTCATGCATGCCGAAAGAAAAATCCGGTCGCTGATGGCCGAGCGACGCGCCATCTACAACCAGGTCACCGAGCTGACCAACCGCATCAAGCAGCAGGCCCTGTCCGGGTGAGAGCGTGACCAGGCCGCAGCCACCATGCCCGGCAGGTCGCCGGCCCGCCGGACCCCGGCCTCGTCATCGTCACCCTCTGTCGTCAGGTCCGTACACAAAAGCCGCGCCGTGCGCAATGTACGCACACAGGCTGTGGATAAGCCTGTGGAATGCCTTGGGACAGCTTAGGGAAAACTCCGGACAACCGGAGGGTAACGCCGTGGTGGCTGCCGGGTGCTCTGCCATTCCTCCACAGCTCTTCGCGCGCCGCACCCAGGCTGAGCACACCCGTTGTGCACGCCCGCCGATGCCCTCACCAGCCCCGACGCCGGATATCCCCGGGATCCACCGACCCTATGACGACTACCTCTTCTATTTAGTACGCAATACCCACAGCAAGCAGGCTGTCGGCTCGGCCGCACGGCCTCGTTCACGAAGAACAGGAGCGGACCGGTGAAGATCGTTCTTGAGCGCGACGTCCTCGCGGACGCAGTCGCCTGGACCGCCCGTGCCCTGCCCGCTCGCCCAGCGGTTCCCGTCCTGGCCGGCATCCGGCTGCAGGCGGCAGACGACCTGGTGCTGTCGAGCTTTGACTACGACGTTTCCGCCCAGGCGACGGTGCCGGTCACTACAGACGAGCCCGGCAGCGCGCTTGTGTCAGGCAGGCTCCTCGCGGAGATCAGCCGTAGTCTGCCGGCCAAGCCCGTCCACATCTCGGTAGACGAGGGCCGCGCCGTGCTCACCTGCGGCAGCGCCACGTTCACGCTGCTGACGATGCCTGAAGACGACTACCCCGCGCTGCCCGAGATGCCACCGGCCGCGGGGTCCATCGGCAGCGACGCGTTCGCCACCGCGGTCAGCCAGGCGGTCACCGCGGCCGGGCGCGACGATACCCTGCCCGCGCTGACCGGCGTACGCATGGAGATCAACGGTGAGACGCTGACGCTCGTCTCCACCGACCGCTACCGGCTGGCCGTGCGGGAGTCGCGGTGGAATCCGGCCCGCCCTGACCTGACCGCGGCGGTGCTCGTGCCGGCGAAGGCCCTGTCCGACACGGCGCGCACGCTGACGAACGGCGCGGAGGTCGCGATCGCGCTGGCGTTGCCCGGCGATGACGGCGGCACCGGCGACGGAATGATCGGGTTCGAGGGCGCCGGCCGGCAGACTACGACGCGGCTGCTCGGCGGTGAGTTCCCCAGGACCCAGGCGCTGCTGCCGACCTCCTCGAACGCGGCCGCGGTGCTGTCGACCAGCGTGCTCACCGAGTCGGTCAAGCGGGTGGCTCTCGTGGCCGAGCGCAATACCGCGGTCAGGCTCGCGTTCAGCGCGGGCCAGCTTGTGCTCGAGGCCGGAACGGGAGACGAGGCGCAGGCCGAGGAGGTCCTCGAGGCCGACTTCGAGGGCGACGACCTGTCCATCGCGTTCAATCCGCAGTACCTGCTCGACGGCCTGACCGCGATCGACTCCGACACCGTGAGGATCTCGTTCACCGAGCCGGGTAAGCCGGCACTGCTGACCGGCAAGCCGGGTCCCGACGGCTCGCCGGAGTTCCGGTACCTGCTCATGCCGATCCGGCTCGGCGGCTGACGCGCGGAGACGGCGCGAGCCGCTAGTGTCGGCGGCGTGCACCTGACCCGGCTCGCGCTGACCGACTTCCGCAGCTACGCGGCCGCGGACGTGATGCTGGCGCCGGGCGTGACCACCTTCACCGGCGCGAACGGTCAGGGTAAGACGAACCTGGTGGAGGCGGCCTGCTATGTGGCGACGTTCGCGAGTCACCGGGTTGCCGCTGATGCGCCACTGATCAGGCAGGGCGCGCAGCGGGCGATCCTGCGGGCCGGAGTCAGGTCGGGCGGCCGGGACAGCCTGCTGGAGATCGAGATCAACGCCGGCCGGGCGAACCGGGTGCGGCTTAACCGGATGGCGGTGTCGCGGCCGCGCGAGGCGCTCGGCGCGCTGCGCTGCGTCCTGTTCGCGCCGGAAGACCTGGCGATCGTGAAGGGCGACCCGGACCAGCGCCGCCGCTATCTCGACGACCTGCTCGTGGCCAGCCGGCCGCGGCTGGCCGGGGTCAGGGCCGACTACGAGCGAGTGCTGCGGCAGCGGAACGCGCTGCTGAAGTCGGCCAAGGGGCGCGGCGGAGTGCCGCCGAGCGCGATGGAGGTCTGGGACGATCACCTTGTCGCCACCGGCGCCGAGCTCACCGCGGCCAGGCTGCGGCTGATCGCGGAGATACAGCCGCTCGTCGGCCGGTGTTACAGCGCAGTCTCGGGGACCGACCGGGACACAGTCATGCGCTACCGGCTCTCGGCGGTCCGCCAGGCCGAGAGCGCGCTGGCCGGCCCCGACGACGAGCCGGACGCGGACCCAGCCAAGCTTGCGGGCCTGCTGCGGGAGGCGCTGGCGGCGCGCCGCCGGGCTGAGCTTGAGCGGGGTGTGTGCCTGGTCGGGCCGCACCGTGACGAACTCGACCTGCAGATCGGCGGCCTGCCCTCGCGGGGTTACGCCAGCCACGGCGAGTCGTGGTCGCTGGCTCTGGCTCTGCGGCTGGCGGCTTATGAGCTGCTCAGGGCGGCCGGCGAGGACCCCGTGCTGGTACTGGACGACGTGTTCGCCGAGCTGGACGCTGACCGGCGGAGCCGGCTGGCCGAGCTGGTCGGCGACGCCGAGCAGGTCCTGGTTACGGCCGCGGTGCCTGAGGATGTCCCGGCGACTCTGGCGGGCGCCAGGTATACCGTCGCTGGAGGCGTGATTACCAGTGGCTGAGCACGATTCTGAGCACAGTGGCAGGCCAGGTAAGCCTGGCGGCCCGGATCGTCTCAGCCTGGCGCAAGAGGCGCTGGCCGCCGCGCGGGCCCAGGCGGAGGCGAAAGGGCTCTGGCCGGCTCGCTCGAGACGGCGCCAGCCCGGTTCGAGCCAGCCCGGTCCAGGCCGGCCTGTGGAAACCGGTCCGCGACCTGTGGACGGAGAGCGCGAGGCGGCTGGGGACCACGCGAGCCCAGAGCCCGACCTCGTTCCCCCCGAAGAGATCCCTGGACATCAGGGTGCCCATGAAGGTCGCTCAGGGAGGACCGCCCGGCGCGAGCCGCTGCGGAGGGTCAGGCGCGATGACCCGCAGCCACTCGCGGCTGCGATCGAGGGTCTGCTCGACACCGAAGGCTGGACCATGGCGGCCGCCACCGGGTCCGTTTTCGGGCGATGGGCGCAGATTGTCGGCCCAGAGCTCGCCGACCATACGCAGCCCGAGGCGCTGCGTGACGGGGAACTGACGGTCGTTGCCGACTCCACGGCCTGGGCGACGCAACTGCGGTTGCTTGCGGCCCAGCTGGTGCGGCGGCTGAACGCTGAATTGGGGGCCGGAGCAGTGCAGCGGGTGAAGGTGAGGGGCCCGGTTACCGCTACCCGCAGGCCGGGCGAGTGGCGCGTCCGGGGCAGTCGCGGCCCGCGTGACACGTACGGCTGAGTCTCGGCAGGTGCGCAGGTAAAATAGTGATTGCGCACCAGGGCACGCGCACGGCGGGGGCATGGGTTCGCAGTCCTGCGCGTGGTCTGTTCCAGGAGGAGCTTCTACTTTGTCGTATGACGCACGTTCGATCACGGTCTTGGAAGGCCTCGAGGCCGTCCGTAAGCGGCCGGGGATGTACATCGGCTCGACCGGTGAACGCGGACTGCACCAGCTTGTCACCGAGGTTGTGGACAACGCCGTCGACGAGGCCCTGGCGGGTTTTGCTGACACCATCGAGGTGACCCTGCTTGCCGATGGCGGCGTCCGTGTTTTCGACAACGGCCGCGGCATCCCGGTCGACGAGCACCCGGTGGAGCACCGCCCCGCGGCCGAGGTGGTGCTGACCACCCTGCACGCGGGCGGCAAGTTCGACCGGAAGTCGTACGCGGTCTCCGGCGGCCTGCACGGCGTCGGCGTATCGGTGGTGAACGCGCTCGCCACCCGGCTTGAGCTTGAGGTCTGGAAGGACGGTTACGTCTGGCGCCAGTCCTACGCCTACAGCGAGCCGACGGGACCCCTGGTCAAGGGCGAGCAGACCACAGAAACCGCCACGATCATCACATTCTGGCCGGACGACTCGATCTTCGAGACGACCGAGTGGAACTTCGAGACCCTGACCAGGCGGCTGCAGGAGATGGCGTTCCTCAACCGCGGCCTGTCAATAACCTTGACCGACGAGCGGCCCGAGCACATCAACGGCGAGCCGCATGTCGTGTCCTACCGCTACGAAGGCGGTATCGCCGACTTCGTCCGCTACCTGAACGCGTCCAAGGACAAGGAGCCGGTGCACGCATCGGTGATCGAGTTCGGGGAGGACGCCGACGGGATCTCGGCCGAGATCGCGATGCAGTGGACGCAGTCCTACAACGAGTCGGTCCACACGTTCGCCAACACGATCAACACCGCCGAGGGCGGCACCCACGAGGAAGGCTTCCGGGCCGCGCTGACGACGATCGTCAACAAGTACGCCAGGGACAACAACTTCATCCGCGAGAAGGAGCCGAACCTCCTCGGCGAGGACATCCGCGAGGGCCTGACCGCGATCATCCACGTGAAGCTGTCCGAGCCGCAGTTCGAGGGCCAGACCAAGCAGAAGCTCGGCAACACCGAGGCGCGCTCGTTCGTGCAGAAGGTCTGCAACGACCATCTCAGGGACTGGTTCGACCGCAACCCCGGCGAGGCCAAGGGCATCGTGATCAAGGCGACGCAGGCCGCCAGGGCCAGGATCGCCGCCCGCCAGGCCCGCGACCTGACCCGCAAGAGCGCGATGTCCGGCGCCGGGCTGCCCGGCAAGCTGGCCGACTGCCAGTCCGGCGACCCGGAGATCTGCGAGATCTACGTTGTCGAAGGCGACTCGGCCGGCGGCTCGGCCAAGGGCGGCCGGGACTCGAAGTTCCAGGCGATCCTGCCGATCCGCGGCAAGATCCTCAACGTCGAGAAGGCCAGGCTCGACCGGGTCCTCAAGAACAACGAAGTCCAGTCGATGATCACGGCGCTCGGCACCGGGATCCACGACGAGTTCGACATCAGCAAACTCCGCTACCACCACATCATCCTGATGGCCGACGCCGACGTGGACGGCCAGCACATCACGACGTTGCTGCTGACGCTGCTGTTCCGGTTCATGAAGCCGCTGATCGAGGCTGGCCATGTCTATCTGGCGCAGCCGCCGCTCTACAAGATCAAGTGGGAGGGCCGCGTCCCGGCCGGCTACGCCTACTCCGACAAGGAGCGCGACGCGGTCATCGAGGCCGGCATCGCCGAGGGCCGCAAGGACCCGCGCACCCGCGATGGCGTGCAGCGTTACAAGGGTCTCGGCGAGATGAATGCCAACGAACTGTGGGACACCACGATGGACCCGGCCCGCCGTGTCCTGAAGCAGGTGACGGTTGACGATGCCGCCCAGGCGGACGAGTTGTTCACGGTGCTGATGGGCGAGGACGTGGAGGCGCGGCGCTCGTTCATCCAGCGCAACGCCAAGGACGTCAAGTTCCTGGACATTTAGGGCGGAACGAGGTGTGCCCTCGGTCGCGGAGTCTGCCGGGCGGGTGTTCCCCGGGAGGTGCCAGACCGGCGGCGCCCGGCGGTGACTGACCCGGCAGCGGCAGCCGCCGGGCCATGAAGGAGGACGTGGGCAAGTGCCTGACGTGGAAGCGCCAGCGGAGGGACAGGGCCGCACCGAGCCGGTTGACATCCAGGTCGAGATGCAGCGCAGCTTCCTCGACTACGCGATGTCGGTCATCGTCGGCCGGGCCCTGCCAGACGTGCGGGACGGGCTCAAGCCCGTGCACATCAGGATCCTGTACGCGATGTACGACGGCGGGTACCGGCCGGATCGCGGCTACAACAAGTGCGCCAGGGTCATCGGCGAGGTGATGGGCAACTACCACCCGCACGGCGACTCGGCCATCTACGACACCCTGGTCCGGCTGGCCCAGGACTGGGCCATGCGGATGCCGCTGGTCGACGGCCAGGGCAACTTCGGCTCGCCCGGCAACGACCCGGCTGCGGCGATGCGCTATACCGAGTGCCGGCTCGCCCCGCTGGCCATGGAGATGCTGCGGGACATCGACAAGGAGACCGTCGATTTCCGGCCCAACTATGACGGTCGCTCGGCCGAGCCTGTCGTGCTGCCGGCCCGGTTCCCCAACCTGCTGGTGAACGGGTCGGAAGGGATCGCGGTGGCGATGGCCACCAAGATCCCGCCGCACAACCTGCGCGAGGTCGCCGCTGGTGCCCAGTGGTACCTGGAGAACTTCGAGGCCACGGACGAGGAACTGCTCGCGGCGCTGCTCGAGCGGATCCAGGGCCCGGACTTCCCGACTGCCGCCCAGATCGTGGGTCGGCGCGGCATCCAGGAGGCCTACCGCACCGGCCGCGGCTCGATCACGATGCGCGCGGTGGTCGAGGTCGAGGAGGACGCCAGGGGCCGCACCTTGCTGGTCGCGACGCAACTGCCGTTCCAGGTGAACCCGGACAACCTGGCGAAGACGATCGCCGATCTGGCCAACGACGGCCGCATCACCGGTATCGCCGACGTCCAGGACGAGAGCAGCGCCCGGCTGGGCCGGCGGCTGGTGATCGTGCTCAAGCGCGATGCCGTCGCCAAGGTCGTGCTTAACAACCTCTATAAGCACACCCAGCTCCAGGACACGTTCGGGGCGAACATGGTCGCGCTCGTCGACGGTGTGCCCCGTACGCTGCGCCTGGACCAGATGATCCGGCACTGGGTCCACCATCAGGTTGAGGTCATCGTCCGCCGGACCAGGTACCTGCTCAGGAAGGCCGAGGAGCGGGCGCACATCCTGCGCGCGCTGCTGAAGGCCATCGACCAGATCGACGCGGTGATCGCCCTGATCCGGGCGAGCGAGTCGGCCGCGACCGCGCAGCAGGGGCTGATGGAACTGCTCGAGATCGACGAGGTCCAGGCCCGCGCGATCCTCGACATGCAGCTGCGCCGGCTGGCCGCGCTTGAGCGCCAGGCGCTAACCGATGAGTACGCGAAGCTGATGGAGGAGATCGCCGAGTACGAGGCGATCCTGGCTTCGCCGGAACGGCAGCGCCAGGTGGT
Organism: Streptosporangiaceae bacterium; assembly: GCA_030041135.1. GTDB lineage: Bacteria > Actinomycetota > Actinomycetes > Streptosporangiales > Streptosporangiaceae > JAJYUU01. The sequence continues at coordinate 2,978 of JASHOL010000109.1, read as the reverse complement.
CAGCACCGAGCTGGCCGAGATCACCGAGAAGTACGGGGACGACCGGCGGACCGAGATCGTGTCCTACGACGGCGACGTGTCCGTCGAGGACCTGATCGCCGAAGAGGACGTCGTCGTCACGATCACCCGCGGCGGCTACGCCAAGCGCACCAAGATCGACCTGTACCGGGCGCAGCGGCGCGGCGGCAAGGGCGTCAGGGGCGCACAACTGCGCACCGACGACATCGTCGATCATTTCTTCGTCACCAGCACGCATGACTGGATCTTGTTCTTCACCAACAAGGGCCGGGTGTACCGCGCGAAGGGCTACGAGCTGCCGGATGCCGCCCGCGACGCCCGCGGCCAGCATGTCGCGAACTTGCTCGCATTCCAGCCCGACGAGCACATCGCCGAAGTACTGGCGCTGCGCGACTACAACGTCGCGCCCTACCTGGTGCTGGCAACCTCGTCCGGCCTGGTCAAGAAGTCCAGGCTGACCGACTTCGACTCGCCCCGCTCGGGCGGCATCATCGCGATCAACCTGCGCGATGACGACGAGGTCATTGCCGCCCGGCTCGTTTCGCCCGACCAGGACCTGCTGCTGGTGAGCAAGAACGCGCAGGCGATCAGGTTCCGGGCGAGCGACGAGGCACTGCGGCCGATGGGCCGGGCCACATCCGGCGTGATCGGCATGCGTTTCACCGAGGGTGACCGCCTGCTCGGCATGTACGTAGTGACCGAGGGCGCCGACGTGCTGGTCGCCACTGGCGGCGGGTACGCCAAGCGGACGCCCGCCGACCAGTACCCGGTGCAGGGCCGAGGCGGCCTGGGTGTCGTCACGGCCAGGATCGTCGAGGCCAGGGGTGAGCTGATCGGCGCGCTCATGGTTCAGCCGGACGACGAGGTCTTCGCGATCACCTCGGCGGGCGGGGTGATCAGGACCGCCGCGGCCGAGATCAAGCTGTCAGGGCGGCAGACCATGGGCGTGAGGCTGGTGAACCTGGGCGAGGGCCAGAGCCTTGTCGCAATAGCGCGGAATGCCGAGGCAACCGGCAGCGCGGCGGTGATCGACGCCGACACCGACTCCACTGAGGCCGCCGAGCCGACGGCCGCCGAGCCGGCGGCGCCCGGGCCGGATGCCGGCGGCGCCGAACCACGTTCGGTGGCGGATCCGGACGGCGGCAACGGGGCCGCCGAGTGATCCTTCGCCCGCCGCTAGCGGCGGCCGAGTGCCATCGGCCCATTCCGATCTTGCCTGGTAGCTGGGCCTCTGAACCGTGTATCGTGCGGGACAGTACCAGCCCAAAGCACATAAGTTCCGGGGGCAGACGGAGCCAGGCAACGATCGGCCGACCTCGGGCGTCATTAGAAGTGCCGGGGAAGATGATCTGGTTCGAGCGAATCAGACGGTACTGACTGGGGATAACCTCGTGTCAGGAATCGGTGCGGAGGAGGACGGGGTGGACAACCGGGTCGAGTCGCCGACGTGGCAGGCGGACGGGGGGTCGGAGGGCGCGATGCAGGACCAGGAGGCTGACGGCGCCCAGCCCGCGTCCGCGCCCGCAGACTCCGCCGGGAGCGCGCCCAGGCCGGAAGCCGTTGAGCCGCCCGAGCGCCAGCCAACGGCGGCCGGGCCAAGTGTGAACACGCGAATGCCAGGCAATGCCCCGCCATGGCGCCCGCAGCCTGGGCTTAACCCGGCCGCCGGCCCGCCGCCGCTGCCGAGCGAGGCCATCGAGCCGGGTCCCGCCTACAGTCCGCCGGCTGGGCCGCGCGGTCCTTCCCAGACCAGTCCGTTCCCCGCTGCGATGGGGGCGGCCGCGGATGCGGCCCGGGGACTGGCCTCACGCGTGACATCGCCGTTTTCCGTGCTGGCCAAGCCGAAGGCAAAGCCAAAGGGCAAGAAGCCAGTGGGCTCAGGCCTGCCACCGCGCGGGCAGTCCTGGCCGCCCCAGCCCAGGCTCACGGCGCCTCAGAACGGGATGCAGGCCCGGAGCGCTCAGCTGCGCATCCACCGGGTCGAGCCGTGGTCGGTCATGAAGTTCAGCTTCCTGATCTCCATCGTCGGCTGGGTCATCTTGGTTATTGCCGTGTCGGTTCTCTATTTCGCGCTATCGAAGTTCGGCGTCTTCTCGAGCATTGAGCACACCGTAGGTTTGGTCACATCCACCAAGAGCAACCCGGCCGGGTCGAACGCGGCCAGCTGGTTCCGCGCCTCGCGAGTCATCGGCTACACGATGCTGATCGGAGCGATCAACATCGTCCTGATCACGGCCCTGGCTACGATCGGCGCCGTGCTCTACAACCTGGTCACGATCATGACCGGCGGCATCGAGGTCACGCTGAAGGAATCTGACTGAGCAGCTAGTCCCGCCTTGCGGTACCCTAGCCCGGCGCGCCCGTTAGCTTCGCCGGCGCGCCTGCGGGCCTGTAGCTCAGACGGTTAGAGCGCTTCCCTGATAAGGAAGAGGTCGGAGGTTCAAGTCCTCCCAGGCCCACTCGACAGAGTCCCAGGTCAGATCGTCGATTTTGGCGTACTAGGTAGCTCATCACGATGCTCGCGTCGACTTCCGTGCCCGCCGCGTGCCCGTTGGCTTCTGAGGTACGGTGCTTCCTGGCCTTCTCAGTTCTGCCCTGGCGAGCTTGCTGAGCCGGTCGGCTATCTCGTGCTGGCGGGCATCGCTGCCGTGTAGATAGACCAGTGCGGCCCTCGTGCTGCTGTGCCCCATCCGGTCCATCAACTCACGCAGGCTTGGACCCGCTGCCGCCGTCAGGTTGTTGCCGGTATGTCGAAGATCATGGGTGCGCCGTGAGGTGCTGAGGTTCGAGTGGAGGTGAGAGACCTTCACCGCCGTCCCTGTCGCAGCAGGGCGGCGGAGCTGAGGGCAGCCTGATCTGGGTGATGACGGGGAGGGCGGGAGCAGCCCTGACAAAGCCGGGACGGGCCAGCACTGCCAGATGGCCTGGGTCCGGCAAGCGGGACGGAGAGGAGTACGCGA
>JASHOL010000108.1 GCA_030041135.1 Streptosporangiaceae bacterium | reverse complement strand
CCTCGTGACGGCGGCTTCGGCGGCCGTCACGTTCTCTGTGGACCCGTGGGATCCCGGCTACGGGATGGCCTTCGGCGAGGAAATGAGCGGCCAGGCCCTCGAGGAATCCACGGCCGAGCTCAACCTCGACCTGGAGCTTCCGCGCGACCGGTGGCGGCCCCTCAGCCCCCCTGCGCGGGCGGAGCCTCCCGACACGGTGCTGTTCCTCGACGGAGTGCGCCGGATCGACGCCCGCGTCTGGGTCCACGGCGCCGACCCGCAGCCGGCGCCTGGCATCGCCGCGTCCTACGCGGCGGGCCTGGTGTGCATCAACGGCTCGGCCCGGGTCAGCGAGGTCGTGGTCGAGCGCGGCCTGTTCACGGCGGCCCCCGACGCCACCGACCTCGCCAGCCGCCACGGCGACTACCCGGCCAGGCGGGCGGTCGGGCCAGGTCTTGACCAGCTCTCGCTCGCGCTGCAGCAGCGCCTGAGCGATGCCGAGGTCCAGCTGGCCCTGCTGTTCCGCAAGGAGAACCCCGACGCGAATGACCTGCTGTTCGTCGATGGCCCATTGCGTGGCCGCACGCACCTGGACGCCACCATCGGCTTCATCAAGACCCACCACATCACTTACCTGCCGGCGGAGCAGGCCGCGGTGGTGGCCGTGCTCGATCCAGGTCAGCGCACGCCCGCCTTCACGATGGGCACGTCCTGGCGCCGCAACTCCTGGTACCTCAAGCTTCCCGGCGCTCCCGGCGCGCCCTGGTCGGGGGTCGTCCGGCTCGAGTGCTCGGCCGAGCTGCCCGTGCCCGAGGTGACGCGCCTGGCCGACCTCAGCGCCAGGCTGCTGCCGCCACTGGCCAGCGCGCCGCACAAGGACCCGCGCGCCCCGCAGAACCTGGTACCGATCGGCGGGCTCGAGCGCGAACTCCGCCGCCGGCTCGGTGATCAGCAGCTCCTCTACCGCGCGCTCCGCGCCGCCGCCGCGGTGTCGGCTAGCTCAGGCCCGGACCACTGAGGACGGCGCTCCGCCGCCCGATAACCCGTGGAGCGCGACCTCAGCGCCATGCGACAATCCCGAACGTGCGCAAAGCAGACATCACCGTCGATCTTGTCGCACGGCTGGTGGCTGTGCAGTTCCCCGAGTGGGCCGGCCTGCCGGTACGCCCGGTCGACATCGACGGCTGGGACAACGCCACGTTCCGGCTCGGCGAGACCATGTCGGTCCGCCTGCCCAGCACCGAGCACTACGTGGAGGCGGTGGAGAAGGAGCAGCGCTGGCTGCCCGTCCTGGCCCCGCGGCTGCCGCTGCCCATCCCGGTTCCGCTCGGGCTGGGCAGGCCAGGTCGCGGCTTCGCGCGCCCGTGGTCGGTCTACCAGTGGATCGAGGGTGACCCGGTCACCGAGGAAACGGTGAGCGACATGCCCGCGCTCGCGGCCGACCTGGCTGACTTTCTCGGCGCTTTGTACCGGATCGACTCGGCAGGCGGCCCGGGACCAGGACTCCACAACTGGTACCGCGGCGGGCCGCCGGCCGTGTACGACGAGGACACGCGGAAGGCGCTGGCCGCGCTGCACGGGCACATCGACACGGCACTCGCGGCCGAGGTCTGGCAGGCCGCGCTTGACTGCCCCATCGACGGCCCTCCGGTCTGGTTCCACGGCGACGCCCAGCCCGGCAACCTGCTGCTGCGAGACGGGCGCCTCGGCGCCGTGATCGACTTCGGCACCTCGGGCGTCGGCGACCCTTCCTGCGACACCACGATCGCCTGGACCTTCTTCTCAGGCGAGAGCACTCGCGTGTTCAAGGAGCGACTGCCCGTGGACGACGCCACCTGGGTCCGCGGCCGCGGCTGGGCGATCTGGAAGGCCATGATCGTCCTCGTCCGCGCCCTCGAAGACGACCCGCAGGACGCCGCCTACACCAAGAACGTCATCGAGAAGATCCTCGCCGACCACCTGGCCGCGGCGGCCTGACCAGCCTCCCGTCACCAGCACCGGGCTACCGGCGGATCCTGGCCGCGAACAGTTCGCGCAGGCTGACGACGCCGCGCACCTCCCGGCCCTCCACGACCGGCAGGTGCCGGAAGCCGCCCCGCAGCATGATCTGCGCCGCGTCCTCCGCGGTCGCGTCCGGGTCGGCCGACTGAGGGTCGGGCGTCATCCACTCCGAGACGACCGACTCGTGCAGGTCCTCCCCGGACGCCGCGGCCCGGAGGACATCGCGCTCGGTCAAGATCCCGGCCAGGAACGCGCCTTGCATGATCACCGCGGATCCGACCCTGGCCGCCACCATCCTGGCCGCGGCCTCGGCGACCGCGCAGTCGGGCGTCGCGCTCACGACGGACGTATTCATTAGATCGCGAAGTTTCGCCATCGCTTAACCGCTCTCGCCGATCTCGTCCAGGTCAGGGTCATCGAGCGCGGCGGCCCGCTCGGCCAGCTCGGCCGAGAGCATCGTCCACAACGACCCGGCCCAGCCCGACAGGTGCGGCCACTTCTTCCAGAAGACCTGCAGCGTCGTCTCGTCGAACTCGGTCAGGGCACGCTGGGCAGGTATGCTGCACGCCACCTCTTCCAACTCGTGGATGAGTTCCAGGAACCTGTCAGCAATCTCGTCCATCGGCGAACCTCCAGAACGCCGGCTGCCGTCCGGCGGCAGCGACTGAGTATGACTTCGACGGTAACCGACAGCCGTGGCCGCGGTCACGGACATCTTCGCGGCCGGGCCGCAAGGCGTTGCCTCAGTATGGCGGGATCGTCCGGATGCTGGTTATCGGCGCCGGCCTGCTCAGGCCGCCAGGGCACGACCGGGACATCGGTGACCGGGACGTCCGGATTGCACAGGTACCTCCGCGATGCCGAGGTCGGTAACGCGCGGACCTCAAAGTACATGGTGGGATGCCAGAACGAGTTCATCTCGTGGAATCCGACCAGGGTCCCGGTCGTCGCCGCGCCGAACGTCCAGTTGCCCCAGGCGTACAGCTCGACGTGACCGGAGCCGAAGAACGCGAGGTCACCGCGCCGAGCCTTCCACTTCGGGATCCGCACGAGCCGCCAGCTGTCCAGCATCTCGTAGGTCGTTCGCGGGAGGGTGAGGCCCGCGGCCCGGTAGGCCGCATAGACGAGGCCCGAGCAGTCGAAGCCCACCGGGCCGGTACCGCCCCAGATGTACGGCTTGCCGCGCTGACGTAGCGCCCATCGCCAGGCTGTGATCCGGATTCGCGCGTCCAGCGCAGCGGCCGCCGCCGCCCGCCTGGCTGCCGGCGTCTTAGCCGCATCAGCGGGCGGCCTGACGACGGCGGCATGGGCAGAAACGGGCTGTTCGAGCCCGGTGGTCCCGACGGCGAGGAGGACAGCGGCGAGCGCGGCTAGCATCACGCCGCGCAAGTAAGTAACCAGTCGAGTAGAAGCGCGGCGTCTGATGCCTTCGCTCACATACACCTTTCTGACGCAGGTGCGCCCGGACGCAACACAGGCGCCTGACTTTCGCAGCGCAGCCGTACCCAGCCGCTGATGCGCCGACACGCACAGGTGGCGGTGTCCTGGGAACTTTCGGCCATTCCAGGCCGAGGCTTTACCCGCCCTTTCCAGCCATTCCTATGCTTGGACCGGCTGTCGCGGACCGCGCTGCCACACGCCAATGGCGTTGCCGGCCGGATCGGCGGTCATCGCCACCTATAGCTCGCCTTCCGGATAGGGCTCCCTGCTGACCTTGCCGCCCCCGTCACGGACCTTATGCAGAGCGTCGTCGATGTCCGGCACATATATATAAGGCACTACGCCCGCCTCACCCGCTACCGGCAGGTCTGGCATGAAGTGGCCGATGACGTGCCCGGTGCCGTCTTCGAAGCTGGTCGAGCCGGGCCGGACCTTCCACCCGAAGACCGCGGTATAGAACTCCGCCGCCGCCGCCGGATCCGGGGCCGGGATGCGCACATACGACATGCCACCTGGACGGAACACCGAGACCTCTGCCACTTTCCCGATGTTACGGCCGAGGGCCGGTCAGCGGCCCTGTAGCGGCGAACCCCGCGCTTGGCTTTTGCGGCGATCACGGGCCAACCCCAGGGGCCGGACGAGGGGCAGGCCGGGGCGGCACCTCGTTCCGGTCTAAAAGATTTTGATCTTTCAGCGCGCCAGGCCCTGGCCCGCTGGCCCCGACGGGGGTAGGACTTATCCGCAAGGGCGGCTGACAGGAGATCACCCGTGCCGGAGTCCGCGCTCGACGTCCAGGCCATGCTCGCGGGGCGTGCCGCGTTGCTCCGCGATGCCTGCGAGCGGGGGGTGGCCTACCTCGACGGCGTGACCGACCGGCCGGTAGCGCCGGGCAAGGCGGCAGTTAACGGCCTGCTGGACCTCGGGTTCCCGCTGCCCGATCGCGGGCTGGGCGGAGGGCAAGCGCTGCGCCTGCTCGACGAGATCGGCTCCGCGGCGACGGTCGCGAGCAACGGCCCGCGCTACTTCGGGTTCGTCACCGGCGGGGCGCTGCCAACGGCCGTGGCCGCATCCTGGCTGAGCGCGGCCTGGGATCAGAACGCCGCCCTGCGCGTGATGTCCCCGGTCGCGGCACGATGCGACGAGGTGGCGATCGGCTGGATCGCTGACCTCCTCGGTCTGCCTGGTGACGCTGCCGGCGGCTTTGTCACCGGTGCCACGATGGCCAACGCGACCTGCCTGGCCGCCGCGAGGGACGCGATGCTGACCCGGGCCGGCTGGGATGCCGCGAGCCAGGGCCTGGTCGGCTCGCCGCCGGTCACCGTGGTCGTCGGGGCCGAGGTACACGCCACGATACGGAAGGCTCTGGGCATCATCGGCCTGGGCCGCGACCGCGCGATCGTCCTGCCAGCGGACAGCCAGGGCCGGATTGAGCCGCGCGACCTGCCGGACCTGGCCGGCCCGGCCATCGTCTGCCTGCAGGCCGGGAACGTGAATACCGGGGCGAGCGACCCGTTCGGCCCGCTGATCGAGTGGGCGCAAAAGTACCGGGCGTGGGTTCACGTCGATGGCGCCTTCGGGTTGTGGGCGGCTGGCTCGCCGGTGACCAGGGCTCAGCTCACGTTCGTGGAACTGGCCGACTCGTGGGCCACCGACTGCCATAAGTGGCTAAATACGACTTACGACTGCGGGCTGGCCATGGTGTCCGACTCCGGGACACTGCGACGGGCCATGGAGGCTACGGCCTCCTACCTTCCCGGCGCCGAGGCCGAGGCCATGGGCCTGACCCCGCAGTCGTCGCAGCGCGCGCGGGGCGTCGAGGTCTGGGCGGTGCTCGCTTCCCTCGGCCGGGACGGCGTGGCCGAGCTAGTAGACCGGTGCTGCCGGCTCGCGCGGAGGTTCGCCGATGGCATGAGGACCGCCGGCCTCGACGTCCTGAACGACGTCGTACTGAACCAGGTACTCATATCGTTCGGGCCGGCGGAGCGGACCGACTCGGTCATCGCGGCCGTCCAGGACGAAGGGACGTGCTGGTGCGGGCCGACAACCTGGCAGGGTCACCGTGCGATGCGGGTCAGCGTCAGTGGCTGGAGCACGACCGAAGACGATGTCGACCGGAGCATCGCTGCAGTGCGCGCCTGCGCGCTGCAGGCGACGTGAACCACACGCTGGCAGTCGGCGCCCTGACCTGCTGGCTGCTCGCGGAGGCGCTAGGCGCGCTGATGCTCACCCGCTGGGTTTCCAGCGGTGCCGCCCGGGTCCGCAAGACCCAGCCCGACGGCATGTCGCTGCCAGTGCTGGCGAGCCATGCCGGACTCAATCTCACCGGAATGGTGTGCTGGGTCGCTTTTCTCCTGAGCAAGGCACCGATCGCGGCCTGGCTGGCGCTGGCGTTCATGATTCCGGCCATCGGGCTCGGCGTCTCTACGGTGAGTATCTGGACTCCGTACCCCGTGCGGCGAGCGCAACCGGAGGCGGCGCCCTTCCGCGGCGCGGATCCCGGGCGCCCGGCGCCCATGGGGCCCGGCGGCCAGGTTGACTGGCGCCACGCGGCCATCCCCGACGAGGTGCTGGCACGGGCCATGGAGGACGACGCCTTCGCGAGCAAGCTCGCCGAGGACCTGCTGATCCGCAACCTCGCCTACGAGGCGCGGACGACCGAGCGCACGGTGCGGCTCGACGTGCGCGCGACCATTCCGCTCGCGCACGGGGTTCTCGCGATCGCGACGTTCCTGCTGGCGACGCTCGCTGCGATCAGCGCGACGTAGGGGTAGCGGGCGGCGGCGAGCCTCGGTCGTCGTTCGCGAGAGGTCAGGTGGTGGAGCACCCCGCGGACCGGGTAATGCACACCGCGTAATGAAACTTCGCCCCAGGGGGACTGATTCACCACGGAGAGGCCAGACATGTACGGCGAACTCACCGTGCCTGATTTTCCGGACCTGCCCGATCTGGCCGACTCCATCGGCCCGGCCGAAGCAGAACGGGCGTTGCCCGACATCCTTGCGGCGGTCGCCGGCGCCAACCGGGTGCTCGCCACCAGCGAGCCCGCGCCCATCACCGCGCCGCCGGGGGAGACGCTGGCCGGGTACACCGCGGGCATGGTCGACAAACTCAGGCGGTGGCTGCAGGCGCTCTATTCCAGGCTGCGGGCGATCGCCCTGGCGCTGGGAGCGCTGTCATACTCGGTCACGGTCGGGACGTCGATCAGCGTCACGATCGGCTTTGGCGACTGAGGCTGGCCTGGGGTGCACGCTCACCACCCCGCCCGACCCCGATCGGACCAGCGCGTTCCTGAACATCCGGGTTGCCGATATCCAGACTGCCTACCGCGAGTGGTCCGGCCGAGGCGCCAAGTTCCTCACCGAGCCCAAGGACCATCCCAGCGAGTTTCGTGCCTACATCCGCGATCCAGACGGGTACCTCATCGAGGTTGGCCAGTCGAAAGCCACGGCATAGCCGCGCGAGCCGAGGCAGAGCCGGGCGCGGGAGAGCGCCCCGCCCCCCTCGGGGAAGGGGCGGGACGCTGGGTGGGCCGGGCCCGGGGGGAACGACTCGGCCGCGAGATTGTGGCTGGCGGTCAAGAGGGTCAGAAGCCGGGAGTGGCGGTGGAGATGTCGTAGTTGGACCCCCAGTACCACTGCGTGGCCGAGGACCCCGGCACCACGTGCGGCACCCCGGTCGGGTCGGCGATCCACCAGCGCACGTGCGACTGCTCCGCCGACGGCACTGCCGTCCGGACCGCCGCCTGCGCCGCAGACCATTCCGACCGCATCGTGTAGATGATCGCTTGACCGCTGGGATCGGCGTGCAGTTTCTGCGCCGCCCAGCTGGCCGCGCCTCCCGGGGTCACGTCACCGGGCTCGGCATCCACCGCAGCGGCCCGCGGGTCCGATCCGTTGGCGTCGATCCACAGCACCTTCTTGCCGGTCATCGACGACGGCGATGCCGCGAACGACCCGTCTGCATAGGTCGCCACTTCATGACCGGCCGGGATTGCCGACGGCGTCACCGAGTCATAGATCTCATACGGCCGCGCTGGCGCGGCGTTGGTCTCAGGGGCGGGACGGGAGATAGGCGCGCTACGGTCGGCCGACGCGTGCTGGACCTGCTCGCGTGATACGGCGGCGACGGTCGCGGCGTGCTGAATGGGCGCCTGCTGCGCTGGGCCGCCCGCGAGCGCGGCGCTGGCGCTGCCTGCACCGGCGGCGAGCGCAGCGGCGGCGCCGATTAGCGCTACGGCCTTACGGCGGCCGCGCAGGGCGTCGGTCAGTCGGGCCGTGGGGGGCATGAAGCGTCCTTCCTGTCGGTACTGGCCGCGCGGCCCGGGCGATCGGCCCGGCGTCCGTCACGGTGAGCAACGGGAGGTTCGACGCCGAGTGAGCACAGCTGGTTTCGCAGTGAGACGTAGTTCACTACTCGCGGGTAATATTGCTGCGCTGTTATCCGGATATAGCCTGCTATAGCTTCCCGCCGATGGCCTCGCTAGCCGCGCCTGAGCTGACCAGCAACCACACAAAACAGTGCTAAACGGGGGCAGTTCGACGGCCAGTCGGCTCAGCGATGTGCTGCCGCCATCCTGTGCTTCGTGAGCGAGTGAGTTACCGCCGCGATGAGGATCTCCTTGACTGACTCCCGCCTTCGCGCGTCGCACATCAACACCGGCACGTCGGAGTCCAGGTCCAGCGCATCGCGGATCGTCTCGGTTTCATACTCAGGCGCACCGTCGAATTTGTTCGCCGCCACCACGAACGGGGTCCTCCGCCGCTCGAAGTAGTCGACCGACGAGAAGCAGTCGGCGAGTCGCCTGGTGTCGGCTAGCACCACGGCGCCTAGCGCGCCGTAGGCAAGCTCGTCCCACATGAACCAGAACCGCTCCTGGCCTGGCGTGCCAAACAGGTAAAGTACGACGCCGCTCGGGAACGTGATACGGCCGAAGTCCATGGCCACCGTCGTCGTGTTTTTGTGCTCGATGGCGGCGGTGTCATCGACTCCGACTCCGACCTCGCTCAATACCTCTTCGGTGCGCAGCGGCCGAACCTCGCTGATCGCCCCGACCAGCGTCGTCTTCCCAACGCCGAAGCCTCCCGCAATCAGAATCTTCGTGACGACCGGCGCAGCCAGGGCTCCGGCCACTGCCTCATAGCGCCCGGAGTCCATCAAGCACGCTCCTCATAACACTTTCTTCCGGAGTTCCCGCGTCCGGAGGCGCTGCGACGGTCACCGCGCCGCGTTCGAGTAGGTCGCCGAGCAGCACCCGGACAACGCCGAGCGGCAGGTCCGTTTCTGACGCAAGCTCCGCGACCGCGGTCGGCTTGCGGCACAGGTGAAGCAGGTGCCGATGCTCGGGCCCCAGGCCCCTGGCATCTACCACCAGCGGCCCTGCCGCCGCGACGTGGTCGATCAAGCCGAGTGTGGCGCCGTGCGGCCTGGTGCGGCCGCGAGTCAGTGCATAGGGTCGGACGACTGGGCCGGCTTCCCGGTCGAGCCACCTATCTCCGCCATCAGTCATTCCATCAGCCGTTCCACTGCCCCGACTGTGACTGCCGCTGTCCTCGGGTTCGTGGACAGGTACTGACCAAGGCGCTTAACGAGCATCGCCATCTCGTAGACGACAAGACCGTGGTCTGCATCGGCCGGGCAGAGCGCCGCGAGGCAACAACCCTGTCCGGCGGCCATCACGAACAGCAGAGCCGTGTCCATTTGAACAATTGCCTGCCGGGCCTCGCCGCCGTGGAAGCGGAGCGCGGCGCCGCGGGCGAGGCTCTGCAATCCGGCCGCGATGGCGGCCATGTGCTCGGCATCCTCGCGGCTCAGACCGTGTGACGCGCCAAGCGTCAGGCCGTCACGGGACAAGACGACCGCCTGGCTGATCCCGCTGACCCGGCGAACCAGGTCATCGAGAACCCAGTCCATCGTCGCCGTAAATCCCCCCCGCTGCATCATTGCTCCCCCTCGTCCTCTGTCCGGGCGGCCAGATCCGGGTTGCCGGCCGGTGACTGCCAGGGCTCGGAGGCCGGAGGCGGCCAGGATTCACCGGGCATCGGCGGCCACGACCGGTCAGGCGACGTGGCCCAGGAGTCTTCCTCCGGTGCTTCCGATGTCCTGGCGCGTTCGAGCCCGAACTGTAGCGATTGCACGAGCGCTCGGGTGTCGGCCGGATTGGGTCCTTCGCCGACCGGCTCGCCGTCGCTTTCAGGCTGGCTCGCACCCACCTGAGCACTCTCGGGTATCCGCGGAGCATCGGTCTTGAGCTGCGGTGCCAGGCTCGCCTGGCGAACCCGGCGCGGTAGCCACGGCTTGTCGGAGTCGGCTCCGCTCGTCGGACGCTGGGGCGGGGAATCCGGCCACGCCGATTGGTTGTCGGCCGTGACAGCGGACTCGCGCCTGCCGTTCCCTAGCCAGGGGGTCCCCGCGTCGGCAGTGTTGCGGGTTCCGGCGGGCGGATTGATGCGGAACACATCGAAGGAGTCTGCGCCGGGAGTTCCCTCTTGCGGCACCGTGGCCGCGCCGGCGGGCTCACGGGTGTCGACGCCTGGTACGGATCGAGTGCCAGCCAGATCGAGGCCTCCGCCGGGCAAGTTCTGACCTCCCGCAGGCTCAAGCCTGGGACCGGGCGGCTCAAGACTAGGACCGGGCGGCTGAAGGCCGGGACCGGAGGGCTCCTGCCCGGTCGCCGTCTGCTCCTGGCCATCGACGGCCAGGCCTGGGCCATCGTGCCCGAGGCCCGTGGCGGCAAGCCCAGGGCCGGTGGCGGTGAGACCAGGGCCAGTTGCGGTGAGACCGAAAGCAGTGCTAGCTAGGCCAGGACCGGTGCCGGCAGGCCCAGGGCCTGTGCCGACTGGCTCTCGGCCGGTGCCGACTGGTCCGGGGCCGGTGCCGGCAAGCCCTGGGCCGGTGTCGGCGGCGTCCCGGCGACCGCCAGCTGCGAGCTCGCGCCCGCTGCCGCCGAGCTCGCGCCAATTACCGCCCCGATCCTGTCCGGCGCCGCCCAGATCCCTGCCATTGCCACCGTGGTCGCCGCCGCCCCCCGGCAGTTCCCGGCCTGTGCTGACGAGCTCGCGGCCGTTCCCGAGAACGCGCACACCGGGGGGATACGCACCGCTAGCGTCGCTCAACGCGACGATCGCGTGCGGGAGCAGGACGATCGCTGAGGTGCCGCCGAATGGCGACATCCGCAGCGTGATCCTGATGTGGTGCTTCGCCGCCAGCCGACCGACCACGAACAGGCCCAGCTGGTTGGTGTCGGCGATGTCGAACTCGGGTGGGTTCGCGAGCCGCCCATTGAAGGCAGCAAGCTCGTCCGCGCCGATGCCGATACCGCGGTCCTCGATCTCCACGGCGAAGCCGTTCGCCACGCGCTCGGCCCTGATCGTGACCTCGGTGCTGGCGGGCGAGTACGTGGTCGCGTTCTCGATGAGTTCGGCGAGCATGTGAATCACGTCGGCAACGGCCGAGCCGATCACGGCGTCCTGCGATTCGCAGATGACCGCAACCCTCTTGTAGTCCTCCACCTCCGCGATAGCGCCACGCAGCACGTCCATGATCGGCACTGGCTCGCGCCAGCCACGGCCGGGGCTCGCGCCCGACAAGATGATCAGGCCCTCGGCGTGCCGACGCATGCGGGTCGTGAGGTGGTCGAGCTGGAAAAGCTCTTCCAGCGTTTCTGGCTCGCTCGATCTGCGCTCCATTCCGTCCAGGAGCGTTAGCTGCCGGTGCAGCAGCGACTGGCTGCGCCAGGCGAGGTTCCGGAAGACCTGGGCGACGCCTGCGCGCAGCCGAGCCTGGCCGACCGCCGCTTCGACCGCGGTGCGCTGCACTGAGGAGAATGCCGCGGCAACCCTTGCCGTCTCCAGGATCCGGCCCTGCGTCCCCGTCGCCGCTTCGGCGGGCACGTCCACGTCCTCGCCGCGGCTCAGCCGGTCGACCATCTGCGGCAGCCGCTCCTCCGCCAGGTCCAGTGCGGCGTGCTGCAACCCGGTGAGGTCACGGCTGATCCGCCGGCCGAATCGAACCATGAGGAACACAGAAAGCACGACCGCAAGCAAGCCGATACCGCCGGCGAGGCCGACTTCCCAGAGCAGGTGATTGCCAATCTGAGTGCCGAGGCTGGACAGCGCCAGCCGGTTCTGCACCTCGGCGGACTGATACTCGCCGAAGAGAACCTTCGAGACGAGCGCGAATGCGGCCAGTTCCCCGAACGTCGGGCCCCTGCTTCCTGTGCTGTCGGAGATGGCCGCCTCAAGGGTGCTGAAGCTCTGATAGGCCGGCGAGGCGTCGGCGCGCTGGTATCCGGAGCCGAGGGCCGGGTCAAGGTTCCTGATCGCGTCTGCCATCAGGTACTGCCGGTTCGCCGCGGTCTGCGCGAACAGCGCCCGCTCCGCCTGGCTCATCCGCACGCCGGACATGATCGGGCCGGCTGCGAGGGTTGCCTCCCGGCTGCCTAGCTCGAGCGCGCGGCCCGCTTCAACGCTGGCGGCCGCCTGCATGTACAGCGGCGTGTTGTTTACCACGACGAGATCGCCGTAGAGGTTGAATTCGGCATCAACTATACTGTTATATTCGGTAAACGATGTAAGTGCCGAAACCTTCCCAAGCATGACCGAAGCGCGAATGCGTCCTAGCGCCGATATTTCGGTTTTGAAGTCGGCGAGCGCCGGCCGGGCCGCGGGCGAGCCCGGCGGGCTCGAGCTCAGGCCATCCAGGAGCATTCTGACGGCGGTGTTCGTCAGCTTCTGCTGCGCGAGGTACGCGGGATCCGACCCGCGGTGCCTGCTGCTGAGCCACTCGTAAGCGACCAGTCGCTCCTGCGCTAGCTGCGTGAACAGCGTCTGCGCCCACGAGCCGTAGCGCTGATCCTGGCTGTTGAAGTCATGCTCCTGGATTGCGCTGGACACCGTGATGGTCGCGGCGAAAATCCACAGGCCGAGCAGCGAGGCAAGCGGGACGATAAAGATGGAGCCAAGCAAAACCCGGATCGACCGCTGGCGGTTACGGCGTGTTTGCGGGGGCATGACGCTCCTTCCGCCGAGGCTCCGCTCGGCGTGGTGGTATTCCCCGTGGCCCTGCCTGTCGCGGCCGCAGCGTCCCGCCGCCCCCAGGCGGGAGAGCCATCGGCAAGCTCTGGATGGGAGCACGCCTGCCGAGCCGATCACAGGTTCCCGACGCAAACCGCGACCGGGTTCCGGTGACGGCAAGCGATTCCGTGCAAGTTACGAGTGCCGTCGCGGTTAACTCAGTCACGCCCGCCTCTCCCCCACCTCTATGCCGAAGGCAATTGCGCTATGCAAATGCGCAGTGGTGCTCAGGCCGCGTCATCTCGGCTCATGTTGTCTACCGATAACTGCACATTGCGTTTCGTTGATCGGGCTCATACGCGCTCGATCAGTAAAGAACGACTTCAAGGCCCGCGAGCAGGCTAACACCATCAGAAAAGCCATATGAGTGCTTTATTGAAAGAGCGCCAGAAGACCCGATGGTGCGCGCTGTAGCGCAGATCGGCATCTAGGCCGGTTCGGATGGCCCCTTGAGCCTGCAGGCCCGCGTGGTGCTCAGGCGGCGCCGCTGCCTGGAAGCTCGTAACCGTGCTCCAGGATGTAAGCCGCACCCCTGATCACGCACCGCAGCGGATCATCGACAACCATCGTCGCGATGTCCGCCTCGGCCTCGATCCGGTATGCCAGGCCGGGCAGCAGGGCGCCGCCGCCCGCTAGCCTGATCTTTCCGCGGAACACGTCTTCGGCGAGATTCGGCGGAATGTCGGCCAGCAGCTCGGTAACTGAGCCGACTATTGCGCGCACGGTGGGCTCGACCGCCGCGGCAACCAGCGCAGCCGATATGCGTTCGACGCGCGGCGTCCGGCGGGCCGCGTCGACGCCCACGGTCTCTACGTCCGAGATGGTTCCGTCCCCGAGACCGAGCGTCATTTTGAGGGCGCGCGCGGCATCCCGGCCTAGCAGCAGCCCGAATTCGGACCTCACCGCGCGCATGATCGCCTCATCCATCGCGTTCCCTCCGGTTCGAAGGGAACGGGCCCGCACCACGTGACCGCCCGCCATCACGGCGATTTCGGTGGTGCCGCCGCCGATGTCAACGAGGAATGCGCCGACGCCGGCTTCAAGGTCGAATCCGGCTCCGGCAGCGGCCGCGACCGGCTCGTCGACAAGCTGAATGCTGCGCCTGGGTCGCAGCGCCTCCGCGGCAGCCAGTACGGACTGCCGCTCGACCGTCGTCGCCTCGCCGGGCAGGCAGATCACGCACTGCTTGCGGCCAAACCCGCGCCCGACCTTAGCCCGGGCTAGGAACGCCTGGATCATGGCCGCAGTCGCATTAAGATCGGCGATTACCCCATCGCGGAGCGGGTGGAGAACCTCGACATGCTGGGTCTCCTTACCGGTAAGCGAGTCCGCGGCCTGACCGACGGCGGTTATCGCGCCCGTACTACGGTCGATACCTATCGCCGACGGCTCGTCGATGACGATGCCGCGGCCGGTGACGTACACAAGCGTGTTCACCGTCCCGAGATCAATCGCGACGCCCGACCGCAGCCCCATCACTTCGTCCTCTGCCCGAAATGGCCCGCTACCCAGTATGGCGCGATCCACGCGGGCCCGAACGCCGTCCGTCGCAGGACCAATGTGACCTAAGTCGCGGCCGGGCGCCGAGCGGAGCCGTTGGCTTACGGTTCTGGCGCTACTCCGCTCACCAACCGGGCTTAATTGTGCCGTCACGATAAGTAGTTTTTGTACTACGTTAAGTGAGGCCAGTTCTCGGTCGTCAGAAACTTAGTTGCAGAAAGTACGCCGGCATCAGCGGCTCGGTACCGCGGTCATCACGACGCCTGCGGCTAAAGGGCGGCAGGTGGAATACATCGACCACGGTAACGCCGGTGGCCGGCGCCGAACAGACAACAATTAAGGCCGTCGGCCCCGTGCGCCTGTCATAACGAAATCGGGCCGTCGAATCCTCGCGGCCGAATCCGGCAGGCGCGCCAGAACCCGAAATCAGCTGTAAATCTCTTATAGATGCCATCATCAGGGCATCGGGTGATGTCTAAGGGTATAGACCACATTGGTCAATTCGGATTAGGGTCAGCAAACGGGAGGCATCTCGGCGGAAGAAACCGATGGCTGTCGGGCGCCAGGGGACGGGTCTTGCCGCAACGGCGCTCCTGAGTGCCGCGATACTCGGGATCGGCACGACGGCAGCGAAAGCCGCATCGCTCGCTGGGCGCGGGGCGGTGACGGCAGCGGCACGCCCCCGGCCGTTGGGCAGTTATGAGCGCGGCCCCGTCTAGCCGGCGAACTTGTCGGGGTCCGGCCCGGTTCGCTGGTTCCGGTTAAGCGCGGTGATCGCCTCGACGTCCTCGCCGGACAGCTCGAAGTCGAAGATGTCGATGTTTTCCCTAATCCGGGCCGCATTCACGGACTTGGGGAACACGATGTCGCCGCGGTCGATGTGCCAGCGCAAGATGACCTGGGCCGGGGTCTTGCCCACCCGGCGGGCGATCGCGTCGATCGTCGGGTCGCCGAGGTCTCGCCCGCGCCCGAGTGGCGACCAGGCTTCCACCGCGATCTGATGCTCCCCGCAGAACTGCCGGAGCTCGTCCTGGGTCAGGTACGGGTTGACCTCGATCTGGTCGACGGCCGGCGGGACCTCGGACTCGGTATGCAGCCGACGCAGGTGATGGGCCTGGAAGTTGGACACGCCGATCGAACGCGCCCGGCCGTCCCGGTAAAACTCCTCCAGGGTGTTCCACGTCGACACATAGTCCCCGTCGTAGCGGGTTGGCAGCGGCCAGTGGATCAGGAATAGGTCCACGTAGTCGGTACCGAGCGCCGAGAGTGACCGGTCGAAGGCCCGTCGTGCGTCATCCGGGCGATGCGCGTCGTTGTTCAGCTTCGTGGTGAGAAAGACGTCCGCCCGGTCAAGGCCCGACTTCGCGACCGCCTCGCCGACTTCCTTCTCGTTGCCGTACATCTCCGCGGTGTCGATGTGCCGGTAGCCGGACGCTAGTGCGGACGTCACCGCCGCGAAGGTCTCCTCGGGCTTTACCAGGAAGACGCCGAACCCGAACTGGGGGATCTTCTGGCCGTTGTTCAGCAGGACATCGGGTATGGATGTCATCGCGCTCTCCTCCCCCGGCTCGGCCGCTCCAAACTGACACCATACAGATTGTCGGTTAAATCGCGCCCGGCTTGCCCCCATTCGTTCCGGACAACTCGCAGGAAGTCAGACGCAGGCGGCCGTCAGCCGATCAGCGGCAGCCGGTTGTCGGCGGACTCTGCGCGACCCGAGGCCGCGAGGATCCAGGCGAGGTCGTCCTTCAGCTCAGGCGGCCGGGTCCCGCGGGTACGACGCGCCAGCAGGTCATCAAGGATCGACGCGGTCGTGGTAATGCCGTCCGGCGTGGCGAAGATCGGGCCGTTCACGGCCTGGGCCAGGTCGATGCCGTGCACGACCGCCTCGAGGATCCGGCTGTACACGAACTCGTCGACCCGCATGGGCGCGAAGTAACCGGGTCCGACCAAGTCGGCGGGCACGTCGCGCGCCTCGGAGATTGTCTTGCTGAACGTCTCCGCGAGGACGCCGGGCATGTCCGCGGGCGTCTTGCCCTCGACCACCTTGTATGCGTACGAGTACACGACCGGCCCGGTCTCCGATCGCGCGTTAATGAAGAAGCTCGTGCTGTCCCTAGCCGGCTGCGAGTCCTCTTTTTCCGCTATAAGCGTCCTTGTCAGCCCGATCGCGACATCGAAATGGCCGGCCAGCTCGAGCACCGTCCATTTCGGCAGGTCGGGATCGACCGGAACGAGCAGCGTCGGCTTCGCCCAGTCCTCCTCTTTGAGCTGGCTAAACGCGCCTGAAACGGCGTCAAGCTCGGCCTCCAGCATGTCGATCATGGTTTCGTACGACGTCACCACGAACACCCACCCTCCGGACGCGTAACCGGATCGTCGTTTAATTGGACATTAACGGAACGCAGCTTTCTCCGACCGCATCTTGTACGTCTGATCAAGCCATACGCGGCCGACCACGGCAACCCCTCGTTCCCTTCCTGGATCGACAGTCTGATCGCGGCTGCCTGCGCTAACATCTGGCGGCATGCGCGAGATAGGCGGTTTCGGAGGTTGGCTGGGAGCCCTGGTCGCAATAGCCGGGTTGGTCCTTTCGCTGCTCATTGGCCACGGCGTGACCGCGCCGGCCGGCGGAGCGCAGTCCTCGGCCGGTGCCGTCGCGGCGACCCGGCCGGCAGCCCTGCCGGATTTCGGCAATCCCAAGGGCCACTTCTACGTTCCGCCCGCCGGCCGGGCCGTCAATACCTCGCACCCTAACCACGTCGTTGGCGACGGCACGCCGGCCAGTTGCACGTCAGCGGCCGTCGTTCGCGCCGTGGCCGCGGGCGGAATCATCCGGTTCAACTGCGGCCCGAAGCCGGTCACGATCGTGATGAAGGCGACCGCGACCGTCAACAAGACAACGCGCCTGGTCGTCCTGGATGGTGGCGGGCTGGTCACGCTCAGCGGCGGCCGCCAGCGCCGGATCCTGTACTCTGACACCTGCGCCGGGACCTGGTCGACCGACGACTGCATCGACCAGCCTTATCCGCAGATCGTGGTGCAGAACATCACGTTCGCCGACGGCTACAACGGCACCCACCAGGCGACGTGCACGGCGAACATCCCGCGGTGCTGGTACGGCGGGGTGGACGGCGGCGGAGCCATTTACGCCGAGGGTGGCCAGTTCAAGGCAGTCAACTCGCGGTTCATCAACAACCGCTGCTATAGCGCGGGACCAGATCTCGGCGGAGGCGCGATCCGCGCGCTGGCGCAGTACCGGAACCGGCCGGTGTACATCACGAGCGACACGTTCAGCGGCGGCCAGTGCTCCAACGGCGGCGCGCTGAGCAGCATCGCAGTGCAGTGGGACGTCCTCAATAGCGTGCTCGTCAACAACCGCGCCGTTGGCTGGGGAGCGAACCCGGCGGCCAGTGGCACGCCGGGCGGCGGCAGCGGCGGCGCGATCTACAACGACGGCGATGACTACGACACCCTGGTCGCCGGAACGATCATGCGAGACAACACCGCGCGCGAGGGTGGCGGCGCCGTCTTCTTCGTGGTCGACAGCGGCTGGGGCAAGCTGACCTTCAACGAGTCGACACTGCACCACAACATCAGCGGCCAGTTCCAGACCTTCCCCGGCATCTACGACAATATCGACGGTCACGACGGCCCGCCGGTGATGATCCACTCCACCGACAACTGAGATCGCCGGTGGCCTTGCGTATTAGCGGGCGCGTTAGTGGACCTGCGTATTAGCGGGCGCGCCCTGGTCAGAATTGCGCCTTGAGCTCCTCGATCGCCTGGGCCCGCTCGCGGAGCTGGCCGTACGCGGGGCGCTGTCTGATCCGGGCCAGCACCCAGCGCACGGCTTCCGCGCGGTTCGGTGCGATGCCCGCGGTAATCAGCGTGTCAAGTGTCTCTAGGTCCGCGGGCCCGAGCCGGGCCATTACGGGGGTGAGCTCGCCGGGGGCGAACGGGCGGCCCTCGCCCTTCTGTGCCTTCAGCAGCAGCCGCATGTGCGGGCCGCGATCGCGGCCTTCGTTCTCCGTGAGGATCTCCAGCACCCTGGCGTCCGGCAGGCTCGCGGCCACGTCGTCGCGGAACTTCTCGAACGCTTCGCGATCGGCGTGGAAGGCCTCGATTGCCTGCCTGCGCAACTCTTTCCCCTCGGGTGCGTCGACGACGATCCGGACGACGACCTCGCCCGGCTCGACCACTGGGTCGTCGCCGTACTGCAGCACGGCGACGCGCTTCAGCGGCACGTCGGGGAACCGCTTCGCTATCTCGTCGGTGATCTTGCTCTCGGTTTGCGCTGCGGCTTCTCGTTCCACCTGCTCCGCCCGTCCGGGTTCTGCTGGCAGCTAAGTGCGCCAGCGAGTTTCTGCAGCAATCAGCGTAATAGATATTACTCCAGTCTGGCAGCGGCCGACGCACGGCACTTTGGCCGCGGGCAGGCGCCCGGCGGGGCGCGGCGGCGCAACGCAATCAGCCGCGGGCCGGCGCCTGCTGCCTGGTAGCCGTCGTCAGCTGCCGGTACAGGGCCTCCGTATCCGGGTGCGGCTCGCCTCCGGGAGCGATGTCCTCGATCGCATCCAGGCATCGGCGCCAGGCCTCGGCCACGCCGCCGAAGTTTCCGGTCGCGTGCTCGGCGCGCATGAGGAGCCGCCACAGTTGCTCGGCCGCGGCCTCGGCCGCAAGTCCGGCTCGCGCTGCCCGAGCCGCCGCCCGCGCGGCGCCGGTGGCAAGTTCGTACTCAGCCAGCGTCTCGGCGGCATCGACAATCTCGGCCCTTACCGTCTCCAGCAGGGGTATGTCGATCCACCAGTGGTAGCTGCCGGTAAACGGCTGGCCACGCACCATGGACAGCGCGGAGCGCATGTCGTCGGCGCTGGATGTGGCGACCAGGTCGCGGAACTCGGTCCAGTCCAGCGACACCTCCTGGTGCAGCACGTAATTGCCGTTACCGGTGTGAATGATGTACTCCTGGCCGTCGCTAGCCGTTCCGAGTCGGCGCCTGGTTCTGGTAATGATCTGCCGCACGGCGTCGGACGGCTTCGGATGGTCGGCGTCGGCTCCGAGCATGCAGCACAGTGCGGAGTTCGTGAGACCGCCCGGTGCCGCAAGCGCGAGTGCCAGTACCAGCTCGGCCTGCTTGGGTTGCAATTGACCAGCCGCGCCCGTGACGGCGAACGGGCCGAGGATCTTGACTTCCAGCCGTGGCGCTGCCTGCCGTTCGGAGTCCGGCCCGCCGGCTGTCGCCGCCCACGGTCGGGCCGACACTCCGTCGGCGGGTGTGGAGTTCCCATCGGCATCGGGGACGAGCGCACTGTTCGCCTGCCACTCGGCTCCTGGCAGGACCCCCAGATGCGCGTCTGGTCTGTCCTGACCCGCGTCGTCCTGCCCGGGCATGGGCCACTGGGGCCTGGCGAACTCGCCAGCATCGTGCCAGGCGGGCTCCTCGTAATTGTGGCGCCCGAGATAATCGCCGCTGCCCGCGTATTCGGTGTCTGCCTGGTCTTCCTCGTCCTCGCCAGGCTCATCGCCTCCGTACCCTCGCTCCTTCATGAGAACACTGGCGGATGAAGACTCGCTGCGCAGCTGTGACTGCATCGCCGCTGCCTGAGGGATCCACGGCGGCGCGCCGTAAATCTCGTACGGCGCATGCAGCGGGCTGACGTCTTCGAGGTCGGCTGCGGTCGCAAACAGCGTGCCGATTGCCTGGTAATCCGCGTCAGACAACATCTGGGGCCTGACGATGATCTGCAGCGGGATGATGTTCGCCAGGATCAGTTCTGGCTGCTCAGGGTCGGGCGCGAGCTGAAGCACGGTCGGCGACATCCGGCCATCAGGGGTCTCTGGATCACCGGCAACCAGCGCGGCGACGCCGCCGGGACCGTCCTCGGCCAGCTCAAGCAGGCGCGCCATCTCATCTGGCTGTGGCTCGGTCCGGCTGACCAGGATCGTCAGACCCCAGTCCTCGTCGTCAGGTGCCGCCAGCCGCAGCTCCCGCACGTCGGATGACGCGTCTTCGCCCAGTCGCCGGCTCAGCGCCAGGCATCGCATCTCCAGGTGGCTGACGGCCGCGTCGACGGTCGCGCAGTGCTCCGCGCGGCCTAGCACTTCCAGCTCGTCGAAGCCGACAAGAACAAGGTCATACCAGCCACTCCACTGGCCGGTCGCGAGCTCGGTCGCAATGGCAGCAATCACCTGGTCGACGAGTTCGGGTGGACCGTCGCAGCCGGTGACCTGCAGCGACTCCAGATCAAGCAGCAGGTAGCCGTCGTCGGTCGCCCCCGCGGTGAACAGGCCAGGCAGCAGTCCGCTGCCACGCCAGGCCGGTCCGCCCGACTCTGGCCAGGCGCCGGGACCGGTCAGGCCGCCGTCGCCAGCGAGTGGCAGCTGCCAGCACATCCCCTGCCTGCCCGGGCTGATGCTGTACGGCGGTGGCGGCGAGTCAAGAGCGGGGGCCGCGAGCAGCACTTCGAGTGCGCTCGGCGTCACGTGCAGCCCGACGATGTCGGGCAGCACGAGCCCGGCCCCGGTGATGCCCGCCTCGAGGAGGTTCAGCGCATCGTGGAGGGTCGATGGTGTATCCACGGGCGCGGCGGCGCGCAATCGCTGCTCGGTCGCGAGCACTTTGGCATCGGCTGGCAGCGCGATACGCCGGCCCCGCCGCCGGTACTGCCGCTGACGGCGGCGGAGCCGGCCGAGGCTGGTGAGGACGGCGCCCGCGAGGGCTCCGGCGCCGAACACGGCGGCAGCCGGGAGATGATCGCCCGTCGATGCGGCGACGTCGGCCGAGGTCTGGTAGGTGCCACCGGTGGCGCCCTGCCGCGGCACGTCAAAGTTCGTCGCCCCGTGCTGGCCGACCGTATCGTGCTGGGTCGCGGCGCCCTGCTGGCTGGCGGCACTGTGCTGGCTGGCGGCACTGTGCTGGCTGGTGGCCGCGCGCAGCCCGGCAGCCGGGTGCTGGCGACGAAAGTGCGGGTCATGCGTCGCGTGACCGATGTGACGGGCCGGGCCCGCGGCGCCGCGGCTCACGTCATCATGGCCGGCGACATCGGGCAGCAAGAGCCGCCAGCCGGGCTGGATCAGGGAGGGGTTGCTGAATACCTGCCCGTCTCCCATGTCGTGGCCATAGTTCATGTTGAAAATCTCCGGGTATAGGTCGCCCGCCCCGAGATAGTCCTGGGCGATGCTCCACAGGCAGTCTCCCCAGCGGACCGTGACGATCCGGCTGGCTGCCGCGCTGTCCAGGTTCCCGGCTGGCGAGATGGGAGCCGCTAGTGGCGCACCGGTCGGGTCTGCGGTGGTTGCCGCGACGAGCTGGTGCGCCACCGGGACCGTCGCGGCAGACGCTGTCAGCGTCAGGGCCGGCGGCGCCGTGAACGCAAGCGCTGCCAGCGCTACTAGCCGCGCGGCGCCGCCCTGGATGCCGCCGAGTCGCAGCCGCGGCGCGGCGCGGCCACGCATTGCGGCTTGCACCTCGGCCAGCACCGCGATAGCGAAGACCAGCCACGCTAGCCACGAGACATCGCGGACGATGCTCAGCAACACGGTCCCGTTGTCCTGGCTGGTCAGCACCGTGAGCACGCGATGCCAGTTCGCGACTCGATGTGGCAAAGGCGAGCCGCCGAAGTGATAGAGCACCATGGGCAGGCCGACGGTGACCGCGACCAGCGCGGCCATGGCCATGAGCCCGGTGAGCCGGGACCGTGCGCGGCTCATCACGTTCCTCCCGCCACTCCGGTCACCAGCGTCGCGGTTGCCGTGCCCGTGCAGGTGAAGTGGCCAATGCCGATAATCGCCAGGAACGTGGTGGGCTCGGTGATCGTCACGCTGACCGAGATCTCGCGGCTGCCGATGGCGCGCACGCTGAAGTTGTGCTGGCCGGCCATAGCAAGGTAGCTGGCCGCAGCCTCCTGTGCCTGCTCCGGATTCACGACGAAGGAGCCGGACCGGTACGCGGTCGACGTATCCACGGAGGTCGCGCCTGCCCGCGCGGCCTCCTGAGCCAACGCGTAGGCGTTCTCATCGGCGTCGAGCTTGGCCCCGCCATCCACCACGATCCCGGCCAGCGCGATGAAAGCGACGAAGAGGGCGACGATCATCAGGGACAGCGCGCCCCGGTCGCTGTCCTCGCCGCCGCCCATCCAGGCGTGCCGGGCTTGTCTCATCGGCCTTCCGTCCCGCCCGCGTGCACGCAGCCGCCCGCTCAGGCCACACAGTGTCCCTAGTGGTGTGACAGCGGAGTGACAGTCCATCGTCGGTTCACCTTGCCCGGTACAGATCGAGCGGGCTGGAGAAGGACGCCCGCAGCGTGAGCACGCCCGGCAGACCTGGCAGGTAGAGGTTGGCCAACGGCACGGTGCAGGTCACGGTCGCGACCACCGGCAGGGTGGGCTGGCCAGGTTGGGCAGCCGTGAAACCCTCGGTGTCGATGTTGACCGAGGGATCGCAGTCAAGGCCGTCCTCGCGCAGCGCGGCCTGCGCACTGGCCTGGCCTGCCGCCTCTGCGGCCGCCGGGTTCAGTGCGATCGACGCCTGCCGCGCCGCGTCCCTGGCGGCGGCTTCCACCGCGCCCCGTGCGACGGAGGTACGGCCGGCCGCGATAACCAGGCCGAGAATGGCCAGCAGCACCGGCGCGAGCACGACGAGTTCAAGTGCCGCGTTGCCCGCGTCCGAGCGCAGGCCTCTCCTGAGACGATCCGTCATGGCTGGAACTCCTCTACCGGCGCCTGGGCCGTCTCCGACACGTCCACGACCAGACCAGGCACGAATGAAGGGACCCGGCCGGTCACAGTGACAGCCACCGTGGACGCTGTGCTGCCCCCCGTGCTCACCCCAGGGTCAAGCAGGTAACCGGCGCCCGAGTGCCGGGCGAAGGCCAGCGCGGCGGCCCTCCCGGCTTCAGGAGACCCGCCGAGCACCCTGGCCGCGTCGGCGCCCTGCCGGGCGGCGGCGAGCGCCGCCTCCCTGGCCAGGAACCAGAACGACGCTTGGATCACGAGCATGATGAACAACAGCACGATCGGCAGGATCACGGCATAGCTGAGGCTCAGCGCGCCCCGCTCCGTACCTCGGGGCGTCGGTGCGATGCCACGTGGCGGCGTGATGCCACGTGGCGGCGGCGCGATGCGGCGCGGCGGGGGCCAGGTCATTTGCCGTTGCCGATGTTGCCTTCCATGCTGTGCAGCTTCGTCAGCATGAACGCACCCACCGCGACGGCCGCGGCCACAAGACCGATGGCGATCGCCACCCACTCCAGGCTGAGGGCGCCCCGGTCGAGGTTCCCGGATCGGACCGCTGCCAGGCGGGCGCGGATCCCGGTAACCAGGTAGTGCAGGACGAAGGATGGCATGGCTGCCTGCCTTTCACGTGTCGGCCGGTACTCCTCATCCGAAGAGCCGGTAAAAGTCGGGGTAAATGAGAAGGACCAGGAAGCCGCCTGCCAGCATCGCGATCGGCAGCACCATGGTCGTGCTGCGCGCTCCGGCCTGCGCTTTCGTCGCGGCCAGCGCTTCAGCCCGCATGGACTCAGCCCGTGCGCCCAGGGTGTCGAGAATCCGGGCACCATCGTTCCCGGCAATCGCGGCTATCTCGGCGAGGTCGGCAAGCTCTTGAACGCCGGTCTCGCCGGCAAGGCGCGAGAGCGCTTCCCACGGTGGCCTTGTCGCCTTGCGGGCCTCGTCGAGGGCCGAGGCTATCCGCTCGAAGGCCCACCCGCCGCCGACCCGTGCGGCGGCTTCGAGCGCCTCCGTTGGCGCGGCACCGGCCCCGCGCTCGAGCGCCACCAGGTCCAGGTAGCTCGTGAGTGCGTTCCGGAAGTCGCGGCGCTTCTCGGCGGCGTTGACGCGGGTGACGAGGTCGGGGACAAAGAACATCGCGGCGCCCACCGCCAGCGAGCCCGCGACCGGGATTGTCCACGGCAGGTTACGGCCCGCAAGCGCGTACAGGGCAGCCACGACCGGAACCAGGGCCAGGCCAGCCAGCCCAAACGCGAGCTTGCTCGCGAGCCACCCGTCACTCTCCTGGCCCAGTAGCCGCAGGTCGGCCGCGGGCACCGGAAGCCAGGGGACTGCCGTTCGCACGCTGCGCGCGAGTTCGCGCAGGCCTTGCCGTTCGCCTGGAGGCCCATCGATCGCACGGTCGGCGCCGAGCCGCTCGACGGCGGCCTGCAAGCTGGGCCCCGACGGCACCAATTCGCGAACGGCCAGCCAGGCACCGAGCCCGCAGAGCAGCCCGGCCAAGATCACCCACAGGTTCATTGCCGCACCCGGCTCCCTGGCTCTGCCGACCCCTCCAGGAACCGGCCGGCGACGGGCACCGTGCCGAGGTGGTGCAGCCACCACAGCCCCCCGGTGTACAGCAGGACCACGAGCGCGAGTACCAGCTGCCCGCCCGGCGTACCGTACGGCGCCGAGTAAGAGCGGTTTAGCACGGCGAACACCGTGAATCCGGCCACGAACCAGGTCAGCCACTTCACGGTGGTCCTGTGCTGGGCGCGCTCGGCCTCGATTTCCCGGCGCGCGGCCACATCCCTGGCGAGCATCGCAGCGAGCGGATTGAGCACGTCCCGCACTCCGCCGCCGCGACGGCCGGTCGCGATGATCAGCGCGGCCGCGATCCGGTCCGCGGCCGGATCGTTGATGTCCTCGGCGAACGTCCGCAGCGCCGCCTCGGTGCCGGTGCGGGCAGATAGCCGGCGGCCAAGGCGCACGACGGCGGGCTCGATCGCCTTCGGTGCCGAGCGCACCGAGGCCTCAAGCGCGTCTTCCAGACCCCGGCTCGCGGTCAGCATGTCCGACAGCCGCCGGGTCCACTGCTCAAGCCCCTCCAGGACGGCGGCCCGCTCGCGCGCGGCCCTGGTCGAGGTGATATGGGGCACGAACAGCACTGCCGCGGCTGCCGCGATCATGGCAACCGGCCACCGGGTGATGGCCAGCGTGATGAGGCCCACCCCGCCGGCAATCAGGATCTGCCTGAGCCGGTCCCGGCTCAGCCGCCGCGGCGACCGACGCCCGGCACGTGGAGCCAGGGCTCGCCTGGTGAGCTCCCTGACGAGCAGGATCACGCCGATCACGATGAGTCCGCCGGCCGCTCCGGCCAGCGTGATCACCGGGACCAGCTCCCCGGCTGCAGCTGCACCTGGCGCTCGTCGAGCATGCTCGCGTTGAACCCGGCCGCAGCGAGCTTGCCGAGCATGGCGGGCGACGGCGTGTGGGCCGGGCGGGCCCGGCCCGTGCTCGGATCCGGCAGGAACAACCGGTTTACCGACGGCCGCTCGGTGTCTCCGGGCGGCATGACCTCGAGGACCTCTGACACGAACCTGACCGTGCGGGAGCCGTCGTAACCGCGCCGGATATGCACGATCAGGTCCACCGCCATCCCGACCAGGATGTGAATGGCACGCTCGGCCAGGGCAAGGCCGCCACGGAGCCCAAGGATGAGGATGCGGTCGAACGCCTCGGCCGGCGAGTTCGCGTGCAGCGTGCACATCGAGCCGTCCTGGCCGGAGTTCATCGCCTCCAGCATCGGCATGATCTCGCTGCGCCGGACCTCACCAACCAGGATGCGCCGGGGGTTGTGCCGCAGCGCGTGCGCGATCAGGTCGTGCAGGGTTATTGCGCCCACGCCCTCGGAGTTCGGCTCGCGCGCCTCGAACGCGATCACGTCCGGGTGCTGGCCGAGCTCATGCAGGTACAGCTCGTACTCCGACTCCAGCGTCGCCACCCGCTCGCCAGGCGAGATTTCGCTGGCCAGCGCGCGCAAGAGCGTGGTCTTGCCCGCGTTGACGCCACCGGTGACGATGATGTTGCACCGGCCGCGAACGGCGGCTGACAGGAACGCGGCCAGGGTGGGGTCGATGCTGCCCAGCTGCACCAGCCGCTCGAGGGTGATGTCGATCTGCCCATGCCGCCGCAGTGACACGCATGGCCGGGGCGTGACCGACATCGTGGCCGTCATGCGCGCGCTGCCGGTCAGCGCGACGTTCACGAGCGGCGCGGCGGCGGAGAAGTCGCGGGCCGTCTGCCCGCCACGAGTGGCCCAGGTGCGGATCATCGAGATCAGCGCGTCATCGCTGGCTGCTACGGGGGGACCAGCGACCCGCTCGCCGCTGGCGTAGGTCACCCACACCTGATCGCACCCGTTAACGTCGACGTTCTCGACCTGCGGGTCGCGCAGGTAAGCCGACAGTGGCCCGAGACCGTATCGCCGGTCGTGCACGGCGCTGGCCAGTGTGTCGAGCTGGCCCCCGGCCGAGGCCGGCAGGACGCCGGACCTGACCTGGCCCTCCAGCCACCGGCGGGCCATCTCCCTGATGACCGGCATCACCTCGGCCGTGGCCGCGCCATCATCTAGCCGCGCCGCCAGCATCGAGGTGATCTCGCCGACCCCATCGATCAGCCGTGGATCGCTCAGTCCGCCCACCGGGGCGCTTAGCCTGTCCACTGGATCGCTTGGCTCGGCCACCGACGAGCTCGGCCGGCCGGCCGGCCCGGGCAACCCGCCGGCCGGCCCGGGCAACCCGTCGGCCGGGGCGGGCAACTGCACCCAGGCCGCCAGTGGCTGCGGCCCCGCAGGAGCGCCGGGGTGCTGCCCGACGTGGTCCTGCGGAGCCGCCGCGGCTGCCCCCGCGAGCAATTGTCCGGCCAGTTCCTCAGGCGGCGCGGGCGGCCACTGCAAGCTCACCGCTGCGCTCCCATAACCGTGAACTGGCTGGACGCCGATGCGGATGCATGAGCAGCCGCGTGCCTGCGCAGCGCCTGTCCGGCTCCCTTCGCTGCCGCCATCAGCGGACCGGAGCCGAACTGCCTGCGCCGAGGTGCGCCGTCGGAAAGGACGGCGGCTGATCTGGCGTCGGCCGGCAATACGGCCGCTACCGGGACGCCAAGCGTCCCCGCGATTTCCCTGGGCGGATGCGTGCCAGGACCGTTGACCAGCAGGACTACCCGGCCGGTGCTGCCGAGCAACTGCCCCAGCATGTCGATCCGGGGCCTGGCCGCCCAGACCTGGCGCAGCGTCGGCCGCAGCACAACGGCCACCGTGCTGGCCGCGGCGAGCACGGCATGCGGCTGCGCGTCCGAAGCGTCCAGGCGGCCGCAGTCGGCGATAACGTCGCAGTGCTGCCCTGCCAGCGTCATAGCGACGGCCGGCCAGGCCGCCACCAGCCCAACGGCCTGGCGCGGGTCGCTCAGGCCTGGCAGCACCATGCGCGTGCGGCTCGTGTCTAGCGGTACCAGTCGCGCGACCAGGCCCGCCGCGGCCGCCTGCGGGTTACGGCCGGCCTCGATGGCGTGTTCCATCAAGCCGGTGGCCGCTGGCTCGTGTCCGCCCAGCGCCCCGGCTAGCACTGCTCCGCCCGCGGGATCGCATTCGGCCACGATCACCGGCGCCGGCCAGCCGAGCGCCAGCGCGAGCGCGGCAGTCGTCGCGCCGGGTGAGCCGCCGGGGGAAACCAGCGCATAGACGGAGCCCACGGCTAGCCTCCCCGCTTGGTCACGATGAGCGCGATCTGACCGGTCGACGCCTGGGCCGCTACGGACACGCCGGCCGACGGCGGAACCAGCAGATCGACGACGTCGAACCCGTCCTGGTCGGTCACTGTGTTAACGGCCTCGACGATGGCGGCCACCGGCGACTGGAGCGGGGCCGCCTGGCCGGAGTTACCCGACTGCCCCTGGTCGCCTGGCGTCCCGACGACTAGCACCTGGTCGCCGGGCTCTAGTCCGCTGGCAGGCAGCGACTCCGGCTTGACCGGGACAGCGACCAGCACCTGACCCGGTCCAGGCGGCTGCGCCCTGGTCAGGTCGGCCGGGGCGAGCAACGTGCCGGGCGTGAGCGCGACCGCCGCCGTCTGCCCGCCAACCTGTCCGAGCTGCGAGCCGGGGATCACGTGAACGCCGGACGGTACAGAAACATCGGCCGTAGTGATGTCGGCGGCGCTGATGACGGCCCCGGCCGGGACGCCGGCCGTGACCACGACCACTGGCACCAGGCGATCGGTTCGCTCGTAGACGGCCGCGCTGGCAAGAACGCCGGCACCGGCCATCGCAACCGCGAGCGCGATCATCGCTGGGCGCCTGCGCCTGGGTAGCCCGCGCAGCCTCCCCGCCGGTCCTTCAGAACTCGGGTGGCCGACTGCCTGGCCGTTGCTGCTGGGGATGTCGGCTTCGGGAAAGTAAGCCGTACCGATCGAAGCGGGCGGCTGCCTGCTCATGGATTGCTCACCAGCGCCTCTCCCTGTGCCACCGGCAACGCGAATGAGAACGGAACGAGCAGTCCACCGTTCAGCACGCCGCCCGCACCGCCGGACCCGGTCCAGGACACGCGCCACGTGATGACGACAGAGGCTTGGTAGGCGTTGGCCGGCTGGCCGACCGAGGACTGGTCGTAGACGTAGGAGCACTGCGAGTGCTGCCCGGACGCCGGCTTGCCCGGCTGATAGGCGGTGCCCGGCCCGCGACAGTCCACGGCGGGCTGGCCCCCACCGGGCTCGAACGACAGGCCCACCGGGGTCGCGGTGGCGGTCGCCCACACCGGCCCGGCCCTCACAGTCACGCTGCGCGCGTGCCAGTCGGCGGCCGGAACCCAGAACCACTCGGGCAGGCCGACCAAGCCGTCCCTACCGCGCGGCGGGGCAGTGTCCGGGCGCAGGGCGGGTATGTACAACTCGCTCAGCGCCTCCTGGAGTAGCTGCTGGGGAGTGATCCTGGGCGCGCCGGTTGCGTTGTTGATCAGTGCGGCTTGCGGGCCGGGTCCGGTCTTGCCGCCCAGGCAGTCCATCAGAGCCCAGCTGAAGCCCTTCGGTGGCGGCCAGGCCAGGCCCAGGTTCTTGGCCTCCGTTTCGGTCAGCGGGATAAAGGTGCAGGTAGTGATGATCTTGGTGCCTCCGCCGCCACCGCCGCCTCCGCCGGGGCCGCCGCCATTTCCGCCGCCGTAGCCGCACTGGACGGTCACCCACTGGCCACCGATGTCGACCGTGCACTGTCCGCCGCCGTTGCCCCCACCGCTCCCGCCGGCGGCCGCCGGCCCGGCGCAGAAGAGCACGGTCGCGGCCAGCGCAACGGCGGAGAGGGCCGCCAGCCTCACGGCGTGCACGAGACGTCCTCGACGGTCTGCACGTAGACGACCCAGCGACCATGGACGAGATTGAGCCTGGTCACCAGGTTGTCGTCGCGGATGCCAAGCGAGCCGGGCACGATCTGATCAGTGCCGGCATACGCCAGGCCCGAGTCGCTCGTGTTGTCGCAGTCGTGCACCCAGGCGGCCTTCCCCTCGATATTGACGCCGATGATGTGCCGCTCGACCTGGCCGTAACTGACCTCGTCTCGTGCCCACGCCTCGGTGAACGCGCGGATCGCGTTGCGCACGGTAGCGGTATCGAGGTAAGGCGCGAGGTAATGGCGAACTTCGGCCACGCTGCGCGAGTTGAACGCGTCGGTCATCGCGGTCGTGTAGCCGAGGTACGCGTCAATCACCTGCTGTCGCGCCGAAGGTGGTCGCTGAACCGTCGCAGCGGCCGCCCTGGCCGCGTGCAGTTTGGGTTTGGCCGGCAGATGTACGAGCGGAGCCGTGGCCGTGCAGGCGACCAGCAGCGGCAGGAGACAGGCGGCGACGGAGAGCAACGCGGGCAGGCGCCAGGCAGGGCGTTGCCAGGTCGGGAAAGTCGTTGTCATGCTTCGCGCTCCGACTGGCCCGGCATGGCACTGTGGGCGGCTTTTCGCATGCGAGCCAGCGGTTTGCACCCTAGGAGCACGGTGTGAGCAGCCTGTTAGCCAAGCGTTAGCGCGCAGGTTACGGAGGTACGGGCTGACCGCGGCGAAGTAACCTCGGCTGGACGGCTCGCCGGACTACGGCATGCGCAACCACCATGTGTTCAGGCGTTGCCGGTATGCGATCAGCCGCCAGCCGCGGCGACCCCGTGCTCGTAGTCGGCAAAGCCCCATGCGAAGCGCGGTCGCGCGGCGGTCTTCGCGGCGCGCTCCCCCGCGGCCGTGGCGTCGCGCGATGCGTCCGCGTCCCTCGATGCGTCCGCGTCGCGCGGCGGCCGCTGCGCGAGCGCGAACGTCTCGAGGAGCGGGGCGAGCTGATAGCTGGCCGAAGCTCCGTCCTGCATCAGCAGGCATGAGTCCGTCAGCGTGGGCGAGGCCACGTGAGGGTTGGCCGTCACTGCCGATGCCAGCCAGCCCGGCACGACAGCCAGCCGACCCTGGGCCAGGAGCCACAGCGAATGGCGCGCCCCGAGGTTCAGGGCCTGCCAGGCGTCGTTCAGACGGCCCGCCACGGAAAGGTCGCCAATCGCGAGCTCGGCCAGCAGGCCCGCGGGCGTCGAGAGAAGACTGGCCAGGTCGGCCAGACGCAATACCGGACTCGCCGCGAGCCTGGCTCCGGCAACACGGATCGCCAGCGGAAGCCCGTCGCAGGCGGATGCGATGGCAGCCGCCGACGAGGGATCGGCGGCGAGGCGGTCTGCCCCGACGATCTTGCCGAGGAAGGTCATGGCCTCGTCCTGGCTCATGGGACCAACCTCGATGCCGTGCGCGCCTTCCAGGTCAGAAAGCCGCGAGCTGCTGGTGACGAGCACCGCGCAGCCAGGAGAGCCCGGCAACAGCGGGCGCACTTGGGCCGCCGCCATCACGTCGTCGGCCAGCACCAGCACCCTGCGCCCGGCGAGCAGCGAACGGTAGAGAGCCGCTCGCTCCGCCATCGCTTCGGGAACGCCGGGTGCGGGGACACCGAGCGAACGGAGCACTTCGCCGAGGACGTCCGCGGGCTGCCTCAGCTCGGCTCCCCCACCGAAAGCGACGTAGAGCTGCCCGTCGGGGAATGCTTCGCTGGCAAGGTGGGCCGCCTGCACCGCCAGTGCGGTCTTACCGGCGCCTGGTGGCCCGGTGACCACGGTCACCGACATCTCGCTCGCAGGCATCCGGCGAGCCAGCGCCTCGATGGCAACAACCCGCCCGGTGAAGTCGGGCGGCGGTGCCGGCAGCTGGCACAGTGGTGTCCAGGCGGGACGTGGACCCTGGCCGGTCGCGGCGAGCGCTCGCGTCCTGAACTGCAGTGCCGGACTGTCATCGAGGATCTGCGCGAGCAGCTCGCGGGCTTCAGGGCCGGGCTCCTGGCCGAACTCGCGCGTGGTGAGCTTACGCAGCCGGCTGTAGGCATCGAGCGCGGCTGCCTTCTGGCCGCAGCGGTAGAGCGCGAGCATGAGCTGCACGTGCCGGTGCTCGGGCAGGGGATCACCGGCGATGACGGCACGGATCTGGCTGAGCATCTCGTGATGCTGGCCAAGCGCGATGCGGGCATCGGTGAGCCATTCACGCGCGTCGCGCCACTGCTCGAGCAGCGCCGTCGTGATGGTGTGCATCAGCGGTGTATCGGGAACGTCCGCCAGCGGCGGAACCCGCCAAAGCCGGCAGCCCTGCTCGAGCAGCCG
Organism: Streptosporangiaceae bacterium; assembly: GCA_030041135.1. GTDB lineage: Bacteria > Actinomycetota > Actinomycetes > Streptosporangiales > Streptosporangiaceae > JAJYUU01. The sequence continues at coordinate 30,294 of JASHOL010000108.1, read as the reverse complement.
TGCGGCGCTTTCGGCGCTGCCGCTGTCCAGCGCGGCGCGACCATGTCCGATGATCGCCCGGAAATTATCGGCGTCCAGCTCGCCCGGCTTGACGGCAATCTGGTAGCCCGCCTGGTGCGTCTCGATGCTCTTGTGGCCAGCCAGCGCGCGCCTGACATCGCGCATCCGCACCCGCAAGGCGGTATCCGCGTCGCCGGGCGGGCTGTCCCCCCATAGCGCTTCGATGAGTAAGGTCTTGGTGGCCGGCTGGGCCGCGTGCAGGAGCAAGACGGCTAGCGTCGACCGCTGTGACGGCCGGGACAAGGCCAGCGGGGATCCATCGTCGGCTTCGGCCAGTAACGGTCCGAGGATGCTGAATCGCATCGCGGCTCCATAACACTACGGGCAAGAGCCAAGCCATCGCACAACGTAACAGACACGATACTTCTGTCCGCCTAGCCGCATGCGGGGAACGTGACACTTACAGGACGCAATTGCAGCAGCTGAAGCGCTACGCTGCCGGCCGGCTGGCCTCCGCGTGAGTTCGCGGGCCGGTCGGCCGGCAGTTCGTACTACGGTGAGCTCACTACATGATGTGCATGAGCTCAACGAGCCCGGTGCCGAGCGTCACCAGGATCGCGATCGTGATCAGTGCGAGCACGAGACGGACAATGGCCCGCCAGAATGCCATGAGCGCAAGGGCGATCAGGACCACGATCACCTTGGCTGACTCGACTGCCTGGGCACCTCCTGCTGCAATAACGTGCATCGACCTCTCCTGACTGGCTGATGCCGTCAGGACAGGTCAGGCGACAGTTACCGGCAGACAAACCGACGGTTGCGTTCCGTCACCGTGGCGGTCTAGCATGATCCCCATCGCCGACCTGTCCTGTCCTGGGCTGGCTTGGTGGTAATGGCGCGGTCGATGCGGCAACATCGGCCGCGCTGTGCGTTCGGGGCCCGTCTCTTCCGCGGGCACGGCTGCCGGTGGCTCTCGCCGTCACGTACCGGCTCTGCTGCATGAGCAGGTCGCGCTGCTGTCAGCGCTTCATCGCCTGGCCTACTCCAGACACGCCTCCCCTCCGCGGCCGTGACCATCACGGCGGCGATCTGTCAAGGCGGCCCCTGCCGCCTCGCCGGCTCACTCAGCGAGCGAGTCTTGAGGAAACTGCCTGGTTGATTCAATGGTGCGGTTTGGCAATAGCCATTGGCAAGTGCCAATAACGAGCAATAGAGTGCGGGATCGGACCGAAATTCGTCCATTGAGGCGAGACCTGCTCACTGGGAGGAACGGGACGCAAGTTGCCAGGATCCGCCAGCCCGACCTTCCGCCGCCGGGAACTTGGTGCGCTCATCAAGGCCCTAAGGACGGAGAGGGGCTGGACCGTCGAGCAAGTCGCGGAGCAACTGGAGTTCTCCCCCAGCAAGGTCAGTCGCCTTGAGACAGGTCACCGCGGAGCCAGTGCCAGGGACATCCGGGACCTCTGCGACTTGTTCGGCGTGGGCGACCAGCGCAGGCAGCAACTCCTGGACCTCGCCGCCGCAGGCAAGCAGCAGGCGTGGTGGCAGTCCCGCAATATCTCATACTCCCACTACGTAGGCCTCGAAGCCGCCGCGACGGTGATCAGCGACTTCGGACTCGGCGTCGTCCCTGGCCTGCTTCAGACCGCCGACTACGGCCGAGCGGTGCTGCGCTCAACTCGTCCCGCTCTGGCAGAGAACGTGATCGAGGAGCGCGTCGCTAGCCGCCTTGAGCGCCAGCGACTACTGACATCTGACAACGCACCGCAGTTCGAGGCGGTGATCGACGAAGGGGTGATGCATAGGGTAGCGGGCAGCAGCCGCATCATGCGCGCTCAACTTCACCAGCTCATCGCGGTATCGGAGTCCCCCGGATTCGACATCAGACTGCTGCCCTACAAATCCGGCCTGATGCCGTCCAGCATAAATAAATTCATACTATTGACATTCGCTGAAGCCACTGTCCCTGAGATTGTCTTCATCGAACACCTCGCCGGTGACCTGTACCTCGACCGTGCTGATGAGGTAGCGGCTTACGAGGAAACGTTCTCTCTCATGCGCGAGATGGCGGAGCCCCCTGCGCGAACTCGCGACATCATGCGCTCGGTCGCCAATGCGCTCGACAGCTGACGCAGCTGCCCGGTCCTGCCTCGGCAATAGCGCCTTAGCCGGTGAGGACCTGAGTGATCGTGTATCTTCCGACCTCGCCAAGCAGCGGGTTATCCGCGGAGTAGGCGGCGCACCGAATCCCGAGGTCCAGCGCCCAGCCGCGACCGCGCTCCCAGGTCGCGTTATCGCACGGCAATGCGGACCGGAAGGCCAGTCTGGCCGTTCCGGACAGCAACGTCCAGGCCACCATCAGGTCGACGGCGGGATCGCCGACGCCAAGCAGGCCGAAGTCGACCACGCCGCTTAGTTGCCCGTCGGTGACAAGCAAGTTCGCCGGATGAAGGTCACCGTGCATCCACGTTGGCGGGCCATCCCACGTCGGAGCGGCCCGCGCGCGGCGCCAGGCGCCGATCGCCGGCTCGCGATACGGCACGTCTCCCAGCGCATCAATGGCACTGGTGACCACCCGGTCGCGGCTGGCCAGACCGCGCCGGAACTCACTGGCCGGGCCGCCCGCGGGATCGACTGTCCGCAGGGCGGCGACCTCGGCAGGCGGCCTGCCCAGTCCCGGCATCATCGCCTTCACCACCTCGCGTAAGCACAGTCGGCACCGGATCTCCCAGGTGCCACCGCTTGCCCGCGACCACGCGGGCCAGGCCGTGCCGACCGGCGCCGATCAGAGCTGCTTCTCGACATGGCCGGTCGCGATATTGCTACCGTTCTGGCGTGACAAGCGAACTTGATCCCGTCGCGGCGCACAACCGGTCGGCCTGGGACCGTGAGGTTGAGTCAGGCAACGAGTGGACGGTGCCAGTCGGGCCCGAGGTGATCGCCGCCGCCAGGGCCGGGACCTGGTCGGTCGTACTCATCGGCCACGATCCCGTGCCGCCCGACTGGTTCCCGCCCACGCTGGCAGGAGTCGACGTGCTGTGCCTGGCCAGCGGCGGCGGCCAGCAAGGTCCGGTGCTGGCGGCAGCAGGCGCGCGGGTGACCGTCCTGGACAACTCGCCGCGCCAGCTTGCGCAGGACCGGTTGGTGGCCGATCGCGACAAGCTGGAGCTCACAACCGTGCTCGGCGACATGCGCGACCTCGGCGCGTTCGGCGACGAATGCTTCGACCTGGTCTTCCACCCGGTGTCCAACGTGTTCTGCCCGGACATCGAGCCGGTCTGGCGAGAGTGCTTCCGCGTCCTGCGGCCCGGCGGCGTCCTGCTCGCCGGGTTCATGAACCCCGACATCTTCATCTTCGATGCCGACGCCTGCGAGAACCGTGGCGAGCTAATCGTCCGGCACGCGCTGCCTTACTCCGACCTCACGCACCTGAGCCCGGAGGAGCGCGCGCGGGTGTGGGGCCTGGACGCGCCCGTTGAATACAGCCACTCCCTCACCGAGCAAATCGGCGGCCAGCTAGCCGCCGGATTCGTCATCACCGCGTTTCGCGAGCGCCCGCACCTCGTCGGCGCGACGGCCGACTACATGCCGGGCTTTTTCGCCACCAGGTCATACAAGCCCGAGACCCTCAGGCCTGCATAGCCCAGCCTGGCAGGGGCATCTTGGTTCCGGCTGCCTAGCACAGCGTCCTGGCGGTCCCGCCGGTGAGCCGGCCGACCTGCGCGATCCCATGCCCGGCGCGAGTGCACCACCACCATGCAACTCCGTCGATGTCATCAACGGACTCCATGCCATCTAGATAGCGGGTTGCGGGATCGTCGCCGTGGACGGCGCAGACCGGCCACTCGATCTCATGCACGTCCTCGATCGTGCCGGAAACCGATCCGGCCGCGTGCAACAGCAGTTCGGCATCGTTCATTTGCCGGGTCATCCCCCATGCCCCTGACCAGTACGAACCGTCAGGCAACACGGCGAACACCATCACTGGCCAGCCCCCAGGGCGCCCTGCGTGCACCCGGTACCGGCCGAACCCGGTGACGTCCAGGTCGCGCTGCACGACGTCCAGCGCAGCCTGGCAGCGCACCACGAACTGATCGTCGGCGACAGCAGGGTCGAAGCCGATCGACCGCAGAGCCACCGGCATCAGATCCAGGGCCGCATGGGCCTCGCCCGGCTGAAGCGCCGCAAGCTGACGCAACGGACCTGAGTCGAACCCCTTGGCCAGCCAGCGAGCCGCCAGCCGCGGCCACAGATCGACCGGCACCTCGTCAAGGACACCAGCAGCGGCCTGCTCAGGACGCACCCGCCCTACATACCGAATACCCTTGAACACGGGCCCACGCTAAACCGCCAGCAGACCATCAAAGCTATCGGGACCTGGCCTAGAGCTGGTACCCGAGAACGGACCCGACGCTGTCGTTTAAGCCGGGAACTCGCCGGCCTGAACGCCCTTTACTAGTGCCCGCCACTCGGCGGCAGTCAGGCGGACCACATCCTCTGGTTCCCGTGAGCTTCGCAGCAAGACCTCTCCGTCCCGCACTGCGATCTCGGCGCACTCGCTGTTCTGACAGAAACTGGATTTATACCACATTCCCGGCTGCAGCTGCCCACCAAAAGGTATCATTAGGGCCTTCCGCGCATTTAGTGAAGTCATGGTCGAGGCAAGCGCCCCGCCGACGAGGAACGGGGTTATCTAACCACGTGATCATGATTCGGCCGGGCCAAACGGCGCTTTGAATGATCGTGTTCCTGGCCATGCCTAGGCTTTGCCACAGGCTTGCGCACGGGGTGACCTTGATCAGCCGGGAGGCCGCCACGTGGACATCCTTCGGAGGTCCTGGCTTAGCGTTATGGACCCATCGGGGCTTGGGCCCGAGTGGACGTGGTCAGGCATGGGTATTCCGTTGCCGAGAGTTCTTTGCAAGCGTTTGGCTGGTGGACAATGGCTGACTCCAGAACTCGGCGGCGTGAAGCCGCAACAGGCGGCTGGCGCAGGCCGAGCCGGTGTCAGAACGGCGAGTGCGTTGAGGTGGCCGTGCGGAACGGCCAGATACTCTTACGCAGCTCACGGGCTCCGGACGACACGATCAGCGTGACGCCGACAGCGTGGCGGGCGCTTGTGCAAGCCATTCAGGCCGGCGAACTTGACCCTCTTAGGGTTACCGACCCGGCCCGGTAACCGCTGCGAACAGGTCGCCGGACTCCGCGACCCGGTCGAGGACGTCTTCTGCGGTGAACCTCAGGTCATCCGCATTCCGGCACGACTCGACCTCGTCCCACGTCACCGGCGTTGACGCGGTCGGCTGGTCAGTCGCACGCAGCGAATAGGGCGCCACCGTCGTCTTGGCCGCGTTGTTCTGGCTCCAGTCAACGAGCACCTTGCGCGGCCGGAGCGCCCTCGTCATCCGCGAAACAACGAGTTCCGGCTGCGCCTCTTCCAATTGCTCGGCAAGTTCCTTCGCCAGGTCGCTTGTCTGCTCGGACGTCACGCCAGACACCGCCGCGTACAGCTGCAGGCCCTTCCTGCCCGAGGTCTTGGCCACCGGCTCTAGCCCGCGATCGGCAAGCAAAGGGCGCAGCAACAGCGCGACCTCACAGCACTCGACGATCGTCGCCGGCGCCCCGGGATCCAGGTCGAACACCAGCAAGTCAGGCTTGCCTATCTCGGGATACCGCCACATCGGCACGTGCAGTTCGAGCGCCGCCAAGTTCGCCGCCCAGATCAACGTGGCCAGGTCGCCACCGAGAATGTAGTCCACTTCCTCCCTCGACTTGGTCGACCCCGGTGAAGGGATCCGGGCTGTCGGCACCCAGTCCGGATGCGCCGGAGCGTTCTTCTGGAAGAAGAACTTGCCGTCCACGCCGTCCGGATACCGCTTGATCGTCACCGGCCGGTCGGCGATGTACGGCAGCAGCACCGGTGCGATCCGCTGGTAGTAGTCGATGACCTGCGCCTTGGTGAACCCGGCCGCCGGATACAAGACCTTGTCCAGGTTCGACAGCTCCAGCTTGTGCCCATCGACCTGCACCGACACCTTCTGAGCGTTAGGACTCACGCACGACCTCCGCTGGATCCTTATCGTCGCGCAGGCCCTTATAGGCCGGAGCGCGGAGCCGACCGGACTTGGTCCACTTAACGAACTCGACTTCGGCGACGAGCTCGGGCTCAACCCATCGGGCGTAACGGGCTTCGTCCGCCGGAACTGTCCTCCCGAACGGGGACGTCGCCCGCACTAGCGGCTTCAGCCTGCCAGCCAGCATGTGCAACGTCTGCTGGGTGAAGCCGGTGCCAACGTGCCCGCAGTAGACGAGCTCACCGCCATCCTGCACGCCAACCAGGAGCGAGCCGATGCCGCCGGCCCTGGCCCCTTCACCCGGCTTCCAGCCGCCGATCACGACTTCCTGACGGAACAGGTTCTTGATCTTCAGCCAGGACTGCGAGCGCCTCCCCGGCTCGTACCGCGACTGGAGGCGCTTGGCCATGATGCCTTCCAGCTCGTTCTGCTTGCTGACCGCCTGCACGTCCACGCCCGACTCGCCGATGAACGAAGGCGGTGCCTGCCACCGCCCGCCCGCCAGCCCGAGCCCGTCCAGCACCTCCCGGCGCCCGACGTATGGCAGGTCAAGCAACGGCTTGTCGTTTAGCCAGAGCACGTCGAAGGCCAGGTAACTGACTGGCACCTGCTTAGCCAGCATGCGCGCCTGGGCCGGGCTGCTGATGTTCATCCGCTGCTGCAGCGCCTCGAAGTCCGGCCAGTCGCTGTCGCCGAACGCGACAACCTCGCCATCGAGCACCGCCTGACTTTCGTCGACCGCTCCTGCGATGCCTGCCAGCTCGGGGTAGACGTGGGTGATGTCACGCCCCGTCCTGGACATCAGCCGGACCGCCCCGTCCTCGATGAACGCCAGCGCGCGGATGCCGTCCCACTTCATCTCGTAGCCCCAGCCGGCGTCCCTGACCGGCAGGGTGCCCGGCGTGGCAAGCATGGGGCGCAGCCCGTCCGGGCCCGCCTGCTCCCACTTGCTGACCACAGCCGAATCCTTACCCGCCGCCAACCCGGATAGCCGGATCATGGCAGATAACGCAGCACGAACCGGCTGATGGTCGCCATCCCGAAGCCTGGCACCATTCGGCTATGGAGCATGCACAGCGGGATGCGATGGTCCGGATGGACTGGGGCCTGGCCGGAGCCGAGGCAGTCAGCGCGGACGCCGCCATCGCCGTGGTCGTCGATGTCCTGAGTTTCACCACGACGCTGACCTTGGCGGTCGACGCCGGCGCGGAAGTCTACCCGTTCCGCTGGAAAGACGACTCCGCCCGCGAGTTCGCCAGGGAGCGCGACGCGGTGCTCGCGGTCGGGAGGTTCGAGGCGCGCGATGCCAGCCCTTCCGAGCGCGCGGTGAGCCTGTCACCTGCCAGCATCCAGGCCGCGAAGGGGCTGAACCGGATCGTGCTGCCCTCGCCGAACGGGTCGGCGCTGGCCCACGCGCTCGCGGGAGGCGGCGCGACGGTGATCGGAGCGGCACTGCGCAATCGTTCCGCCGTCGCGCGCTGGATCGCCGACCTGCTCGCGGCCGAGACAGCGGCCCATACTCCGGCCGGCCCGGCGACCGGAGCGGGGCCAGCCGGCCCATCGGACGGAGGCAGGCCGCCGGCGATCGCCGTGCTTGCGGCGGGTGAGCGCTGGCCGGACGGCTCGCTCCGCCCCGCCGTTGAGGACCTATGGGGCGCGGGCGCCATCATCGCCGCGTTGTCCGAACTTGGCATCGGCGACCAGAGCCCGGAGGCGTGGACAGCCGAGGCGGCGTTCAGAGGCGTCGAGGAGAGCCTGGCAGCCGAACTCGCGGACTGTGCTTCCGGTCAGGAACTGGCCATGGCCGGCTTTGCCGACGACGTTGCGATCGCCGCGGAGCTTGACTCGAGCAACTCCGTTCCCGTCCTTATCGGTGAACGCTTCCTGAATGCCGGATAGCAGTCTCAAGTCATCTCGAATCCGGCGGTGTAATTGCTCGCTCACCGGCGGTATTCGCGATAGATTTTCCATTACGGCTTCATCGTCCGGAAGCACGGGGGTTCGGCGTAGTGGATGCGCTACAGCCAGAGGACCCGCAGCGGGTTGGTATATACCTATTGCTTCACCGGCTTGGTACCGGCGGAATGGGCCGTGTCTATCTTGGGCAATCCCCCAGCGGTCAGATGGTCGCGGTCAAGCTGATCCGGGCCGAGCTTGCTGGCAATCCCAACTTCCGGCGCCGGTTCGCCCAGGAAGTGGAGGCAGCTAAACGAGTTAGCGGGATCTTCACCGCTCCCGTGGTGGATGCCGATCCCGAAGGCCCGCAACCGTGGCTGGTGACCGCCTACGTCGCCGGGCCTTCCCTGGCCGACGCGGTGAACGATTATGGCGCGCTGCCGCCGGACGCGGTCAGGATGCTGGCCGCTGGCCTCGCGGAGGGCCTCAGGGCCGTCCACGCGGTCGGCATCGTGCACCGCGATCTCAAGCCGTCGAACGTGCTGCTGGCCGGCGACGGGCCTCGGATCATCGACTTCGGCATCTCGCGCGCGCGGCCGTCGGCCTGGCTGGCCGGCGACGCCAGAGTGATCGGCTCACCAGGATTCATGTCGCCTGAGCAGGCTGAGGGCCGGGTGGTCGGTCCGGCCACCGACATCTTCAGCCTCGGCGGCGTGCTGGCATTCGCCGCGTCGGGACGCCCTCCGTTCGGTACCGGTTCGACAGCCACGCTGCTGCATCGCGTCGTCTACGGCACCGCATCCCTGGGCCACGTGCCATGCGAGCTTCGGCCACTGGTCGAGCGCTGCCTCGCCAAGGACCCGGCCGCCAGGCCGACCACCGATCAATTGCTGGCCGAACTCGGGCGAGCCCAACTGGCGAAGGGGTGGCTGTCAAGGCACATCCATCACTCCCCGGTCGCCGGCCACCCAGCGGCGGCGGACGGCGAGCACGCCCAGGCAAACGGCGCAGGCCAATACGACGTCGCGTCGGATCGGACCAGGCCGGCCGGTCTGGCCTGGGTCTGGCGCAGCCGCACCGCGCTGATTAGCTGGCTGTCCGCGGCCGTGGTGGCGGCGGGTGCCGCCTCGGCGTTCGGCATCGCGGCATCGAGCCATCACTCGACCGTCCACCAGGCTGCCAACTCGGTCCCGGCGCCGCGGTCCGAGGCCCGCAAGCACATCGAGGTCGCTGCTCCGCCAACTCCGCGGCAGGTCGTCCGCGCATACTTCGCCGCGATCAACGCGCGGGACTGGCCGAAGGTATGGCGCATCGGCGGCGATCACATGAGCGAGAGCTACGGCTCGATGGTGGCCGGATACACGGACACCATCAGGGATGCCGTCGCCTTGACGCGAGTGTCAGGGGATCACGTAATCGTCTCACTCCGGGCGTACGAACTCGGCGGCGCGACTCAGGTCTTCAAGGTTGAGTACACGGTGCGGAACGGGCTCATCACCGCAGGAAAGGTGCTCGCCGTGTACTCGTGGCCCGCCGACGCGGTAACCCCGGCATCGGCGCCCGGGTCGCCGCCCGCCCCGCCTACGCCGTCCTGCCCGGACAGAGTGTGGTCGGGTTACCGCCTCAGCCGACCTGGGCCGTACGGCCAGCCCAGTAAGGCGCCCGCAGCTGACGCTTGAGGAGCTTGCCCGACCCTGTCCTCGGCAACTCGTCGGTGAATTCCACTGACCTCGGCACCTTGTAGCTAGCCAGGTGCTCGCGGGCGAATGCCGTCACCTGCTCGGCTGTCAGCGACGAACCAGGGGACAGCACCACGGTGGCGTGCACGACCTCGCCCCACTCTTCGGACGGGATGCCGAACACAGCCACGTCGAAGACCTCCGGATGCTGTTCAAGCGCCGCCTCTATCTCCGCCGGGTAGATGTTCATCCCGCCCGAGATGATCATGTCGGTCTTGCGGTCGCAGATGTACAGGTATCCCTCGTCGTCCCAGTACGCGACGTCGCCGACGGTATGGAAGTCACCGCGGCTGCTCGACTCGTAACTGGTGTCGTTTTTGTAGTAAGCGTCGAATACGCCCTTGGAGCGGATGTAGACCTCGCCGGCGTGATCTGGCCCGGTCCCGGTCACCTCGTTGCCGTCGTCGTCGAAGAGCTTGATCTCGATCCCTGGCGCGGGCTTGCCGCACGAGCCAGGCTTGCGCAACTGGTCTTTGGGCTCCAGGACCGTGTCCACGCCAAGCTCGGTCGAGCCGTAGATCTCCCACAGCGACTCGGGCGGGAAGTCGGCCACGTACTGCTGCTTGAGCGCGAAGCTCCACGGCGCGGCATTGGCGAGCATCACGCGCATGGAGGATCGGTCGTAGCGGTCCTTCACCTCCTTGGGCAGGGCGCAGATGATCCGGACAAGTGCCGGGGCGGAGAATGTCGAGCTTGCCTTGTACTTGTCGACAAGCCGGAGCCAGTCCTCGGCATCGAACTTGCGCTGGACGATGACGGTCTGACCGTAGAGGAGGCCGGCCCCCATGAACGCGCTTGGTCCGCTGTGATAAAGGGGACCTGAGGTGATGTAGACGTCGTCGGGCCGATACCCGAACAGGCTGAACAGCGCCCCGAAAACTTCGGGATTCGGAGGGCCAACCCGGACCGCGCCCTTAGGCTTCCCCGTCGTACCCGAGGTGTAGATCATCGTCCCGCCTGCCCCGGCCGCCTCCCCGACATCGGGTGCATCGCTCGAAGACGCAGCGACGTCGGCGTCGCTCAGCATCCCGTCAGGGACCGGGCCACCGACCCCGATAATGTGCTGCACCTTCTCGAGCCGGTCACGCAGCGCGGCGAACATGGGCGCCTGCTCGCAGTCGACGTAGGCGGTCTCGGCGTCACTGTGGTTGACGACGTAGAGGGCCTCCTCGGGGGTCAACCGGTAGTTCAGCGGGACCGCGACGGCGCCGATCTTCCTGGCGGCGTTCATGACCGCCACCACCTGGGGCGAGTTCGGACCGCACCAGATCACCTTCTTGCCCGGTCCGCAGCCCAGCGAGAGCAGCAGGTTGGCCACCCGATTCGACTGGGCCTCGAGCTCGGCATACGTCCACAGGACGATGGTGCCATCCGGTTTGTCGTCGACGACGCCTGGCTTGCCTGGCTGGCTCTGGGCATAGATCGAAAGGATGTCCTGCATCTCCGCCTGTTCCTCGTCGCAGTTCAGCGAGTCCCTTAACACCCTGTCCTGTTACAGGCATGCTTGTCATCATTCTGGACTCGTGATTTTCGCCCGGAGCTAGCGGAGAGCCGGCATCACCACCGTCCAGGTACGCCCGGCATCGGCGCTGTGCCACATCGCGGGCTGCTCGTTGTCGTTGCCGTCGTCGCCCAGGACAACCGCGCCGGACCGGCCGAAGAAGATCACCTGCATGGTGCCGCCGCCGCCGATCACCGGCCGCACCGGCGCGCTCTGGTTGGAACCTGGCTTCCCGTTCTCGGGCCGTTGCCGGCGCGGGTCAGTTCACCGTGACGCACTTCTGGGCAGCCGAGCTCACGGGTGGCCGCCCGGTTGGCCTGGCGCCATCTGACCGCCCGCTGACCGTGCGCCCGGCGGCCCAGCGTTCGCCTACTCGGCGCCCGCCGGCCCAGCGTTCGCTGACAGGCCGTTGGTCGCGGCCGCGCCCAGCCGCAGGGCGTAAGCGACCAGCCGGTCCGCCCGGCGGGAGGCGTCGGGCTCCTCGGCCACCGTCTGAGCGAGCAGCGCGGCCGGGTCAACCCCCTCACGGTCGGCTTCGGCGCCGCCACCGACGTCCAGCCACCGCTTGAGCTGGGCGCCGTCCACCTCGGGATGGAACTGCACAGCGAGATGCCGGCCGACCGTGAACGCCTGCGCGCACACGTCGGTCCTGGCCAGCAGCCGGGCACCGGGCGGAAGGACGCACTGATCGCCGTGGAACTCCAGCCACGGGCCCGGCTCGATCTCGCCTTGCTCAAGCGGCTCGACCATGGTCCAGCCGATCTCCATCCGCGGCGCCGCCGATACCTGTCCGCCCAGCGCCGCCGCGAGGGCCTGAGAGCCAAAGCAGATCCCGAGCACCGGAACGCCCGCGGCGTCGGCGGCGCGCAGCCACTCCAGCTCGGCGTCGATCCAGTGCCCGATCTTCTCGTGGTCGTAGACCGACCACGCCGCGCCGAGCACGACGACGTGATCGATTTGGTCCAGCGCAGGCAACGGCCCGTCGTCGGGAACCAGATGCACGATCAACTCCGCGCCACGGGCCACGAACGCGGTGCCGATGAACCCGGCGTCGTCGATGTCGTGATGCTTGATCACGGCTACGCGCATCGACTCGTCCTCTCTGCCCGACCGCGACGGTTGAGCCGGTCCTGCCTGGCGTCCCACTCCTGGACGATAACCGAACGGCTGTGCTTCGCCATCCCGATCGCGTGCTGCGCTAGCCCGCGGCGCTCCGTGGCGCACCCAAGCCCGGTATGACCGCCGCGGGTGCTCTGGCATCCTCTGCACGCGTCGCGGCCAGCTCCGGCTGCATCCAGACGTCGAAGTGGACGCGGCTAACGCTGCGGAAGGGGCCCGTTGCGATCAGCCTTGGTGGTCAGGGCCGCCGCGTATCCTGCTCGGCTCGCAGCTTGAGCGCTATCAGACTCCACGCAGATGCGACGGTAACTCCACAGACCTGTTCCAGGATGCGTCTTGGACGTTGTGGCTGGCGTGACGGCATCCGGTCTTGTCGCCTTGGGGGATCACAGCCACCCATATGACCTGGAATCCGGGAGGCTGACATGGAAGAACGTACCCAAGGAGCTGACGGAACCGCTTCGCCCGAGCCGGCCCGCTGCTGCGGCCCGGAGGCTGGCGTGGACCGTGAAACTGGGCCCACCGATGGAGGGGCCCGGTCGATCTGGTCGAAGACGGCCGGGCGGCGGGCTTTCCTCAAAGGCGCTGGAGTGGCTGGTGCGGTCGGCCTCGCCGCCTGGGTCCTGCGAAGCAATAGGGCCCGTGCCGCCGTCGCGTCTCCGTCGTCAACGGCCACCAGGACCGATGCGTCGGCCACTGGTTCGGGTTCGGGCTGGTCCCTGGTTCAAAAGCCTGCCGACAGTGCAACCGGCACTAGTTCGTTCGCAAACCCCACGGCCGTGGGTAACCTGCTCGTCGCCTGGGTTACAAGCAATTCTGCTAGCGCGATTGAGGGGCCACCTGGCTGGACCTGCGGTGTCCCAGGTACCTCCAGTGCCCAGCAGTACGTGGCCGGGCCCGCCGCAGCCGTCAATGGGACCGTCAGCCAGGGCCAGTGGTGGTTCTGCTACAACAACCCGGGATTCACCGCGGGCACCAGCTTTACCTGGTCCGGCCCGTCCACGCTCACCGTAGAAATAGCGGAGTTCACCTGTACTAACGTCTCGATGGTGGCCCGGCCGTCCGACTTTGGCAACGGCTTCGCCGGGGCGGTCAGCTCGGACAGCGTCTCCACCGGCAACAACAACACCCATATGGGGGACCTGGTGCTCGCCGGGTTCAGCCACACGATGGACAGCGCCGCGACGGTGACTTGGACCGGCCCGTCCGGGTTCACCCAGCTCGGCACGCACGCCAGCAACTCGGCGAGCCATCATGACTCTTCCTGGTACCAGCTGGCCGCCCCGGCGGCAGGCACCCAGACGTGCTCTGCCTCGGTCTCAACGACCGGGACCCTGGACGCCGACGGGTGGGCCGGATCGGTGGTCACGTTCACCGAGCCGGTCCCTGCCGCCTGGCCATCCGTGGTGTCGTGCAGCGAGCAGAACCTGGTCGATGCCAACGGCTACGTACTCACCCAGACCATGCTGCGGGGCCTCGATGTGCAGGCAGTGCCCTGGGGGCAGAGCGACTTCGAGCAGATGATGACCGAGGGCGCTCAGATATTCAGGCTAGTGATTTACTGGTACAACTCCGGCAACACGACCGACGGGTGCCTGCAGCCCACCAACGGCACCAGCGTCTCCTCTGCCTATGTCGAGCATATAGATGAGACACTCGCCAATATCGCGGCGGCCGCCGGGGTGAACAACACCACGCCGTATGTCATATTGAATTTCTATTACGGCCCGACCTCCGGGTATTTCCCGCCCTGGGCGGACGGCAACGGCGACAACAACACCTACACCTACACCACCCACGGCCAGTACATCACCGAGTATCTCGCCAACCGCTACGGCAACCCGGCTACCACCGATACGTACAACGGCGCGAGCACCTACAACCCGATGGTGATCGGCTTCCAGCTGAACGAGCCCGCGGTCGACACCCGCGACCCTGACATCCAGGGCAACAGCCAGGTCACCACCATGCTGGGCTACCAGGCCACGATGACTGACTGGATCCGGGGCTCCGGCGGCAACGCCCCCGCCTGGATCGTCCTCATGTCGGCCGGCTACGGCGGGAACGCGATCTACGCCAACGCCCCCGGCAGCGGCCAGCACACCCAAACGTTCACCTCCGGGGCGGTCAACCCGCTATACGGCCATACATACACCCCGGTCGCCGGGCCGAACTTCGGCATCGACCTGCATGACTACTTCCTGGGCGTCACGGGCGGGCTACAGACCGATGGCCGGAACGCTACCGGCGGCCAAGGCAGCAGCATCATCCACGTCGATGACTCCAGTTTCCCTAGCTACCCGCCGACCGGGCTTACCAGCGCCGAGTGCCAGATCCAGAAGGTCTGCTACCTTGCACCGCAGGCGTACTACTGCTCCCCGGACTACGCCAACTGCCCGTTCTTCATGAATGAGTGGGGCTGGGCGCCGGTCGACGGAACCCACTCGATGACCGGCGGCTCAGAGTGGGTGTCAGATAACATGCCGGAGTACGTCAATGCCGGGATCTGCGTCGCCCAGGAATGGGACTACAACACGAGCCAGTCGTCCGATAAGTTCGCTGCTTTCCCGGGTACCGGCGCAGACGAGGTCGGCGAGAACGGCTGGCAGGATGCGGCTAACACCTTCTTCGGCTACACGCTTAATGCTTGAGATGCCCCGGTTCCGCTGGAGGCTCCGAAGTTCGTGCGGGTCACCCCGGAATTGCTGAGTTCCTCCGTCAGCCGCAGCAACTCCGGCGGCAGGACCGACTGCCACAACAACGGCTGATCACCCACAGCACGGAACTCGGGGCCCTGCGCGAGGAGTGTCACAGGACGGGGCAGCCCATCGTCTGAGTGGTTATGAGAATCGCAATTGTCGGAGGAACGGGAACGCTCGGCCAGAAAGTGGTCGCCGAGCTAGCCGAGCGCGGCCACGAGGTCCGCGTGCTCAGTCGCGGCGGGGAATACCGGGTGGACCTGACCACCGGTGAGGGCCTGACCGCGGCCCTGCGGGGCTGCGGCGCCGTTGTCGATGCGAGCAACGCCACGTCCGCGAAACGAGCCAGGCAGGTGCTGGTCGACGGAACACAGCGGCTGCTAACGGCGGAACGAGAAGCCGCCGTGAGCCACCACGTCTGCCTGTCGATTGTCGGCTGCGACCAAGTGGCAATTGGCTACTACAAGGTCAAGGTGGACCAGGAGCACCTTGTCGAAGGCGGCCAGGTGCCGTGGAGCATCGTTCAGGCCACCCAGTTCCATGAACTGGCGGCGACCACG
Organism: Streptosporangiaceae bacterium; assembly: GCA_030041135.1. Lineage (GTDB taxonomy): Bacteria > Actinomycetota > Actinomycetes > Streptosporangiales > Streptosporangiaceae > JAJYUU01. Next base: position 14,706 of record JASHOL010000108.1, on the reverse strand, counting down.
CTGGCCGGAGCAGCCAAGTTCCGGGTAGTCCCGGTCCCCGCCATGAAGCTGCAGACGATCGCCGCCGCCGAGGTGGCCCATGCCGTCGCGGACGTCGCCGAGGGATCGTGCCGCGGGCGCCGGATCCGCGTCGCCGGGCCTGAGGTCAACACCGCCAGGGATCTCGCCCTGACGTGGCGCCGTGCGACCGGCCGCAGGACCGTGCTCGTGCCGCTACCGATACCAGGCAAGCTCGGCCATGATCTTCGCGATGGCGCCCTGACCGCCGGACAGCCGGACATCCGGGGCACCGTAACGTTCGCCGAGTGGCTAGCGGCACAATAGCCAGATCGCCCTGGCCCGCCCTTGCCAGTGGCCTGGGCCTTGCGATTACAAAGGCGGCTGTAGGGGCAAGTTAGGCGATATGACGGCAGACGGCGGGAAATCTTCGGGCGAGCAGCCTGGCGGCTCAGCCAGGATCGGTCGGGCAACGACGGCGCCCGGTGAGTCAGCGTCAGAGGCTACGACGAGGACAGGGCAGAGGAGCGCGGTGGCACCCAGGAAGACGGAGGCCCACGCGAAGACCCAGGCCAAGGCGAAGGCAGCGGGCCAGACGAAAGCGGCCAGGACAGGGCGGGTCGGCAAGAAGCAGGCGATCAAGAAGGCCGTAGCTCTCGGCATAACGACCGAGACGAGCCCCGAAGCTCCGGACGAGGTCGACCAGCCAGACGACGTCGAGCGGCCAGACGATGTCGACCCGGCGCGGCCCCTCGACGCGCACGGCCAGCCCAACACGGGACGGCGTGGTTTCACCGGCAGGCGCTACCCCGATGCGTCGTCGAACGGCCTCGCGCCGCCGTCCCCGAGCGCCTTCCCGATCAGCACCCTCGCCAGCGAGTTCTCGCCTTATCCGCCGATCGCCGACTACGGCTTCCTCTCCGACTGCGAGGTGACCGCCCTCGTCGCGCCGAGCAGCGCGATCGAGTGGCTGTGCCTGCCTCGGCTCGACTGCCCCAGCGTGTTCGGCGCGATTCTCGACCGGGACGCCGGCCGCTTCCTGTTCGCGCCCGAGGACGTCGCCGTACCGGCCGACCGGCGCTACCTGCCGGGAACCATGGTCGTGGAGACAAGCTGGGATTGCGGCGAAGGCTGGATCATCGTAAGGGACTGCCTGATCATGGGCCCGTGGCGGCACACGCACCCGCAGAAGAGCTCCCATACCAGGCCGCCCACCGACTACGACGCCGAGCACATCCTGTTGCGGACAGTCAGGTGCGTCAACGGGACGGTCCAGCTGGTCATGGATTGCGAGCCCGTCTTCGACTACGGCAGGCACAGGGAGAACTGGCATCGAACGGGCCGCGAGTATTACCAGGCGGCCGTCTCGTCCGGGCTCGACGACCTCACGCTGACGCTGACATCAGACATCCGCATCGGGATAGAGGGCCCGAGCGCCAGGGCGCGCACTCTGCTGCACGAGGGCGACACCAGGTTCTGCGCTCTGTCGTGGGGCCACGTACCGCCGCCGACAACATATGACGAGGCGTACAGGCGGCAGGTATGGACCGCACATCACTGGCAGCACTGGCTGGCCCGTGGCAACTTCCCTGATCACCGCTGGCGCAGCTATCTGACCCGCAGCGCGCTGACCCTGAAGGGCCTGACGTTCGCGCCGACCGGCGCGATCGCGGCCGCGGCGACCACCTCGCTGCCGGAGACTCCGGGGGGCGAGCGGAACTGGGACTACCGCTACAGCTGGATTCGGGACGCGACATTCGCGCTGTGGGGCCTGTTCACCCTCGGGTTCGACTGGGAGGCCAGTGACTACTTCGCGTTCCTGACCGAGGTGGTCGAGCGGGACCGGGGCGACATGCAGATCGTGTACGGCATCGATGGCCGGTGCGACCTGTCCGAGGAACAGCTCAAGCACCTGCACGGCTATCAGGGCGCTCGGCCGGTCCGGGTCGGGAACGAGGCCTACGCCCAGCAGCAGAACGACGTCTGGGGCGTCGTGCTCGACTCCCTCTACCTGCACACGAGGTCTCGGGACCGGCTCGACGACCGGGTCTGGCAGATGGCCCGCAACCAGGTCGAACACGCCCTGCAGCACTGGCGGGAGAAGGACCACGGCATCTGGGAGGTTCGCGGCGAGCCGCAGCACTTCACCTCGTCCAAGCTCATGTGCTGGGTCGCCGCCGACCGGGGCGCCAGGCTCGCCAGGGTCCGCGACGACACCGACATCGCGGCCCGCTGGCAGGATGCAGCCGACGAGATCCACGCGGACATCTGCGCGAACGCGCTCGACGAGCGTGGTGTCTTCTGCCAGCACTACGGCACGACGGCGCTTGACGCGTCGCTGCTGCTGATGCCACTGCTCCGGTTCCTGCCGCCAGATGACCCGCGGATAAAGGCGACCGTACGGGCGATCGCGCAGGAGCTGACCAGCGACGGGCTGGTCTTGCGGTACCGGGTCGAGGACACCGACGACGGCCTGCGCGGCGATGAGGGCACGTTCACGATCTGCTCGTTCTGGCTGGTCTCGGCCCTGGCCGAGATCGGCGAGCACCGCAAGGCGCGCGATCTTTGCGAGAAGGTCCTCTCCCACGCCAGCCCGCTGCTGCTGTACGCCGAGGAGATCGAGGCCAAGTCAGGCCGGCACCTAGGGAACTTCCCCCAGGCGTTCACGCACCTGGCCCTGATCAACGCGGTCATGCACGTCGTCCAGCACGAACAGGCCGAGGCGCGCAAGGCGCTGGAAGGCACCGCCGCGACCCCTGGCGTCCAGTTAGCGCAGAGCGCGCCGCTGCTCAGTCGCCCTTGGCGTTGACGATCTGCCGCAGCGTATGGCGGACCTCGACCAGGTCGGCCGCATCGGCCATGACCTGGTCGACGTCCTTGTACGCGGCCGGGATCTCGTCAAGGAACGCGTCGGTCCGCCGCCACTCGATGCCCTTCATCGCGGCGTCGAGGTCGGCGCGGCTGAACGTCTTGCGCGCGGCGGACCGGCTGTAGGCACGCCCGGCGCCATGCGGCGCGGAGTTCAGCGCCATCCTCGAGCCCTTGCCGGTCACCACGTACGACCTGGTCCCCATGGAGCCAGGGATCAGGCCTGGCCGGCCCGCGGACGCGTCGATCGCGCCCTTGCGTGACAGCCAGACCTGCTGGCCGAAGTGCTCCTCCTGCTCGGTGTAGTTGTGGTGGGTGTTGACGGTTTCGTCGGCGACAACGTCCTCGCCCAGCCAGGACTCCAGGCAGCCGGTCACCCGCGCCATCATCTCGGCCCGGTTAAGCAGCGCGAAATGCTGCGCCCACCGCAGGTCGCGGATGTAGGCCCAGAATTCGCCAGTCCCCTCAGGCAGGTAGGCCAGGTCCGCGTCGGGCAGCTGGACCCACCACCTCTCGCACTGCGTGCGCGCAATCTTGATGTGCTTGTTCGCCAGCCTGTTCCCCACGCCTCGCGAACCGGAGTGCAGGAACAGCCAGACCCGGTCCTCCTCGTCGAGACTGACCTCGATGAAGTGGTTGCCTGACCCGAGGCTGCCCAGCTGGAGCCGCCAGTTGCCGGCGATCTGATCGGCGCTGTCCGCGCCGTCGAGTTCTTCGAGCTCGGTGATCCGCGCCTGCGTTCCGGCATCGCGCACCGACGCGTTGTGCTTGCCTGCCGATAGCGGGATGGCTCGCTCGATCGCCTCGCGCAGCGCCGTCAGCTTGACCTTCTGGGACCGTGCCGTCACATCGGCCGCCGTGAACTGCGTCCGCACGGCAATCATGCCGCAGCCGATGTCGACGCCGACCGCGGCCGGCATGATCGCGCGGACGGTCGGAATGACTGACCCGACCGTCGCGCCCAGCCCCAGGTGCGCATCGGGCATCAGGGCGACGTGCGGGAAGATGAACGGCATCGACGCGGCCCGCTCGGCCTGTGCCCTCGTCTTGTCGTCCAAGATCGACGCCCAGTTCATCAGCCGCTTGCTGAGCTGCTCCATGTCCCCGCCTCCCGTAACCAACCACGGTAGCCACCGGCCAGACCGGTACGCACCACTTTTTCCGGCATATAAATCGAACACATATCGGAACTAGGCGCGTATCATCGAATGTATGAACGCCGCACTGCAGGGGTCCCTGCTGGATCTGACCGACGAGCCCAGGCTGGGCTTGCTCGGTGATGCCGTCGAGCGGACCGAGCTGGCGCACGGTGCGTGGGTGGACCTCAGGCCCGGCTGGCTGGCCGGCGCCGACGAACTGTTCGACCGGCTGCTGCAGGTCGTGCCCTGGCGGGCCGAGCGCCGCAAGATGTATGACCGCGTAGTTGACGTCCCCCGGCTGCTGTGCTTCTACGCCGAGGATGAAGAGCTGCCCGACCCGGTGCTCACCCAAGCCAGGGACGCGCTCGACGACCACTATCGAGCCGAGCCCTGTGTTAGCCAAGACCGGGAGCCGTTCGCGACGGCCGGGTTGTGCCTGTACCGGGACGGGAAAGACAGCGTTGCCTGGCATGGCGACACCATCGGCCGGGGCAGCAAGGAAGACACGATGGTCGCGATCCTGTCCCTGGGCACGCCGCGCCCGCTCCTGCTGCGGCCCCGGAGTGGCGGCGGCCCAACCCTGCGGCACGAAGTCGGCCACGGCGACCTCCTCGTGATGGGCGGCAGCTGCCAGCGCACCTGGCAGCACGCGGTCCCGAAAACGTCCAGGCCGACCGGTCCGCGGATCAGCGTTCAGTTCCGCCCGCAGGGCGTCCGCTAGCCCTAGGCCTGCTACATGCCTGAGCTGTTCAGCCGCCAGCCGAGCCAGTAGCCACTACGGACCTGGGGCGGCCCGAACTCCCTGGTCAGGAACTGACTCAGCTCGCCACCGGGTGAGCAGTACGCCATGATCGCCGCGGGCTTCCACGCGGCCATCTGCGCCACGATCCGCGCTCTCGTCGGGATGGTCGTCGGCGTCATGTTCGCCTGCAGGGCATTGAGGTATTCGGTCAGCGGAGTCTGCCCGGCCCGGCCCGATCGTGACTCGTGGCCACGGACGCTGACGTCGATGAAGTCGCCGCCGATCATCTGCTCAGGGACGCCGCTGTCGGCATACCAGCGCAGCGGCGACGTCAGGCTGCCGTTGGGCACGGGCACGACCAGGACTGTCGCGTCAGACGGCAGGTGCAGCGCGGTGAACGTCGTCGAATAGCCAGGCGGAGCCGTCGCCACAGGGACCGCGTTGTAGAGCGTCGGGAAGAGCGGCGCCAGGGCGATGAAGGTGATGCCGTAGCACACGATGAACGGGTTATGCAGGATCGTGTCCATCCGGACCTTGCCGCTGGCCTGCCACCGCCTGATGGCCTCGTCCAGCGCGAACGCGAGCACGGCGGCCGCCGCCCCGTCGGCCAGGATGGTGAGCCGGTCCGGCAGGACGGACTTCAGGGCCGGCACGTTTTGCAGCCAGTACCAGGGCAGCAGCTTGCCGGGGTAGGGGCCGATCGGCTGGCCGCCCAGCGACAGCACCTCCAGCAGCAGGAAGGCCAGGAACGCGACCCGGATGTAGAGGTTCCGCCAGAAGCAGATCCCGGCCGCCGCCAGCACGATGATCAGCGGAATGCCGAGGTAGGCCAGGTACTCAGGGGAGGGCTGGGGGTAGCTGTTCGCGATGGCCTCGGACGCGTACGTGTGCAGCAGCACCCGGCCGGACGGCACCACCCACGCGTACGGGATCGTGTACAGGTGGGTGGGCTTCCCATTGTGCATGACCACGTTGTACGCGCCGCCCTTGGACAGCGAGACTCCGTGGAACTGGACCCACAGGGCCCTGGCGGACAGGATGAGCGCCACCACGGCCGCCGATCCCAGGCCGGCGAGCTTGTGCCGGGCGCCGGCCAGCACGCTGGCGGGCCGGCAGGCGATCAGCACGATCAGCAGCACGCCGCCGGCGATGCAGGTGTCGATGAGGGCTTCCTCGCCGATGAACAGCTGGGCCGCGGCCAGCACGCCCAGCCAGATGCCGGTGCGGACCGGGCGGCCCCGGCCGGTCACGATCCGCAGCAGGGCATCGATCATCAGCGGCGGCACGATCGCCAGCACCAGGTGGTAATGGCCGATCCCCGACCCGATCATGGCCGGGGAGAACCCGTACAGCGCCCCGCCCAGGCCGGCCGGCAGCACGCTGGCACCCCACCGGCGGAGCACGAAATACATCGCGGCCGCCGACCCGGCCAGGGCCACGAACAGCAAGATGTTCAGCGATACCTGCGGACCCGCCAGCAAGGTCACCGGGGTCATGATCACGCCCGGCAGCAGCAGCGAGGTATTCCACATCAGGTTCACCGTGTGCGGGGCATTCATCGCGCCGGTCACCAGCGCCGGCAGCCGGAAATGGGAGACCGCCTCGGCGCTGTAGCGCATGAACCAGCTCGCCTGGTCCACGTCGTTGACATCGCCGGCCTGCATCCGGCTGGCCGGATCGGCCCACAGCTGGATCGTCTGGTAGAGCGCGCCGAGGAAGTAAGCGGCCAGCACCAGGTACGGCCCGATCGATCGTGGTCCCGGTCGCTCCTCCGCAGTCTCCTGGGAGGACTTGACCGCCGGCGTGGCGAGTCCCACCCTCTACCTCCGTGCCTCGGGCGGTCGACAGTTGGTACCGATCTGGAGCCAGATGGTAGCCGCAAAGATAGCGCAGGCCAGGCACTTAGCTGACCTTTGACCTGATGCGTATCAAGCGCAAGTTATGGATATGCCTACCCGGTGGCTGACGGTAACCGCCGGGAAAGCCGGTCTGTAGTTTACGGTACGGTCAGGTGAGCCTGGGCTGGCCGCCCCTAAGATCTGCTCGGCCGTTACATCGGCGAAACCAGCGGGCGGGTCCAGAGCATGAGTTCGGCGGACGCCGGGTTTATTCGTCCGCAGAGGGAGATCGACCGTGCAGGACACTCGACAACGCGTGCGGCCTGAGGATGCCGGGCAGCGGCCGGAGGACGCCGGGAAACCGGTCAGGCGGCCGTGGTTCGGACCCGACGGCCTCGGCTGGATTCTCGGCGTCTCGGTGCTGTTCCTGCTCGTCCAGATGCTCCCGAACCTGCTGCGGCTCCCGCTGGGTGCCGACGAGATCACTTATATCGCCCGCACGAGCGCGCAGCACTCGGCGGTCTACCTGCCGCCGGTGCATGGGCACGGGGCGGGGCTGCTAGCCGCTCCGGTCACGCTGCTGACCACCTCGCTGATGGCCCTGCGGATCTGGATGGCTTTCCTCTCGGCCCTGGGGCTCGGGCTGTCGCTGCTGTGCTGGCGCGGGCTACGGCCGGCCTGGGTGCTCGCCCTCGGCGGGTTCATCTTCGGCAGCCTGGCGATCACTGAGCTCAGCGGTGTGCAGGTCTACCCAGACCTCTGGGCCGCTTTCGGGGCGCTGGCGCTTACCGGGCTCCTGCTGCACTCGGCCGGCGACCGCTGGCAGCCCAGGCTCGTCGTCCCGCTCATCGGGTTCGTTTCCTTCTTCGTCGTCTTGCTCCGGCCCCAGAACATCGCGTTCGTGCTGGCTCCGACCTTCCTGGCGGCCCTCCTGATCCGGCGCTGGCGCCAGCCAGGTGTGCTCGCCGCGATGATCGCGGGCACAGCGCTCGGAACGCTGGATTGGGTCGCCGAGGCCTACCTGTGGTTCGGCGGCCTGTTCAGCCGGATCACGCTGGCCGGCCAGGAGCCGCCCAAGTTCGGCCTGACCTTCTCGCTGATCATGCAGGCCAAGACGCTGAGCGGGCCGTGGTACTGCCCGTCCAACGCGTCCTGCCCTGGCTGGAACTACCCACTGCTGACCCTGTGGTGGATGGGCTTGCTCGTGCTCGTCGCGGTCGGCCTCTGCGCGGCCTGGCGCACGCGGGCGAAGGCATCCAGCGTGCTTGCCGTCGTCACCGGAGTCTGGTGCGCGGCGTGCTACATCCTGTTCGTGCCGTTCGGGGCTCCGCGCTACCTGCTGCCGACCTGGGCCCTGTTCGCGATCATCGCGGCCGATGGTGCCGTCTGGCTCGCCACGAAGTCCGACCTGAAACGCGTCGGCGCGGCGATCGCGGCCGCCTTCCTGCTGGTCGGCGTCATCACCCAGCACGTGGTCCTGGTCAGCGAGACCGCGAGCGCGGCCGCGGTCCGGCCGTTCGCCTGGAAGGCCAGCTACCTGCGCGACCACGGGATCAAGCCGCCCTGTGTGATCTTCTCGCCATCGGTCGCCTACTACGTGGGCTGCTCGGCCCCGTGGTCCGGCGGGTCCATCAACGAGATCCTGAAGCGCATGCCGGGCGGTGCGAGCGCTTACCACGAGATACACCTGCCGGGGCCGGTCCCGAACGTCTGGGTGAGGCGCTAGCCGGTCAGCTGGCGCAAGACGCGCGCCCGGACACCCCCTCGTTCCCCTCATGGGCGGCGAAATGCCGGACGACGGGGGCGCTCGGCGGGATCGCTGGCTACTGGCCGTCCGGGCCAGAGAAAACCCCCGAGTCGCTGCAGATCGATACGTTTCCGCTGATGCCGCCGTATTGCTTCTGCACGTTCTGGAGCGCTGAGCCGGCGCTTGGACTGGGGCTTGGCGTGGCGCTGGGGCTGGGGGTCGGGCTCGTCGACGCCGAGTCCGCCGCGGTGTTGAGGCCCGCGAACGTCGAGCCCAGGATCAGCACCACGGTTCCTGGAGTCACGGCCGGGTCGGCGACCAGCCGGGAGTTGCCGACGAGGCGCGCCAGCGTTTGTGCGGCCGGCAGGCCGGCGGCCGACGGGTACTCGATCACGGACTTGACGTAGTCCGGGCTGGCGGCGTCGCCTGGCTGGCCGACGAGGGTATATCCGAGGCTGGCGAGGTCGTCATAGGTCGAGGTGGCGAGGCCCGAAGTGGTCGTACCGTTGAGCACGCTAACGCGCACCTCCGACGGGTTGACGCTGGCCAGCACAGGCGGGCTGCCCTTCTTGAGCCTGGCCGGCCTGCTCGTGCCTGGCAGCCGGGTGTCGTGGGCAATGGCGGCGAACAGCCTGGCGGCCTGTGGCTCCTCCCACTGGACCCAGGCCATCGGGTTGCCTGGGTAAGGGACCACCGGCGCCTCGATGAAGTGCACGGCGCTGCCCGACGTAGCACGCAGGTCCTCCCCCATCGTCAGCAGCTGCCCCGGCGTCAGGCCCGTGTCGGTCGCGACGAGGTGATTCCGCGTGATGTCGGTGATGACCCGGTACAACTCGGTCGGGCTGCTGAGCAGGCCGCTGTGCTCGATGCCCTGCAGCACGGCCGCCATCAAGTACTGATCCCGCTCGATGCGCTGCAGGTCAGAGCCGTCGCCGATGTAGCGGACCCGCCAGAACGCCAGCGCTTCCTGGCCCCCGATGTGGTGCTTGCCCGCGCTGAGGTGCAGCTTGGAGTCGGTGTCGTTGATCGCGACCGGCAGGCACACGTTGACCCCGCCGAGGTCGTCGATGACATGCTCGAAGCCGGTGAAGGTCAGTTCGATGAAGTCGTTGAGGTGGATGCCCGTAGTTGCCTCGACGGTCTCCCAGAGGCACCCTGGCCCGCCGTAGGCGAACGTCGCGTTGATCTGCTCGATCTGGCCCGGCTGCGCGGTCTGGCCCGGTGAGCCGTCTTCGGGCGTGCAGTTCAGGATCGGGACGACGGTGTCCCGCGGCAGGCTCAGCACCACGACCTCGTGTGCGTCGGGCGCGATGTGCACGACCATGATGGTGTCCGAGCGCTGGCCGGTAATGCCGGCGCCGAACTGGCGGTTCGCCCCGGCCCTGGAGTCCGAGCCGATCAGCAGGATGTTCATGGCGTTCGGATCGGGCGGAGGAAGTTTGACTCCTGCGGCCCGCAGATCCTTTTGCACGTTGATCCGTATGACGCCGTCCCAGTCGGCCCGGAAGTTGAGGTAGGCGTCGAGCGACACGCCCACTAATAGGACGGCGGAGAAGATCGCCATGCCGCCCAGGATCTTTTGGCGCGTGGTGTAGCGGCGTCGGCGCAAAGTCGCGGGTGAGCGGCGGAACGAGGGCCTCAGCGACACACGGAAGCCCTTACCGAGACCCATCGCCGTCCTCCCAGGCGGGGTGTACCCGCCCGGCGCGTAACCAACCCTGGCGACGGCTGTGGCGTGTCCCTTCGCCTGAGCCTCATCGGCGTCCGCGGCTATTTACCGGAAATCCTGGTGGCGGCTCGTCGTCTTCGACGCTTCCCGCGCCGAGCGCATCGGGAAAGGGCCCGGCCACTGGGTCGCACGTCGACTTGAACGGCGTCTACCAGGCCCAATGCCGCCGAGCGAATAAAGATTGGGATAGGGCGAGATCGCGGCGCGCTGGTCGTGCGCGTCGCCCGGCCGGCCGCGGCGGATCGCGGATTTGGTTGTTACTTGGGTGGTCATCGGTTCGGGACCTGGCCGACTCCGCTCTAAAGTTGACCGGTGCGCCCAACCGACCGCCCGGACGGCACAGCCGGCAGCGAGCAGCCGGCTGACGCCGAGTTGACCGGTGCCGGGGGTCTGGATCAGGCCTCCGGTATCGCGTCGGCCGGGACGCGTACGTCAGCGCCCGCGCCCGCACCCCCTGATCCCCCCAGGCCTTCGCCAACTGGGATCATCCGCCGGGCGACCGCGCCCGTCGCCGGCCTGCTGGCTTCGCTGGCCTGGCTGGTCGGGCTTCGGGTCGCCCGGCCTGCGCCTGCGGCCAAGTCCGGGAGTGGCCGCCAACCTGATGTCAGCCCGCGGGCCAGGGTGGGCGAAGCCGCCGGGCTGGCGTTCGCGCGGCTGACCGTGCTCCCGGCGGTACTCGTCGTGGCGTGGCTGATACCCGGGCTGCCGCTGCTGCTGGGCGGCGACTTCCTGCCGGTGCCCATGCTGCTGATCTCCGTGCCGTTGGCAGCTGCGCTCACAGTCAACGGCCTCCGAGCGATACCAGCCGCGTGGCCCCGGCTCGGCGCCAGGGGCCAGGTAGCCCCAGGCTGGACGGCATGGTTCGGCCTGCTGGCCACCGTAGCCGTCGTCGCCGGGCTAACCGCGTGGCAGCTGCGGGAAAGTTCCGAGTCGGTCATCGTGCTCCGTGATGCGGGTACCTACCTGCAGGCCGGCTACTGGATCGCGCAGCATGGCTCGCTGCCCATCCCGCAGTCTCTGTCGGCCTTCGGCGGGGCGCATCACGGCCTGAGCTTCGCCAGCATCGGCTTCCTTGCCAGTGGCAGCTCGGTCGTGCCGGCCGTCACGACCGGGATGCCGATGCTGCTGGCCGCCGGTTTCTGGGCCCACGGGCTGACGGGCGCCGGCGCCGTGGGCCCCATACTCGGGGGGCTGGCTGAACTCAGCTTCGCCGGATTGATTGCCAGGCTGGTCGGCCCGCAGTGGGCGCCGGCCGGAGCGCTAGTCCTAGGCCTGAGCCTGCCGCAGCAGTACGTGAGCCGCTCGACACTGAGCGAGACGGCCCTGCAGATCGTGCTGTTCGGCGGCCTGTGCCTGCTGGCCGACTCGCTGACTTTGCGCGCTTTCAGTAGGCGGGTCGCTCCTGTTGGTGTGGACGCTGGCGGCGGAGTGGACGCCCGCAGCGGAGTGGACGCTGGCGGCGGAACTGCGGTCGCTGGCGGCGGAACTGCGGTCGCGGCCGGCAGCTCGGAGGGTGCCGGACTGCCCGATGGGGCCATTGCCGCCGGGTCGCTTGCCGACGGGCTTGCTGATGACGAGTCGGCCGCGACGGACACCGTCGTGCTACCTCCGGTGAGACCCGACCCGAGCCGCGCCGGGCTCGCGGGCCGCCTCACCGCGCTCGTGCGCCGGACTTCCGCGCGCGTGCGCAGGCTCCTATTGGCGGTTGACTGGGCCGCCTGGCCCAGCCCGCCAAGCGCGCTGGCAGGACTGGCTGGCCTGGCTCTGGGCCTGGCCGTGCTAATCAGTCTCGACAGCCTGCTGTACCTGCTGCCGGTTGTCCCGTTCGTCGCGATCCTTTTCGTCGGGCGCCGGCCACAGGCGACCCCGTTCCTTATTGGATTCATCGTGGGCGGGGTCTACGGCGGGCTCGGCGCGTTCCTGCTCGACCGGGCGTTCGTCGACACCATCGGCCAAACCGTGGCCATCGCTGGTCTCGCCGCCATATGGCTGCTCGTGCTATGCGTCATCGGCGGGCAGCTCAAGCGACTCGCGTCCGTGCGCCGTGTGGTGCCGAGGATCCTGAGAAGCATCCCGTTGCGGTGGCTGCCTGGGGCGGGCGCGCTGCTCGCCGCCGCGGTGCTGATCGGCTTCGCCATCCGGCCCTATGTCCAGACCGTGCGCGGCCACCCGAGCGCCGCGACCATTCACTTCATCGCGGCGCTGCAGCACCAGCAGGGCCTGCGGGTGGATCCGACCCGCACCTATGCGGAGCAGACGCTGTACTGGGTGATCTGGTATATCGGCCTGCCGACCGTGCTGCTAGGCGGGTTCGGCATCGTGCTCCTCGTCCGGCGCTGCCTGCGCGGCCTGCTGACCTGGCGGGACCCGAACGGACAGCTGCGGATGTGGGCGCTGCCGCTGGCGATCTTCTGTGTCGGGTCGGCTGCGGTCCTCTGGCGACCTGACATCGTGCCCGATCAGCCATGGGCTAGCCGCAGGCTCGTAGTGGTCGTGTTGCCTGGGCTGATCATCGGTGCGCTCTGGGCTGCGTCCTGGCTGGCGGTCAGGGCTCGTCATCGTGGCGCGAGCCGGGCTACCGCGACTGTCGTCGGCCTGTTCTGCTCGGCCGCGATGCTGGTGCCGACCATCTCCACCACATTCGGCGTTGGTCTCAGCCACATCGGCCGAGGCGGCGGCTTGCAGCCGGTAGCCCAGGGGATGGCGCTGCAGCGCACCGGCGCCGGCCAGATCCTGGCCGTCGATCAGCTCTGCGCGCAGATGCCACACGATGCCACGGTCATCGTGGTTGACGCGACCGCAGCTGAGCAGTTCATGCAGGTGGTCAGGGGCATGTGCGGGGTGCCGACCGCGTCGATGGCCGGTCAGCCGGCGGCGGCCGTGGACTTCGTGGTCCACGCCATCGCCGCGGCCGGGCGCCGGCCGGTACTGCTTGCCTCGACCTCGGCCCGGCTCTCCATATTCGGCGGCAGCCCGATCCGCGTGCTGAATCTGGTCACGACCGGAGATCCGCATGAGCTCACCCAGCTGCCGACCGCGCCGGCCCGCGTTCATTACGTGCTGTGGATGATTACGCCGACAACGGCAGCGACCGGTACCTGAGCCGGCGTCTACTCGTAGGTGCCCGAGGTAGACGGCTGCCGAGCCGGTGGCGGCAAGCTCCTGCTGGCCTGAGCCATGATTTGCCACCGGCAGCCGGTGCCCATACAGTTGATTAACACGACGCGGGGTGGAGCAGTTCGGTAGCTCGCTGGGCTCATAACCCAGAGGTCGCGGGTTCAAATCCCGCCCCCGCTACCAGGTAAGTGCAGGTCAGGGCCGGATCGCCAGCGGATGGCGACCCGGCTCTTGATCGTTTGACCGTCGTTAGACGGTGCGACCGGGCTTGACACCGGGCGTGACACCGCGTGAGCACGCGTTCAAACGCGTCGCTAGGCGGCAGCCGGTGGCGTCCGCAGATGCCCTGGGCATGCACCCAGCAACCGCAGGAGGTCGGCCGTCGAGACGGTAGCGGTACGGGTCCGCCGCATAGGCGGACGGGGCGGCCTCCAAGGGATTGTCATCCAGATCGATCGGCCGGACCTGGCGGCCTGAGCCATGCAGCGGCATCCAGACGTGCCGGCCGGGCAGGTCACGCGCGGATCGATAGCGGCGGTGGCGATCCGCAAGCTGAGCGAATCGGCGCTGGCGGCGAGGGCGCGGCGCGCGGTCTGCTCGCGACGCGGGGTAAGGAAGCACAACATCAGCAGCGGCAACTGCTCGTGTTGGCGGAGCATGACCTCGGCGAGCTTCGCGTTCGGCCTGCCGAGTCTGAGGTCAGTGACATGACGATGGGCCCGGCGCTGCGACCGGCCGGACTGCCGGAGTGTTCCCCTTAGATTGAAATCCGGCCCCCGGCTCGGCTATCGCCTGCCAATGCGCGAGCGACGTGCCAGAGCGTTACCATCAAACAGCTATGGCCAACTCCCCAGCCGGGCAAGTCGTTGTGCCTACGACGATGACGGACGCTGACAGCGGATCAGTCGAGGCAGTTGCGGCCCCGGCACGGCCCTTGCTGAATCTGCCGGGACTGCAGATCCGGCTCCGCCCGTTCAGGCCCGAAGAGGTCGAGACGGCTTGGCAGGGGCTGGCGCAACAGGATGAAGCCGCCCATCCGCGTCGTCGGCCGGAGGACCGGCGCGCGCAGCCCTCGGAGCAGTTCCGGCGGCAGCTACACCGCTCGGGGCGCATGTGGCGCGGCCGCCTCGATCTGGCGATTGATCGCGACGGGCGGCTCGTCGGGATTATCCAGGCCCGGACACGCCCGGCACAAACACTGCCCGTGGGCGTTTACGAGATCGGTGTGATCTTGTACCAGCCGCGGGACCGTGGCAAGGGATACGGCGCTGAGGCCGTCGAGTTGCTGACGACGTGGCTGTTCGAGAGGGCCAAGGCTGAGCGCGTGCAGGCCGGCACTGACGTCGGAAACAGGGCGATGCGTGCTGTGCTCGCGCGCCTGGGCTTCCAGCTCGAGGGGATCCTGCGCGGCTATGGGGCAATGAGCGATGGGACCCGCAGCGACGGCGCCATGTACGCAGTGCTCAAAACCGAGTGGGATGGCCCTGACCATCGCCCGGCAGCCAGCGACAGGCGTTAGCCATGCGGCG